>MHXZ01000114.1 GCA_001825665.1 Planctomycetes bacterium GWF2_41_51 | reverse complement strand
AGGAACATTAGTTTGAGGATAACGGTTGGATCAGCAGATTCATTGCCGTTTTTTCCATAAAGGTCAGCGACTTTTGAGCGAATAAATTTGAAATCTACAAGCTGCTTTATCTTTCGCAGCGGATGCTCTTGCGGCATGCGTCTTTCAAGCGAAAGGCCGTGGTAGAACAGTTTGGATTCTAGTTGATTTGATTTACCCAACATGATAATAGCATCCTTGCAATAAACAGTGGATGTATTATAAATTATAATGGAAGTTAAGAAAGAAAAAACGAACCAGCCCCGGTATTTGGGCAACAAGCCCGTAATGGAGGGGGCAATTCAACGCCGCATTCCCCCCGTCAGAGCCGCGACAGTACTTGTCCTTCGTAGCTTTAGCGAAGTAGGAATGGAGCGGGTTATGGGGTCATTGCGAGGCCGCAGCCGAAGCAATCTCAATCCGTTTATCACACATAACGACTCATTTGGCAGGGAAGCAAAAATCTATTCGCCCCCTTTTGGGGGGAAATCTTGAACAAGAAAATTATTGTTCAAGATGGGGGGCGTTCATCAATATTAATATGCTTAATTTTAATAGATGAATTTTCAAAACTAATCTATAGACTTTCCTGTTCCGGTTTCAAACAGTACACCATTAAGTTCATAAGCATGTTGAATTGATTCCATTTTAGTAACAATCGTTGCTTCTCGCTCATTTGGATTGATAGAAGATAAGATAATTTGTGAATCCGAGATATGGCAACGTTTTATTACATCACCAACCCCTTCTATTGATACGCATGCTAACATATCATCTTTAATTTTTGTTTTTACATCGAATTTTTTTATTAAGATTATTTGTCCGTCTCGTGCAATTGGTTCTAAACTTGTTCCTTTTACTCTGACACCTAGTATATCATCAAACCAGTTATCCGAAAAACCATTTAAAGACCATTCCTCATTATTATGATTTGGTTGATCTTGCTTATATAAGATGCCAATAACTCGCCTGACATTGCATTTTCCTGAATTAACATAGATTGGTTTAAAAGGTTTAGTGGGATTTGCGCCTTCTAAGATAATTGTGCCATCCTGTTCTTGCCAAAATCTTCTTAAATATTTCTTCAAATCTGGCGTTTCAAAAGCTACCAAATCGCCATTTTTAGGCTGAATTTCAACATTTCCGAGTAATAGATATTGACCATACTGCCCAATGGGGCTTATTGCATCTGAGGATATATGCACAATAGAGTTTCCTACAAGAGAATATTCTTCGTTAATATCCCAATCAATCCCTTGACCATTATGTGCGGCAGCAGCTTTACGAATAACTTGAATATTCTTCTCGACTTCCTGTTTTTTAAAGCTTACATTGTTTAAAACTATCTTATTTCCATCATGAACTTGGCGATGGCGTATCGCGTGATTATGCAAAGTTTTTAACCATGCGATTTCGTTATTGACAGTTTTTTCTACTTCTTTAATTACTTTTAAAGCATCTCTTACATCCGGCTCATTTACAGGCTCATTATGATGTAATTTATGTATTATTCTTTCGATGCTTTTGCTTTTCAATGTAGAAACAATTAAATCTCTTCGTTGTGATGCTATTCTTATATCAGTAATTTTTGAATAGTTATCAATGCTTAATGGTAAATTATTGAATACAATAAATGGAATAGGACAGTACCCATTTAAAGTCCCCAAAGTTCTCTCAATCCATACCCGAATATCCCCCGCAATTTCCCTCCAATTGCCATTCTGAATTTCCATTGCCTTTGTCACTTTTTCCAATAAATCTCCTGCTTCTAATACTATCTGATCAGAAGGCCTTTTCTTAGGAACCAATACCAATTTACTGTTATTCTCAAATACACTTTCACTATCTTGGTAAAATCTTTCATAGTGTGTGCCAAGTACAACCTGTCCTGTTTTAACAAATGGTTCTACTAAATGATCGATAAATCTAGCTTTGTGTTCATCATCTAATGACAAAGCAGGATCATCCAATATTATCATATCCAATGAATCTTTGCTCTTTTCTATAAGTGCAAACGCAAAAGATAAAAGCAATGCACGCATTCTCCCTGCATTACTATATGGCCCCATTGGGACTTGATAGTCTCCAGCTTTAAGATAAATATTAATTTCCGTTTTTATATCGGGGTTAGCCGCATGACCAGTTGTCAATTGATTAAATTCAAACACGTCTTTATCATATAAATTCTTATAATATTCTTTAGTTTTCTCTCCGAGTTTTCCATTTACGATTGCCTTAACTTCTTCACGTATATTAATTTTTATTACTTTTATCAAATCTGCGCTATCAGCTAATGATCGCAATCCACGTATATGTAATTTTATCTCTTCTGCTTTTTCTATTCCTTTATATAGTGTCCTGGCTTCTTTTTGTATATTCAATAATGAGCTCAAAGAATCAATGTTTGTTTTTGCTCTTGCGAGAATTTCTTTGAAAGCAGTTTTTCCTTCATTTCCAATGAGTATGCTTTGAATTTTGATTTGGATATCTTTCTTGTTGGAGTTAATATTCTTACAAAGATTGATATAATTTTTTGCTTTATTGATTTCTTCAACAAATTGAACAAGGTATAAGTTAGATGAATCTTCGCAAGAGTGTGGTATTTTAAAAGGTATATAGTTTTCCTGTAATATTTCTTTGGTTAAGATATCGATACTTAAATCGTGTCTTTCTGCAATTTGTTTGAGTAATTCTTTACAATGTATTTTCTTGAAATTACTCCAATCTTCATTTATTCGGAACATTAAGGACTTGCGGCTTTCATCGCGTTGAGAAGCAGATACTATCTTGTTTAATTCACCTGTAAGATATCTCCAAAAATCATCTAATTGCTTATGAAGATATTCTTTTGCACTTTTAACTTTTAAACATATTAACTCTCGTTTTATCTCAGGAACATTATCTAATAATTGTGTACACACTGGGCAATTGATGTTATCTTCAGCAAGATAATTTGCCGCCTTAAGCATTAATCCAAGATGATTATCTTCTAATTCCTTTTTGGCCCAATCAAGTCTTTCTTTTATTTCATCTATTGCCCGCTTTTCGAAATTATCTAATTTTTTTTCAATTACATCGATTTCATCTTTCGATAGACCTTTGAAATCTATACTGCTAACAAAAATTTCATTCAAAGGTTTATTAAGTTCTACTATAAGACCGTTAAGCAAACCCGGAAGATTATTGCTTTGCTCTTGCCATTTTTTATATTCTTCGATGTTTTCTTTATCTGGTATTATTAAACCTAAATCAGAAGCTAATTGCGATTTAAAAATTTCGATGAGTTTATTGATTGCCAAGCCAAAATCTTTGACGTCATCAGTTGATCTATTGGATTTACAAATTTTTTCATAACTACTAATTTTTTTTACATTATTATCAGCTATTTTGATAATATTTGAAATGCATTCGCTTATTATATTGTTTAGAGGTGACAATTCTTTGTTTTCTTTATTAGTTGCTGCTGTCTTTGAATTCTTGGCTAAGTCTTCAGCTAAATCCGCGATTGATTCTAAGTCTCCATAGCCAGTTACTTCTGCTAACAGTCTAATGATATCTGGATTTTTACCAAACTTCATATGAGATATTTTTGCAAGCATTAGTAACCGCAATTCACAATCAAGTTCGTCAATACCTGCTTCCTTTATATTCTGAAGTTGAACCCATTCTCCAGTATCTTTTTTCATTGTTAAAATATCTGGGCAGGTTCTTCGCAGATAAATGGTCTGCTGTTTACCAATAAGCTCTATTTCGATCCAATAAGGGATTGCATAAGAACTATTTCCATTTTCATCTAATAAAGATTGAGCATCATCTCTATTATCAATTTTTTTGCTTCCATCTAAGGAATATGCTGTTATTTTTTCTGGTATACAAGGTGGTTGGTCGTCTCTAAAAAACCTACCAGTTAAACACCAGCATATTGCCCCAAGCAAAGACGATTTTCCACTACCATTGGGCCCATATATTAAATGAGAATTACATTTGAAATCATATTCCCATTCTCTTCCTGTTGGAGCTAAACCCCTGAATGAACACGTTTTGATTTTCCCTACTTTATATTTATAGCCATGATCACCACCGCTACAATTAGAAACATCCATATTTTTTTTTATGGAGTCAAAATCAAAAGTTGGATAAAGAGACGTTACAGAGTCGACAATAGATTTAGTTTGGGTTAAACTGGTTGTATGTGCAGATAACAATGCTAAAAGTTTTCTGGCCGAATCATGCGGAACTTTTAGACTTTTATTTCCCAATGTTACAACTTCACCATTGCAAAGTAAATAGACAATGCGTCGAGAGTTCACATTTAAATGATTGAACATATTTTTTCTCGCTACTTCTTAGCCTTCTCTAATATTTTGTCTAAAACAAAACGTTTTTACTGTAATCAGGCAACATCAAAAATAGAATTGGTTTTCCCTGCCAAATATAAATTTCTTCTGCAAACCTTTACCACTATCAAAAGCAGCACACTATTTTTCACTATTCGCTTATCAACTGTTTAGCCGCCGCCGATACGACAACGTTTCAGTTTTTTATTTCGATTGACTTAGTCAGTCTGTGGATAAAGCAAAGAGGCGCCCGCAGAAATTTATTTCGAGTACGGCCTTTGCTTTGAACACAAATTATTGAAAAAATAATTTTATAACAAAAAAACTTATTCGTGTTCATTCGCGGTTAAAAGTATATAAAACAACTCTTCGTAGTTCTTCTTCGCTTCGTGGTGAACATCCCGATTCTATCACCAAACTTCATTTTTACAAACTTTAATTAACCGTCAATTTACCTCTTCTAATCCTTTAAATCCAATGGTTAAAAAACTGTGCGCAATCCTTACGAAAAATCACCAGATTGCGTCAAAAGCAGACCATTAAAGACCCTGAACCTCTATAGAAAACGCTTCATTTTTATATACTTTTCTCACCATTTTTCTTAAAATTCTGTGCAAATCCGTGCAATCCGTGGTTAATTTTGCGATTTTTAGCAAATTCGTTCTAAATTCTTGTAATTCAAAATGTTAAGATCTGCAAATATGCCATAACTCCTTTATTTGCGTATAAGATGCCTATAAATCCATGCATCAAAATTTTCAACGTAAAATAAGGACTTATGGTTGCCCGTATGGTAACAGGATGCTTGCTAAAAGTTCATTTTTGGCTATATTATGCAAATGAAAATTTTCGAGATACTAAAAAAAGACCCAAAGAGCAATGCCCGAACCGCTATCCTTGAGACTTTCCACGGCAAAATCAGGACTCCGGTCTTTATGCCCGTCGGCACAAGGGCAACCGTTAAAGGTCTTCTGCCAAAGGACTTACACGAAGCCGGTTCGCAGATAATCCTCGGCAACACCTTCCATTTAATGCTCCGTCCCGGCGCCGATGTAATCCAGAAAATCGGCGGCCTTCACAAATTCATGGCTTGGGACAAGCCGATTTTAACCGACAGCGGCGGTTTTCAGGTCTTTTCCCTAAGCGAAATAAACAGCATAACTGATGATGGCACAGAGTTTTACAGCCCTTACGATGGCGCAAAAATCAAGCTCGATGCCGCCCGCGCAACCGCGATTCAAAACCAGCTTGGCGCTGATATAATCATGTGTTTCGACCAGTGCCCCGCTTATAACGCCCCGCAGAAAGAGCAGGAAAAAGCGGTTGAGCGAACTCTTTGCTGGGCAAAGGTTTGCAAAAAATCCCACGCCAATGACCGCCAGCTTCTTTTCGGAATTGTTCAGGGCCAAACTGATAACAATCTTCGCCAAAATTGTGCTGAGGAGCTTATAAAAATGGATTTCCCCGGCTATGCATTAGGCGGCCTCAGCGTCGGCGAAGGAACAGCGCAAATGCTTAGTACCGTTAGGTTTGCAGCTCCTTTGCTGCCGGAAAATAAGCCCCGTTATTTGATGGGCGTTGGAACTCCTGTAGATTTAATCCAGGCCGTTGAAGCCGGTATTGATATGTTCGATTGCGTAATGCCGACTCGAAACGGCCGAAACTCCTTAGCCTTTACTTCACAGGGGGTTATGAGGCTGCGAAATGCCGCTTACATTGACGACCCAAAACCTTTAGATTCCCAATGTCTGTGTTATTGCTGCAAAACTTTCACCCGCTCCGCAATTCGCCACTATTTTAATGTTGGCGAAATGCTCGGCCCGATACTACTTTCATTGCATAATATCGTTTTTTATCATAATTTAATGGACAAAATACGAGAAAACATAGAAAATGGCACATTCGCAAATTGGGCGGCCCAGGCTTTGCAAAGTCCGGCTTATGCCCGCAGTCAGATAACTGACGATAACGATACTAAATAAAGAAAGGAATGTTATGGAAATGTATTCAATGTTAGCACAGGCTGAAAGCAATACGCCGGAAATCATCAGGGAAGAACCTCTCGACCAGCAGCAAACAACAACCACAACTCAACAGGCTGATCCAAATGGAGTTACAACTCCAGTTAAAAAGCAGCCTCAGGCACAATGGACACAGTTTATTTTCATCGGTCTCATCTTTGTTGTTCTGTACTTCATAATGTTCAGAGGCCCGAAGAAACGTCAGCAGCAGCAGGATCAAATGGTGAAAGCATTGAAGAAAAATGACAGAGTCCAGACCATCGGCGGAATCTTCGGCACAGTTCTCGAAGTTGGCGACACCGAGATTACGTTGAAGATCGATGAGTCGAATAATACAAAAATCAAAATACTGCCTTCAGCAGTTCACAAAGTACTCTAACGAAAATTGATTAGAATTTTTTTCAGGGAACCCTCTATATGGATAGGAATGTTGTTCGTTTTGGATTATTGGCGGTAATTATTCTTGTAGTTTTCGCAGCGGTAAATCTTTATCCGCCAAGCGAGAAACTCCGTGCAGGTCTTGACCTCGCAGGCGGTACAAGTCTTATATATGACATTGATACCACAGGTTTGACAGGTGGTGAAACTGATAATCTCTCGCAGAAACTGATTCCGGTTCTTATGAAAAGAATCGACCCGGGCAATGTCCAGAACATCATCATGCGCCCGCAGGGTGATACACGTATCGAACTCCAGGTTCCGCTTGCCAGCGCCGACACCCACAAAAGGCGCCAGGCTTATGATAATGCCCTCGAAGGCATTACGCAGGGAAATATCAACCTTGCGATGATCAAACGTACACTCTCCAAAGACCCAAACGAAAGAGCAGCACAGTTCGCTCGATACGCAGGCGATAACGAGGAAAGAAAAGAAATTCTGAACAACCTTGCTGAAAAATACGATGCAAGAAAAGCAGCACAGGATAAAAGAGATGCTTTATCAAAACAGCTCGACGAAATAACAGCAAGTCTCGAAAAAGCAGGCGTTAATATCGAATCACTCAATTCGTTTTCTTCATCGTGGAATACGATGGATGCAAATCAGCAGGAAACAACTGTAAAGGATTTGATTAACGATGTGCCCGCAGATAAGGTGAAGAATATTCGCCCGCAGATTTCCCAATATTTCGAAGTTTATAATCAATGGGCTCAGGTTGTCAATGATTTAACAAGACCTCAAACAGGTTTGAACACACTTTACAGAGATGCTGAAATGCGTCTCCGCGATTTCAATCTCAATGTTGAGACTCTGACCGCTGTTCTCGAAATGCCGGAGAAATCTTCACAGCGTGCCGAAATGATTCAGGAATTAAAAACAAGATTTCCGTCAAGAGCCGAAAAAATCGATGCACTGGTAAACGCATTCAAAAATTATCGTTCGGTTCGCGGAAGAATCGACGGCCCCGACGATGTTAAAAGAATGCTCAAAGGCGCGGGTGTGCTCGAATTCCGCATCCTGCCGACATTTGACGATGGCAGAAGCAATAAAGATGAATTGGTTTCTTATGTCGATGCCTTAAAGACCAAAGGCCCAAAGATTGCTTCCGACAGCAAATTTGTATGGATTGAAATCGAAAATCCCAAAGACCCTGCATGGCAAAATCCAGACCTTATTACAGGCGTCTTCGGCGAGAAGTACTATGTCCTGGCAAGCAATCAGAAAAACGAATCCATGCTCAAGTCCAGCGGCACAAAACCATGGAAACTTACCAAAGCAAGACCTTCAATGGACCAGATGGGTAAGAGAGCAATTGAGTTTTCTTTCGATGATGTCGGCGGCTCGATATTCTACAATATCACGCGCAACAATCTTCAAAGACCACTCGCTATCATTCTCGACAACCAGGCATTATCTGCTCCAAACATCCGCAGCGAGATTCGTGGCAACGGTATAATCGAAGGCAGTTTTTCACAAACCGAACAGATGGATATGGTCGATAAACTCAACGCAGGTTCATTGCCCGCAAGGCTTATCGAACCACCGGTTTCAGAAAAAACCATAGGCCCAAGTATCGGCGAAGAAAACAGAACTAAAGGCATTAATGCCGCGATGATAGGACTTGTCGCAGTCGCAATATTTATGATCATTTACTATCTTAAGGCAGGCAGCATCGCAGATGTCGCTCTGTTTATGAACATTCTTTTTGTCCTTGCTATTATGGCACTGAGCAAAGCGACTTTCACACTGCCGGGCATTGCAGGTATCATTTTGACTATCGGTATGAGCGTTGACGCCAACGTGCTTATCTTCGAGCGTATTCGCGAAGAACAGCGTAAAGGCGCTTCCCTGCGAGTAGCTATCGATAACGGTTACCACCGTGCTTTCAGCACAATTTTTGACTCGAACATCACTACTCTTATTACTGCATTGATTTTGTATATGGTTGCTTCAGAAGAAATCAAGGGCTTTGCAATCACATTGATGTTGGGTTTGGCTTCGAGTATGTTCACCGCCCTGTTCTTCACAAGAATCGTATTCCAGTTGCTGCTTAGCAAGGGCATAATCAAAGATCATCTGACAATGATGAGCATAGTAAAAAGTCCGTCAATTAACTGGATGGGCTTAAAGCCGGTTATGTTCGCAATTTCAGCAATTCTCGTAATTGGCGGATTAGTTGCATTCTTTTCTCGTGATGAAAGCAAAAACAGCAAGTACGATATCGAATTCACAGGCGGCACAAGTGTCCAGATAGACCTTAAAGCCGAAAATGCTCTCGATAGAGACCAGGTCGAAAGTATGATTCGCAAACAGGGTGAAAAAATCAACAATCCCGCTATCGCTGCCGCAAAAGTTTACAGTATCGGCCAGTCAAAACTCCAATATGAAATTACAACAACAGAGACCAACAAAGCTTCTGTCGAAATCAGTTTCCCGGCCGGTACGCAGCAGACAGCTAAATCAGTTGCAGATACAATCGAAAAGACCCAAAAAGACATTCGCGGCCGTTTAACAAATCTCTCTGTTAATGCTGTAGCCGGTGATTCGTCAAAGTTCATTATTACAACAACGCAAACCAACAAGTCGGTAATCAATAGTATTTTAAATGCCGCTTTTGGTGACGTCCAATTTTCAGAACCACAGGTTGCTGAAACAGTAACAATTGCTGTGCTCGATGCGTTTGAAGGTAAACTCCAGTTGATGGAGAACCTCAATCCAACCATACTTTCCGCTCAGCGGATTGAAGGTTCTATGGTCGATACCATTCCTGAGTTAAGCGAATATCTTGATGGCGTAAAAATTGAATTCTCTGTCGAAAATCCTGTCACTCTTACAGAAATGAACAGAAGATTCAGAGACTTGCAGTTTAAGCCTGATATGAGAGATATCGAATGGTACAGCTATCAATTAATGGGACCAAACTATCAAATCGCCGAAACCAATGAACCTATGACAAACTTCATTTATGTAAGTATGCCGGAAGATGCGGGTTTAAGGCAGTTGACTGAAGATGAATGGGCAAATTATGTTGCGAATGAAACTCAAAAAGTAACATCTGCCGCCGAAATACATACCTCGCTTTCAAGAGTAATGCAGTTTGCTCCTTCTATCGGCAATGAAGCAAAGACAAGGGCTTTGATTGCTATCGTGCTCTCGCTTATTGCTATGATTGCATATCTGTGGGTACGGTTCGGCAATCTGCGTTACGGTCTCGGTGCGGTAATCGCGCTAGGACACGACGTCTGCATAGCTTTAGGTATAATCGCTATTTCAGCTTATATAGCTAATACAAGTTTAGGACAGGCACTCCTTATTGGCGATTTCAAGATTGATTTGTCTGTTGTAGCGGCATTGCTGACGTTAGTTGGTTACAGCGTAAACGATACTATCGTTGTGTTTGACCGTATCCGCGAGAATAGGGGAAAACTTTCATCCCTTACTCCGGAAATCATTAATAACAGTATCAATCAGACTCTTTCGAGAACAATTTTGACTTCGTTCACTACTTTCCTTGTTGTCATTATAATGTATATTTGGGGCGGCTCAGGTTTCCGCGCCTTCAACTACATTATGACCATAGGAATCGTTATAGGTACATATTCATCTATTGCTATTGCAGCTCCGATGCTTTTATTTGGCAGGAAAAAGGTGAAAAACGCTAAATAGCAGTAAATGCGAAAAGATGTTAAGACAGGTTTGTTAATCGGCACAGTTCTGTGTTTGGCCGCGACAATTTGGTTCTGCGTTCATCAGCAGGTATTAAACCAGCCGCGCATGGAGGATGTCTTGTCTGAAAAAAGGTATCTCTTTGCGCCTCAGGAAACTGATAAACAGATAAATCTGACAGACAGCATAGATGCCCCCGCTGAAAACGAACCCTCGGTAAGAATGCACGTTGTTCTGCCCGGCCAGACTCTAAGCGACATTTCAAAAATTTATTATGGTACTGTTACCGGCTGGAATAAAATCTACGAAGCGAATAAAGAGATGTTATCGCGAGGTCCTGATGCTGTCAGGGCTGGAATGAAATTAGCTGTTCCGATTAATTAAAGATATTTAGCCGCGTCGCTGTCAATTAGCCAAATGACCTTCTCAAGAATAGGCCATAACGTATGAACAGGATACTGCACCTCGTCAGGCTCATGTACAAAAACTTCCCGAACAATCTCCGCTTTCTCCTGACCCGACACCATTATTAATATTTGTTTTGATGCGCATATAACCGGATGAGTAAGTGTGATGCGGTTATGCCCCTCATTCATCTGATAAACTACCGCTGCTAAATCATCCGTATCGAACAGAGCGTATGAATTAGGCAGCAGCGAACCAATATGGCCGTCCGGTCCCATTCCAAGTATCATCAGGTCGAAGACAGGAAGTTTCCCCCTTCCTATTCCAAAAATATTCCTGATTGTTTCTTCATAATCGTCAACAGCTTTATTGTAATTTTCATTTTCACCGAAAATCCTGTGAATATTATTTTTAGGAATCGGAACACTTTTTAAAAAAGTACTTGATGCAAGTTTGAAATTACTATCTGGAGAATCGGGTTGTACGCATCTTTCATCAACCCAGAAAAGCTCAATTTTATCCCAGGGCAAACTAAGACTCCTGTTGTCGGTGCCGAGCAGATGGTAAAATTCCTCTGGTGTTTTTCCTCCGGATATAGCTAAATAAAAAACATCTTTAGTTGAAAGTACGCTGTGTACGTATTCGACAAAAAATTCAAGTGCTTTAAGTGCTATCTCCTGAGAGCTTTGGACATCGATAATTTTCAGTTTGCCGCTATTTACGGTTTTCATAAAACCCTATCTTTTTAAACTGCACACGTTGTTGGAGATATATTACACCTATACCTTTATTATTTCCATTGAAATTTCAGAGATTCATAAAGTTTAATCACCTATTCGCATTGAAGTTATTGAAAAAAAGGGACTTATGTAAAAATTACAGCTTTCCCCTATTTATTAAATAAGTGTTTTGCATCTTCGATTATCAGGTATAATGAGGGTACAAGGAAGAGCGTAATCATCGTCGCAAAGGCAACTCCGAACGCCAGACTTATTGCCATTGGAATCAAAAATCTTGCCTGAAGACTCCGTTCCATCAGCATTGGTGCCAGACCCAGAAATGTCGTTGCCGTGGTAAGCAATATAGGCCGAAATCTCCTCGTTGCGCTGTCGCGAAGCACTTCAATTAAATTTTCATTTTCCGTTCTAAGACTGTTTATCAGGTCAATGATGATAATTGCGTCATTAACAACAACCCCTGCAAGCGCGATTATTCCAAACAGAGACAATATGCTTATATTATATCCCATCATTAGATGACCGATTACCGCTCCGATGATCCCGAATGGTATCGCCGACATCACAATCAATGGCTGCGAATAACTTTTGAACTGAACCGCTAAAAGCGCATACATTGCCATCAGCGCAAGCGGAAAATAAATTTTCAGCGTGCCAAGAGATTCACTCCGTTCTTTTTGTGCGCCTCCGAATTTAAATTGCATGCCCGGATATTCACTCGCAAGCTGCGGGAGAACCGTCGCAAACAGTTCTTTATTTATCTCGTCGCTATTTGCTGCATCCTTATCTACATCAGCGCTTACAGTTACTACTCTTCTTCTCTCGATTCTATCGATAGTAGCATAGCCTCTTGAGTATCTGACATTCGCGACTGTTCTAAATGGTATTTCAGTGCCGTTCGCCAGTCTTACCCGCATATTTTCAATGTCCGCCATACTCTTCCTTTGTTCCTGCGGATAGCGAACCATAACGCGAATATCGTCTCTGCCCCTTTGAATTCGCTGAACTTCATAACCATAAAAGCCCTGTCTTACCTGCTGAGCAAGGTCATTCAAAGTAAGCCCGAGCATTCTTCCCGCATCCGTAAGGTCAAGTTTTATCTCGAATTTTCCTTCTTCGAAATTGTCCATTATATCTTTAACGCCTGAGTATTGCCGAAGTATGTTTTTCAATTTTTCCACTATCGCCAGCAGCGTATCGAAATTTTCATGAGACAACTCAACGCTTATCTCATCGCCTGCACTGAATATCTCTGATACAAAAGTCAGTGAAGAAACGCCCGGAATTTCTCCGGCAATTTCACGCCACCGATTTTTCATAGCCGTACTCGAAATCAAATGCCCTCTTTCCTCGCCGCCGAGAATCTCAACGTTTACTTCGGCAAGATGCCCCTGATTGGAAGATGAGGGATCTCCTTGGGATCTTGCGCCGGGACCTCTTGCTGCTGTTGGTTGAGCACCGATTGTTGTCGATATATGTTTTATTACAGATACATCGCCTTCCATTTTCTCATCGAATTCCTGCCGAACCTTTTCCGCTGCTTTCTCGAGCCTTTCAACCACTTCCGCAGTTTGAGTGAATGGTGTGCCCATCGGCATAACTACCGTCGCAATCATATTATCAGCTTCAGCCGGGTCGAAGAACGTGAATTTAATATACCCGCCGACTACAGTGCCAATGGTTATAAACAGCAGCAATAAACCTAAACATAAAGTGATATATCTGTTGCGTATAGATAATTCAGATGCTTTTTTGAATGGCCCGTGTATAAAACGTTGCAGGTTATCTCTCGTTATCTTGTGCAGCTTATCGAGTAATCGCGTGAAGAAATTTGGCTTATATACTTTGCCTTTAGACAAGTGCGCCGGTAGAATGAGCAGCGACTCGATAAACGAAAATGATAAAACGCATACAACAATGATAGGGATAGTTCTCAATATTTTCCCCATCGTACCTGCCGTATAAGCAAGCGGTATAAAAGCGATTATCGTTGTGAATACCGACAGAAAGACAGGTACTGCCATTTCTTTTACGCCTGCGATTGCAGCATCGCTATTCGAAAGTCCCCTCTGTTTAAGAGCAAAAATATTTTCACCCACTACTATCGCGTCATCGACAACTATGCCCAGAACAAGAATGAACGCAAAAAGCGTCATCATATTAATCGTCATATCCCACATCGGCATCAGCCAGAACGCACCAAGAAAACTTATCGGTATCCCCCACGTAATCCAGAATGCAAGACGAATATCCAGAAACATCAGCAGGCACGCGAATACTAAAATAAGACCGAAACACCCGTTACGTACCAACAAATTTATACGTGATTTCAGAATTACCGTATCATCTTCCCATAGCGCAATTGAAACGCCCTGCGGCAGCATTGGTTTTTTCTGTTCGACATATTGTTTCACTTTCCCCGCAACATCGAGCGCATTCTGCTCACCGATTCTGCCGACCTTAATCTGAACCGCCCTTTGCCCGTCAAATCGGCAGTACAAATCAGTATCTTCGAACTCATCCCGTACAGTAGCTATATCGCCGAGCCTGATTTTCGTTCCGTCCCCCCGGCTCACAAGAACGACATCCTTGAATTCCGAGCCTAAATATCTCTGCCCCTGCGTTCTTATGAGGATTTCGCCCCCCGTCGTTTTCATAGAGCCAGCCGGCACATCTATCGATGACGACCCCACAATCTTCGCCACCTGCTCGAAGCTGAGACCGTATCTCCTCATCGCTTCTTCAGATATTTCGATTGCTATTTCGTATGTCCGCACCCCCCATACACTGACCTGGCTTACATCTTCCATCGCTGTAATGTCATCGCGCATCTGTTCGGACAGTTGCTTTAATGTCTTTTCCGTTACGTCCCCGTACAGAACTATCGCGATAACCTTCCGCGTATTTTTTAGTTCCGCTATAACCGGTTTTTCCGTCTCCACAGGAAACGTGATTATACGGTCAATCGCTGCCTTTACATCATCCAGAACATCATTTAAATCGTAATATTCTTCAACTTCGACAATTGTAGTCCCCATGCCTTCCGAAGCTGTCGATAGAATTCTTTTTATCCCTTCAATGCCTGCGATTGCCTCCTCAACACGCAAAATAACTCCCTGCTCAACATCAGCCGGAGTCGCACCCCTATATGGAACAGTTATCGAAATCCTGTCTAGTGTAATTTCCGGAAATACCTCCACGTTAATATTTAAAATCGTCAGCAGTCCGCTTACCACGATAAACAGCATCAGCAGATTTGCCGCGACGTGATTTGTCGCAAACCACGCCAGTATTCCCTTTCGTTCAGCTTTATTTGTATTCGATTCGTTCATTTGTTTTCCGAACTTACCCTGATTTTCATTCCGTCAACTACTGCGTCAACGCTGCTTGTTATTACTTCAACGCCGTCACCGCTTTCAAATCTTACATAAGCATATTTATCATCCGTTCGAACAACATCCACAGCCCTGATATTTAAAAAATCGCCGTTGACAACCCACAGTTCTTCACCGTTTCGAATCCAGTCTCTTTTCACCGCGAATGCGTTCTTAAATGTTTTTCCTTTAATGCCGACCGTAACAAATTTCCCCGGCACAAGAATATCCGTAATTACTCCCTCCTTCACATCACGATTCGTAACCTCTACTACAACATAAATAAGTCTCGAAAATTCGTCAACCCGCCCCGTTGTGCGTTTAACCTCACCCTCTAAAATTTTCTCTTCACCTCCGAAATTCGATAGCACCTCTGCTTTGCTGCCCGGAATATCGAACCACGCCAGTTCACCATCCTCCAGCGGAACTTCTATTTCGACCGCGTCAATGCCGTATGCTCTGCCAACAGTCTGCCCCGCCATAATATACTGCCCCAAATCTACGTTCTTTTCAGTTATACATACATTTATCGGAAGCTTTATATTCGTACGCTCAAGGTCGAGTTTCGCTTTCGACAGAACCGCCTGTGCCGAATAAAGCTGTGCCTCTGCCTGTTTGATTTGAGGCTCGCGCAGCACCAGCGCCGAATTCGGCTCAGTGCCCGGATTTATCTGCTCCCACTCCCGTCTCGCAACCGCCGCTTCTGATTTCTCTATATCAAGCTTAACTTCCATTTCCGCGACATTCGCCTGCGCCTGCTCGACCGCAAGTTCAAAATCTTTCGGCTCTATCTGTAATAACTGTTCGCCCTCCTGAATTACTCCGCCTGTTCGAAATTGCGGATTCAGCGTTACCACTCTGCCGGACACCTGCGGAACTATCTGCACCTGCGACTTGGGTTTTACTGTCCCGTATCCTTTGATTACCATTTCAATATCTTGCGGATGTATCCTCGCTGTTTTCACAAGCGGCGCCAATTCAGGATATTCCACCTTTGCAGGCTGCTTTTTTAACGCAACCATGATTATAGTTATCAGTATCCCGACTATTAAAATAGCTGCTGAAATTGCAGCCTGTTTGTGTCGTTTACAATAATCTGCAAAAAGCTTATATGCGTTTTTCGATTTAAGCTTAATTCGATTCCATAACGTTAGCATTTTTTCTTTATTTAGTTTCAATGTTTTCATTTGCAGCATCCGTCCAGTCTCCGCCTAAAGCAAGGAATAGATTTATCC
>MHXZ01000113.1 GCA_001825665.1 Planctomycetes bacterium GWF2_41_51 | reverse complement strand
CCCTCTCTTAGCTTAAGAGGCTATACTGTGCCATTTCTCCTGACGGCAAACAGTCGCTGAAAGCGGTAAGTATCTTAAGCTTGATAGAAGTTTATAATTTATTGATTTTTCAGATTTTAATTACGGTATAAGCCATTAAAGGAATGAAATTGAAGTGAATGTGGTATTTTATTTTAAATCGAATAAGGTATTATCCATTGGCTCAAACCAGCCTAAATTCATAGCAGATGATTTGGTATCGTCATTATTTGGGCTGTCACATTTTCCCATTTTTCTTGAATCCACGTGCCCATCAGTCCAGCCGATATTCGCCATGCCTCTATGCCTAAAGTGAATGGATGGCGATGGTTCCCATCCTCCGGCGTCGATAGCGGGTTCGCCGTTAATTACAAAATAGCGAGGCTCTGCAGTAGAATATTCTATATAAGAATTATTTTTTAACATTGCAGTGTCGGCAAACATGAGTGTTAAAGCCGGTTGACGGATAGTTGTTGATTTAGCGGTTTCCTTGCAGTATGCATCGTCATAACCGTCTCTCCAGATAGTTGAGCCGATGTATATCATATTATAACCGTAACCGCCGCTACCGCTGTCATAATCAGGATCGGAAGTTTCCGGTCTAATAAAACTAATATTTACCGGACATTTTAAACATCCCTGCGCGAAGTACGATGCAAGGGGCCCTTTAGCAGAATCGAACGGCTGGAATATGTTATCGCGAACACCATACCAGCGATGTTTTTTTTCGGTATAAATATCCAATGCCGCAGGAACGTAACTGCCGTTGTTTTCTCGGGCATAGTCAAAATTTGCCAAAAGATGTTGTCGAAGATTACTGCGGCAGGTGATTTTTTGGGCAAGCGACCGAGACATACTTAAAGCAGGCATCAGGATAGCAAGCAGAAGAGAGATAAGAGATAAAACAACAAGCAATTCGATCAAGGTGAAGGCTTTTACGAAATCATTCGATC
Source organism: Planctomycetes bacterium GWF2_41_51 (assembly GCA_001825665.1). Taxonomy (GTDB): domain Bacteria; phylum Planctomycetota; class Phycisphaerae; order Sedimentisphaerales; family UBA12454; genus UBA12454. The sequence continues at coordinate 32,596 of MHXZ01000113.1, read as the reverse complement.
GCCCGGTCATTGTATCAAAGTTCCATTTGATAATTCTTTCAGCCACAATATTCCAATACTATCCTTTTGAATGATTTTTCTTGTATTAACTTTAGCTGGTTCTGTAAACTGTTGGCTATATTGGTCAATATCCGGGTAAAGAAATTCGAGCACATTTTTACTTGCCGGGAATTCAATTTTTTTGAGTAAATCTCTGTCGATGTCGATTGTATAAACGATTTGTGCCTGACATGGATCGGTTGGATTGTATAATGTAATCTCCGCATTGCCGTAGCCTTCGTTGTTATTATCGAAATTTCGTAGATCGAATTTAATTCTTTTCTCGGCTGCGTCTCTGCGGACAACATCAATGGTATGCATACCTGACCACTGTCGTGCAAGCCCTTTAAAAAAACTGCCAGGCGGATAAGATGCTATCACATTTTTCTCGCTGGTTATATAGGCCTGCGAATCTGAATCGATAATTTCCACCTGATCACCTATTTGCATTTTTAGCCAGGGTTTTCGCTGAAGGTATGTGTCGTATATGAAAGGAATTTGTGCCCAGCCCTGTACTTTATTTCCATTTATATTGCCGATGATTCGAAAATATGTCCAGCCTTGCTTGTGGATATCGTCGCGTTCATCTACAACCGGTGCGTCAGGCCAGGTATGACGAAAAGAGCCAAATGATTTTTCATCGACGTTATTGTATGAAATATTAGTTTTGAAATCCTGCGCGTTATAAAAACGGTTATCAAGCACTCCGGTAAGAAGGCCTGTTTTGGGATCGCGCGCATAATCAAGCCCTTCTATTTTGCCTTCGACCTGGTCGAGAAAAACTGTTAGCTGTGGTGAATCGGAAGGTAATCGGCGGGTTTGAAGGGTCGATAGCGGTAAATGATAATTGTATAAGTAAATGGTTTTTCGACCCGAATGGTAGTAATAATTTCCACTGTTGTTTTGTAACCAACCGCAGAGTTTGGTTAACTGTTTGGGATCCCATCTCTGCATCATCATAAACATAGGCCCATCTATCCCTTGCGGAAAGAAATACCATTGCTCGTAAGCACCTTTACTTAGGCTTCGGCCGCGAATCAGATTGGAATTGGTACTTCCTGTTCCGCTCCATGACTGCATTACATAATGAAAACTTTTTATTTCAGACTTATCAGGCAGTTTATCTCGATCGTTTTTTTCGGCATTCAGCAGAATTGTCCCTGCGGTGAACAGGCTTGCGGCAATTAGCGTTAGTAGGGTTATTCCAAGTCTTGTAAGGATAGCTCCGATGATTGTGATAAGAAAACCGACTTTGAGTGAAGAAACTGAAACAGCGGCGACAGTATTATTTGCCGAGCTTGTCATAATGCCAAACAGCGTCAGCGACCCGGCAAGAATCGGTTTGCCAAAGCCATGTTTCGATAATTTTTTCTTAAGAGCCTGCTTTGCCCGAAAGAAAAGAACCTGTGCGGCAAACTGGCTGCAATTCAGAACTTCGGCAATTTCGGAATAAGGCATATTCTCACAGCATCGCAGGATTAAAATATTTCGGTGCCTAAGTTTTAGCTTTGCCATAGCGCCAACTATTGCCTGCGACAATTCCTCATTGATAAGATTTTTTAATCCATCACAATTGCTGTCCGATGCTCGCTGCAATAGTTTTTCTTTGTCAAATGCTGACATTGGTAATATCGTTTTTTCGTATTGATTGTCTCGGAAGTAATGCTGGACTTTTCCGAGCGCTGTTCTGTATAACCAGCCATGTAAGCATTCAGGACGCCTTAAGTTTTTGAGCGACTTAACCATCTCCAGCAGCGTTTCCTGCAAAAGGTCTTCTGCGGTGTTATGATTCAGCGTCAAGCGATAAATATACACCAATAGCCCTTGCTGGACTTGCTGGGTCAGAATGCTCATGCTGTCATGACAGCCGAATTGAGCTTTTTTAACCACATCCGTCGTATTTAAGTTGTCATCCAATGGCTTCATTCAGCCGTTATTGTAGTCCAAAATCGCCTTATTTCTTACAATTTTTTTTAAAAAATTGAAAAAATTATAATTTTTGCAAAAAAAACCGTAAGATTTTCGAATTTATTGGACTATTGCATTAAAAGCCGGAGTTAAACTCGAATGTTATTGGATTTTGCCTCCTCCAAAATCCAATATGCACAGGTTTTAATCTGGCTTTTTTTAATTTGCTTAGGAATAAATGACATGCTGGGTGCGAACAAAATGTGTGATTATATGTTGTACGGCTATGAGAGTATAAATTTTTAGGATTGAAGATACAATGTTTGCAGGAATTTTAAGGAAGTACCTTTTAATCAATTTTGTACTCTGTCTTTTTATTTCACCCGCATTCGCTAAATATTCAGGCGGCAGCGGTACAGAAACAGACCCATATCTAATCGGTACTCCGCGGGACATGAACGCCATCGGAACTTATTCCGAAGACTGGAATTCATATTTTAAAGTTGTAGCTGATATTAATCTTGCCGAATATAACGATGTCAAAAGATACAAAATGGCAGGGGATTCGTCTTTATCGTTTAATGGTTCATTTGACGGACAGAATCATTTTATCAGCAATCTTACATATTTAGCTAACGACCGCAATCAGCTTGGACTGTTTGGTACAATTGGAACAGCAGGAGAAGTTTGCAATGTCAAAATAAGGAACGTAAATATACATATATCCCCGTATGGAGGTATGATGAGCGGAATCGTTGGGGCGATAGCTGGTGAAAACAAAGGTACAATTTTTCAATGCAGTTCAACCGGCAGAGTAGCTGGAAGTTACAGCATCGGCGGTTTGGTCGGCGTTAATAGCGGAACAATATCTCAATGTTTTTCGAACGCCGAGGTCAAAGGCGAAATGAATTTGGGCGGAATGGTTGGCCACAACACAGGGAACATAAATAATTGCTATTCGACTGGAGATGTTACAGGAAATTATTGGAATTCGGCCGATATTGTTGGTGGATTTGTCGGTACTAATTATTCGGGTGCGCATATTACAAATTGTTATTCTATAGGTACTGCTTCTGGAAGCTCGGGTGTTGGTCAATTTGTAGGTAGCACCGGAGGTATGATAACCGGCTGTTTTGGCCGCAGCGCGGCAACTAAAAATTTAAATACTTACTTAAATGCCGGCTGGGATTTTGTTAATGAAACTGTAAATGGCGTAGATGATATATGGATAATTGACGAAGGTGTGACTTATCCCTTATTTGTATTTGCCTGCCAGACTGTATTTGTCCCAAATGTCACAGGAATGACATTAACAGATGCCTCTGCAGTGATTACGAATACTAATCTTTTCACAGGAACGATATCAAACGCATACAGCGAAACCGTTACCAAGGGTTGTATTATAGAACAAGCACCTGTAGCTGGTAGGTTAGTAATTAGCGAATCTAAGGTAAATATTGTTGTTTCATTGGGGATCAAATATAGCGGCGGCCATGGCATAGAGCAAGACCCGTATTTGATCGCTAACCCCGAGGATATGAATGAAATTGGTCAGATGTCTGCGGACTGGGATAAATATTTCATGCTTGTTGCGGATATAAATATGGCAGGCTTTACAGGTACGAAATATAAAATAATTGGTAATTCGACTACTAAATTTTCTGGCGTGTTTGATGGAGATGGGCATGTCATTTATAATCTGACTTATGTTACAACCTCATCTACAAGTAATATTGGTTTATTTGGTTACACCCATAATGCTTTAATCAAAAACTTAGGAATTGAAAACATTAATATCTCTTCAAAAGGCGCTTATATTGGCGGCTTGTGTGGGTATAAATATTCAGGCAGTATCTATGAATGCTATGTGAAAGGTAATGTAAGTGGAAAGAATTATGTTGGTGGTCTGTCTGGATATGCGGATTCTGGAAATATAATAAATTGTTATTCGATTGCTAACATTAATGGAACTAATGACAATGCAGGTGGTTTGTGCGGAGCAAATACCGGCAGTATTACTAACTGCTATTCTTCCAGCAGTGTAACTGGCGGGAATTCTATCAATGGAAGTAATACCGGTATTTTGTGCGGAAAAAATAGTGGGACTATCGCAGATTGTTATGTGGCTGGCAGTGTAAGTGGGATGAATTACACCGGCGGTCTTTGTGGTTACGTTGATACTGGCTACATAAGTCATTGCTATTCGGTTTGCGACATAACAGTAAGAAATGGATATCACGGTGGCGGATTGTGTGGATTCAATAATAATGGTATAATCGATAGTTGTTTTTCAACAGGAACTATGAATCGCTCGTCTTACCTGGCTTATGCAGGAGGACTGTGTGGATCCAATAAAAGCAGCATCTCTAATTCTTATTCGACATTTATTATAACTGGTGATTACATGATTGGCGGCCTGACTGGATATAATTATGGTAATATTACTAATTGTTATGCAGCCGGTTCTGTAGGCAACTTTGGCGGACTCACAGGGCTTTCCGAAGGATATATCTTTAATTCTTATTTCCTTATGCCCACTGGCGTCAATAATGGTTTTGGCCAACCATTGTCTGAACAGCAGATGAAAATGAAAACAAATTTCGCAAATTGGGATTTTGTCTGTGAAACCATAAACGGCTCAAATGATATTTGGCGTATGTGTGAGGACGGAATTAGTTTTCCTAAATTGAGCTGGCAATTTTTATCTGCTGATTTTACCTGTCCTGATGGTGTTGATTTTGTTGATTATGCTATTCTTGCAAATCAGTGGAAACTTGAAAAATTATCTTGCGATGTTGCGCCAAACCGCGGCGACGGCATTGTGAACTTTTGGGACTTTGCTGACTTTGCCCAAAACTGGCAGGACGATATAAACCTGCTATATGATTTTGCGTCTCAATGGCTGATGCAGGGAATGTATAATGCAGATATTGCCCCGAATGCGGGCGACGGCATAGTGGATTTTAAAGATTTCGCAGTCTTTGTCGAAAATTGGCTTAAAGAAAATTAAAGTTACAGGAGAATTTAAAATGATTACAGGAGAGAATATGAGAAGAAACTTTTTATTAGCGATAATTATTTTATGTTGTGTGTTTTCTTATTGTAATGCCGCAGTTCGAAATGTTCCCGCAGAATATGCTACTATTCAATCTGCCATTAACGCTTCGGTTTCCGGCGACAGGATTATCGTTCAGCCGGGAAGGTATTTTGAAAACATAAAATTCAACGGCAAAAACATAATCCTGACAAGTGTTGATCCAAATAATTCAGCCATTGTCGAAACAACCATAATCGACGGCAATCGGCCTGCAAGTTCTAGTGCCGCTTCAACTGTAACTTTCGCAAATAGTGAAACGAAAAATGCTGTTATACAGGGAGTTACAATCACAGGCGGAACAGGAACGCTCGATACATCTCTCGGGCAAACGTTATATTTGGGCGGGGGTGTTTTCTGCAAAAATGCCTCTCCTACAATAAAATTAAATATTATCACAAATAACATCTGTCCCAATAATGGCCAGACTCATTATGGCGGGGGAATTGCAACACTATATTCAAATGCGACAATAATTAATAACATCATCAAACAAAATTATTCACTTGTCGCCGGTGGACTGATTACGATTTATAATAAACCGCTTATATACGACAATTTGATTTATGATAATTCCGCGATAATTGGCGGAGGTGTTATCCTGCTGGGTGGCGGAGTGCTTGCAAACAATACCATTGTAAAAAATGAAGCCGACTCGGCAGGCAACCTTTATCTTATTGCTGAGTCAGTAATGTATGATATGGTCATCAATAATATAATTTGTTTTGCCGGCCAAGGGGGTGGAGTATATTGTGAAAATCCTGGCGATTTAAATTTGTTTAAATACAATTGTGTCTGGGGTAATGTTGATGGAGACTATTTTGAAATGCCGGATCAAACTGGTATTAACCACAATATTTCCGAGGATCCGAGGCTTGTTAATCCGGATGTGAATGATTTTCATTTAAAACCCTATTCGCCGTGCATTAACGCTGGTACAAATTCATATCTTATAACCGGTGAAAAAGACATGGACGGCCAGGCGAGAGTTTTATCAACTTATATAGATATTGGAGCTGATGAATTTTCAGGTTATATGATTCACTATGTCAATTCCGATCAAAGCATTCAGACAAAAATAAACGAAGCCAACGAAGGCGATATTATCGTTGTTTTGCCTGGCAGATATTACGAAAATATCAATTTTATCGGCAAGGATTTAACTCTCACAAGCCAGAATCCGCTTGATGGTGCAATAGTCGAATCGACAATTATTGACGGCAGCAGACCATCTAATCCCGATGCAGCTTCGGTTGTTACTTTTGCAAACGGCGAAACACAAAACGCGGTTATAAAAGGGTTCACTATTACGGGTGGAACTGGAACAAGAGTCGGCACTTCAAAAATAGCGGGCGGAGGAATTTGTTGTAATCTGTCAACTCCGACTATCAGTAACAATATTATCACTGCAAACCACATTACAGGCGAAGGCGGGGGTATATGGTGCAACCAGGGACCATTGATAATTTCTGGTAATAAACTTTTAGCAAATTCCGCAAATAGCGGCAGTGGCGGCGCAATTTATAGCACTGCATCCACCATTATTAAAAATAATATATTCAAACAAAATCTCGCGAATATTGGCGGTGCTGTTTATCTCTGGGCTAAAACAGAATTCAAAAATAATATTGTTTCCGACAATATTGCAAATGCGGCATCATGCGGCGGTGTTCTACTTAGAAATGCAAATGATTCAATTGTAATCGGCAATACTATTGTTCGGAATTCTGCTGTTCAGACGGTGTCGAACTTTTCTCTTATGTATTGCAGCAATGTGTTTATTTCAAATAATATTATTGCTCAGGGGCTGAATTATTCCGGTGTTAGTTATTTTTGGAGCAGTAACAGCACATTTACTTATAATAATGTATGGGGAAATGCGATTAATGATTATGTCGGAATAGAAAACCAGACCGGCATTAATGGTAATATTTCGGTTGACCCTGTTTTTACAAATGATGCAAATTTTCATCTGCAGGTATCCTCGCCATGTAGAAATGCAGGTAATCCGAATTATTTAATCGAAGAAAATGAGAAAGATATTTCAGGTAATAATCGTGTGGAAGCAGGACGAGTAGATATCGGAGCTTATGAATATCCCGGAAATGTAGCGCCAATGGCTGATGCTGGTGTGGATCAGGCTTTTGAAGAATTGCCTGCGGTTGTCAATCTTGACGGCTCGGCTTCTTATGATCCGCTCGGCGACGCAATATATTATAAATGGCATCAGATACGCGGCCCGAAAATTGAACTCGACCATAACGATATTAGTCAGCCGACTTTTGTGCCAAAGCAAAAAGGCCTTTATGTTTTCAGTTTAATCATTGATGACGGCGTAATTGCAAGCAAAGCGGATGAAGTTGGAATAATAATTGGTTGTAATCGAGCGCCGGTGGCGGATGCAGGCGCAGCAAGATATGCTTTAACATCGCCTGTGTTGCTCGACGGCAGAAGTTCCTACGACCGAGATGGTTACGGGGATCTGACGTACCAGTGGCGACAGATTGCTGGTCCTACGCTTCAGATAACAGGTGCGGATACGGCCGAACCTTTAATAAGCGGATTTGTTCCCAACAGCAGCCGGCAATATTGTAAATTTGAACTTGTCGTATCTGATGGGTTAAAAGAAAGCCAGCCGGACGATGTCAATGTAGTAATCGTCCCGAATTATACGACGCAGCAATTAGTTATTTCCAATCCGCCATTTGACCCGGAAAAGCCAACTATTTTGGCTTTTGGCGGAGGAAACTGTACAACGGGAGGCTCACTGTCTTTTGGCGGCACCTGGTCTCAAAAGGTAAATTGGATTACGGTAAGTTCCTATGGTACGCCTTACACGAAATACGGCGATATGCTGCTTGTTTTATTATCTGAAATTGCCCCGAATTATAAAGAGGCGATTCAAACCACCGGCTACAGCACCGGCAACAAACCGGCAATGGAAGTAGCATGGTATTTGAACATGTATTACAAAGACCCACGATATGTTGTAAATCGTGTTTCACTGCTCGATGCAGTTTGTAATAATCTTTCGAGCAGAGTCAGCCAATATTATTCCAATCGTGTGGCCGGTGAGCAATGCTGGGTGGATAATTATATAAGCAATGATACTTCTTATAGTATTGCCGCGATTATTTCAAATACTTTGAATATAACATGTCAGCCTAAGCGTTCACATTCTTATCCTGTTTCAAAATATATGTCTTCAAGTTTCAATTATCAAAATAATGGTTTGGATGCTTTCGCTTATTTGTCTGTTATCGGCGAAGGTAAAAATTTTCAGTTGAATACCCAGGCGAACAAATATTTTTTCAAAATTGATTCAAGTGAGAATATTGTTTTTTATAACCAGACTTCATATCCTGGCAAAATTCTTGCACCAGTTCAGTTGACCGGTATCCCAGACGGCAGCGATATTGGCGAAGAGTATGCTGTTCTTGGTTGTTTGCCTTGTGAAAATGCCGTCAAATATGAATTGCTTATGGGGCCGGATAAATACAGTATGATTTATAAAATTTGTGAATCGGGTCAGCCAATTGAAAAAACTATGGATGCCTTTCCATATAAAAATACATACTGGACGATCAAGTGCTATGACCAGTTTGGTTCATCAATTTATGCTGACCCGATTTTAATTAAATCGGACAATATAGCCAAACCTGTCGCCAATAGAGCAGGCCAGGAATATTTAAGCTGCACAGGCTATGAGCTTGTTTTGCAAAAAAGAATATCAAGAACTGAGTTTGAATATTGTTTTAAAATGAAGCTGAAAAATATGACAGGTTATGATGTTAGTAATATAACTGTCCAGCTTTCCTGTGGCTATGGGGAAGTTGAAATGATGAACGATAAGATATTTTTCAAATCAATTCCAGCAGGACAGCAAGCTGTAAGTGATGATAGTTTTATTGTAAGAATTAACCGGCTTTATGACATTGACATAAATGATATAGATCTGAAAATTTCATCGCAGCGCGAAGCAGATTTTACGCTCAATAATATAATTGATATTAGTGATCTGCGGGTGTTGGGACAAAATTGGCTGCTAACGGGTCTCAACATGCCGCAGGATCTTTATAAAGATGAAATAATAAATTTTAGAGATTTTGGAATTTTCGCAGAACATTGGTTTAAATATTAGGAGTATTTGAAAGATGAAAAAAGGTTTAGTTTTAGCTATGGTTATGTTGTTAAGTGATTTCGCTGATGCGACAATTGTTAGTTACGAGTTGAATGGTTTAAGCGACGGCAGTTTCGAGTATGTTTATACGATAGAAAATGATACGCTTACTTCCGCGATTGAGCAGTTCACAATCTGGTTTGATGAGCAACTTTATAATAACCTTCAAGTTACCACGTCGACTTCTTTGTCAAATGAGTGGGACGAAATAATTCTGCCGTCGACAGGTTTTGGCATTCCTCTCGGCTATGATGCGCTCGCTCTTTCAAGCGGTATCGACATTGGACAAACAGTTAGCAGTTTTTCTGTAAGATTTGTCTGGCTCGGCGCTGGTTTGCCCGGCAGTCAATGTTACGAAATTGTTGCTCCTGCAACGAATCAAACAATTGCTAACGGTTTTACAATACCCGAACCTGTGACGTTGCTATTTTTTTGTATTTCATTTGTAATAAGCAAAAAATGGATTGTAATAAATGGCCGGACATCCCAAATACTTTCTTAAACAAAAAACCAAATGAGTACACAGATTTAAAAACCGTTAGGTTTGTTATTATTCAACAAAAGATATTTAAATTCTTTAGAGTTGGATAATGCTCTTGCTGAACAAGGCGCAAACACGCAAATTGGGCAAATACTGCTTAGTCGCGGCAGCATTACGCCAACGCATCTCAATGAGACACTTGCCTTTCAGGCTGGAAATAGACTAATCAGCAAACTTCGATTATGCACGTCTCAAATGCGATAAGGAACCTCACGATTATGAAGGCCAACACCTGCAACCTGGTAATGAAGATTTAATCAGGTGTATCAAAATGGCGTATTAGGCAAATAATCATCTGACATTAAGTTTATGTTTATTAAAGCATTATGACGTCCCAGTTGGGGGGGATTTCAATCCGAAAAATAATAAGAAAAGTGGGGCCATAAATTGTTGTTGGCTGCTATTTTAAAACTTAATAGTGGGTGGGTATGGTTAAAGCGGTACCGTGATTCGTAAGCATGTCCTGGAGTTATTGTTCTGAATATAAAAATCAGTGATGCGCAAAGACTAATCTGACTTTAAAATCATAGATATTTAAAAAACTATTATGCATTAAACTCATAATAATGGTATAATTCCCGACATGAAAGTCACTGTACCTAAATTGTACTTATTTTGGTGCGTAATATGCTCAACATGCACATTATGCAGAATTGAGTTAGCTGTATGTGGCGACAGGACTTATGCGTAAGATGATGTAATTCAAGAACTTAGGAATTTGAGCAGAATACCGCTCATAACCCGGAGGTCGTAGGTTCGGAATCCTGCCCCCGCTATTTCATTTGCATACGACCGTCCTTCTGGACGGTCTTTTTGTTCAATTTCTGCCAATTTACATTACTATCATATCATTTGAGCTTCTTTTCATTCATTTCATTGACCTGCCGTAAGCAGCTTAGTATCCTGTTCTTAAGAAGTAAGGATTAATTTCCTTGCATCTTTATCCTTAATTAAACGGAGAATGTACGTGAAGAACAGATGGTTAATTGCCTTAAGCGCGGTCGGCATTCATATTTCAATCGGTTCGGTTTACGCATGGAGCGTTGCCGCCAAGCCCATTATGAACCTTTTCGAATGTAAATTATCCGATGTTACCCTTACTTTCGCGATTGCGATTTGTTTTCTCGGATTAAGTGCGGCGTTCCTCGGCCATTTTGTCGAAAGCAAAGGCCCGCGAAAAGCCGGTATGCTCGCTGCCTGTTTTTTCGGAATTGGGGTTACAACTGCTGGCCTCGCCGTCAGATTTGAATCGCTCCCGCTTTTATATTTATCTTACGGCGTTCTCGGCGGTATCGGCCTTGGAACAGGTTACATCACACCGGTCTCTACGCTGATTAAATGGTTTCCCGACAAAAGGGGAATGGCTACTGGAATGGCGATTATGGGTTTCGGTTTTGCCGCCTTCATCAGCAGTTTCGCAATGAAAAAATTAATGTCAATCGAATCGATTGGCGTTGAAGGCATGTTTTACGTTTTGGGCGTGATATATTTTCTTGTTATGTTCTGCTCAGCTCAATATCTTTCTCCCCCTCCAAAAGATTGGCTTCCCGCAGGCTACAAAGCAAAACTTGACAATGGCGCAAAAAAAATCAAAGCAGACCTTTCTCAGCTTACGGCAAATGAAGCTGTTAAAACATTGCGTTTCTATTTCCTCTGGCTGATGTTGTTCATCAATATTTCCTGCGGCATCGCGGTAATTTCCGTAGCATCACCAATGGGTCAGGAACTTGCAGGTTTGTCTGCCGCAGCCGCTGCCGGAATGGTTGCCATAATCGGCCTGTTCAATGGTTTCGGCAGAATCGGCTGGTCAAGCATTTCAGACCACATCGGCAGACCAGTAACCTGGACATTATTTTTTATCATTCAAATCATTGCGTTTTTAGCTCTGCCTAAAGTTTCAAATCCAGTTCTCTTCCAGGCTGTCGTATTTTTAATTATGACCTGTTATGGCGGCGGCTTCGCTTCGGTTCCCGCATATATCAGCGACCTCTTCGGCACAAAACAGGTCTCCGCAATCCACGGCTATACATTAACCGCATGGTCTGCCGCAGGTATTTTCGGCCCGATGTTTCTCTCGACAATTAAAGACAAAACACAAAATTATTCGACAACTCTGTACATCTTCAGCGGCTTTTTCGTTATCGCTTTGTTTACCTCAATTTTATTGATAGTTAATATTCGCTCGATTAAAGCTAAAAATCTTGAACCGGCGGTTTGTTTGACGTAAACTAATTGACGGTATGAATAGTAAACCGTCAATACTCCTGATAAATCCGCCGATATACGATTTCGCGGCCTTTGATTTCTGGTTGCAGCCTTTAGGTATGCTCGCATTCGCCGGCAAAATCGCAGATGCAGATTTCAAATTATTCGATTTTTTGAACCGCGCAAATCCTTTCTATGACGACAAACCGAAATACAAAAGCGATAATTGGGACAGGGGCAGTTTTTATTCAGAGATAATCCCAAAGCCGGATGTTTTTAAGGAAATTCCGCGAAATTTCCGCCGCTTCGGTTTGCCTTCCGAATTCTTTATCAATTTTCTGAAAACAAACAATCCCGCAGATTTTGTTTTAATCCAAACCGTTATGACGTATTGGTATTTAGGCTATAAGGAAGTTATCGATGCCGTAAAAACCAATTGGCCGAAATCTAAAATCATCCTCGGCGGCCCATACACAATGATTTGCCCCAACCACGCAAAAAATCTCGGCGCAGATTTCCTCTTTGGCGATGAAATGCCATTATCGACGACCGCAGACAATCCCCCATTATGGAATCTTTACAAAAATCCGCAAACAGTCGCGATGAAAATAACGCAGGGCTGCCCCTTTAAATGTACCTATTGCACCGTCCCGATTTTCAATAAAGGCTTTACCTCAAAACCTTATGAAAAGATTATCGAAGAATTTGATTCTATAATTTCTCTTGGCGTAAAAAATATTGCATTTTACGATGACGCTCTTTTATACAAAGCCGATGAAATCATCAAACCTTTCCTGCGATACGTAATTGAAAATAAAATCAAAGTTTCGTTCCATACCCCTAACGCACTCAATGCCAGATTTATTGATTCCGAACTTGCGCAGCTATTAGTCAATGCCGGCTTCAAAACTTTTTATCTCGGCTTCGAAAGCAGGGCAGATGAATTTCAAAAACAGACAGGCTCGAAAATCTTCGATACAGAGTTTGCAAACTCTGTTAAAAACCTGATTGACGCAGACGCTGAAAGAAACAGCATTTCTGCTTATATGATTTTAGGCCATCCAAAAACCGAAATCCAGAACATCGAAGATTCGCTGCGTTACGTAAACAGCCTCGGCGTAAGAACTATGCTTGCAGATTTTTCTCCAATCCCAAAAACCCCCGATGGAAAATTGTGTGAAAAATTTGTTGATATGTCTGAGCCTTTAATGCACAATAAAACGGTTTTTCCGATAATTGTATATGGAGATGACCAAATAAACCGAATTAAAGATATGTGTCGTATTTTAAACCAAAAAGTAAAAGGTACATAATGCAAAAACAAACCCGAGAAGTAAATTTCGGCAAACGCAGCAGCCTCAAAGTCCACCCCGTAAGCATCGGCGCGATGCGTTTCCCGGAAAAGTGTGACGATGCTGTTGCCCTTATAAGACAAGCCATCGACGCTGGAATGATTTACATCGATACCAGCCGCGGTTACATTGATAGCGAATTGAAACTCGCAAAAGCCCTCAAGAACGGTTACAGAGAAAAAGTAATTCTTTCCACCAAGTGGTGTCCGTGGAATATAAAAGTTGAACCAACCGACGATACTTCCGCCGATTGCACATACAAAAGAATTATCGAATCTATGAAAAGGCTCGATGTCGACTACCTCGATTTTTATCAGCTCTGGAGCATAAACAACAACGAGCAGTGGGTCGAGACCACCAGCCAAGGCTCAATGCTCCATGGCATCCTGCGCGCAAAAAAAGAAGGTCTGGTAAAGCACATCGGTTTCACAACTCACGATACCCCCGAAAATATCAGCAAATACATAGACCACGCCGACTGGTGCGAAGCTATTCTTTTTACGTATAATATGCTCAATAGAACTTACGAAGACGTAATTGCCAAAGCTCACGAAAAGGGCATCGCCACGATAGTTATGAATCCGATTAGCGGCGGAGTCTTTGCCCAGGATTCGCCCCCATTGAATGTTGCCGTAAAAAATGCGATTGGCCGCACCGATTTAGTCGAAACCGCCCATCGCTGGCTTAAATCAAACAAAAATATTGACACCATTATTTGTGGCATCAGCAAACCATCTGATATAACTTCAACTCTCGCTAATTACGAAAAACCCGATTTTACTCCTGAGCAGATTAAAAAACTTAATGAAGAATTTGAAAAACTCTCAAATAAAAACACAGGCTTCTGCGTCGATTGCAAATATTGCCTCCCGTGCCCGAAAAATATTTACATCCCCGGCTTTATGCAGGCCGCCTATTTCAGCGAATTTCTGAAAATCGATAGCAGATCGCGAAATATCTATGATTGGCAGTTAAACAAGAATAATACCGCTCGTTCCGCAGACCCGTCAGAATGTATCGAATGCGGAAAATGCGAGCAGAAATGCACGCAAAAAATTAAAATTATCGAAACACTGAAAATTCTGAAACAAAAATTCGGGTAAATTTTAAATCATTTTGTCTTCCAGTCATATTCTGCATTGCCGTGACTTTCTTTATCCTCATTCGACATCAGGAAAATTTTCCCCTTTGCCGAATAATCTTTATCAATCCATCCCACAACATAAACCGGAGCTTCTGTCGGCCACTGAACTCTTTTTTCATCGGTCTTGATTTGTTTATATTTTCCCTTGGTAATAAAATATAGCAGTTTTTTATTCGTACCTTCTGGATTTGTAAAATTTTTCGTCGGGTCGATATTCCCCTCGAAATTAGCTGTTATAGTATAATGAATTTTCCCTTGTTCATAATCATATTCGCACTGCCAGTGTCCCTTCGCCAGCCCGTTCGGCTCGACAATAATTTCAATCTCGCCTCTATTCTCATCTTTTCTTTGCACCGGCCCAGCGAGAACTTTTTGATTCAAAATCAGCGTTTTACCGCCTTTGCCCGTTTGTTTGACCGGCAGATTTTCTTTAGAAACTAATCGCTGCTCTTCGAACCACGGCCTTTCTTCATAAGCCCTGTTCTTATCGATATGCCCGAACATCGCCGAAAAATCAACCATATAAATCATAACGCCGATTAAAATTACAATCAGAACAGCGACAATCGCAAATCCGTCATTTTTGCTTTTCATTTTTGTTCCCCGAAAACAATAAAACTAAATTATATCCTCTTTCTTGGCCCGTTCAAACCCAAAATATTATTCAAAACACTATACTTGAGTTTTCAGGCCGGTTGCGGTAAAATCATCAGCTTGATTATTACTGCAGGCAGCGTCACCGAAATACGTTGCCCGAAGTTCCGGAGAGGTGTCGGAGCGGCTGATCGAGCTGGTTTCGAAAACCAGTGTGCGCTTTACCGCGTACCGCGAGTTCGAATCTCGCCCTCTCCGTTAAAAATTTCGACAGAAATTTTTAACGGAGAAGTCTCGCCCTTCAAATCTGCTGCAGATTTGGAGCGTTAATGGCTTTAAAAGTAAACGGATTTTTATTTTCATAAGGAGTTGGAAAAATGCTTATAGATATGCCTCTTGACCAGCTTAAAACTTATCAGGGCCGCAATCCTCGCCCGGCCGATTTTGATGATTACTGGAACAACGCCCTTAATACCATGAACGAAATCGACCCCAAAATCGAACTCGTCAAAAGTGACTTCCAGGTTCCTTCCGCCGAATGTTTCGATTTATGGTTCACAGGCGTTGACAACGCTCGAATCCACGCGCAATATCTCCGCCCCAAGAATACCCCGAAAAAACAACCTGCGATAATCTTCTTTCACGGCTACAGCGGAAACGCCGGCGATTGGTCGAATAAGTTGCAGTACCTCGCGCTCGGCTATTCTTGCGCAGCTCTCGATTGCCGCGGCCAGGGCGGACTCTCCGAAGACACCGGCGGAGTCAAAGGCAATACTTTCAAAGGCCAGATTATCCGCGGCCTCGACGACCCCAACCCGCACAAACTCCTCTTCAGAAATATTTATCTCGACACAGCCGAGCTCACAAAGATAGTTTCAAATATGCCAGAAGTTGACCCCGCACGCATCGGCGTTATCGGCGGCTCGCAGGGCGGCGGTCTCGCACTCGCTTGTGCCTCGCTTTCTCCAAACGTAAAAAAAGTCGTAAGTTTTTATCCTTTCCTTTCTGATTACAAACGTGTCTGGGAAATGGACCTCGCCAAAGATGCCTATGATGAACTGAAAATGTATTTCAGATTTTTCGACCCGCAGCACAAAAGAGAAGATGAAATTTTTACTAAGCTCGGCTACATCGACGTCCAGCACCTCGCGCCTCGAATCAAAGGCCACGTAAGAATGGTAACCGGAATGATGGATACAATCTGCCCGCCGTCGAGCCAGTTCGCCGCATATAATAAGATTACTTCAAAAAAGGAAGTAATAATCTATCCCGACTTCGGCCACGAAAATTTAGCAGGTGCTAACGACGAAACCTTACAGTTTATGCTTAGCTTGTAAAATTAGCCCCCGGCTCTGCCGGGGGTTTACTTGATAATATTTTAAACGCTTCATTTAAATTTTTATGAACAAAAACGTAAAAATAATTTTAGCCGCCGCTTCTTTCTTGGGTGCAATTGCAACAATTGTTGTACTTTATATTGCATCTGTGGTATTGCACAAAATCCCGGTACATATTTTTTTGATAGTTGCGTTTATAATGGCGACTATGGATATTTTAGTTGCGATTATGTTCCTTTATATGCCCTCCAAATCGTCTGAAAACGTCGAACTTACAGAAAAATCCGTTCTTGGTACTTCACATTATTCAGATAATCTGATAGAGATTGATAGCGATGGAATAACTATAAAGCATTTTTATTTCCCATTCGCAGCAAAAAAGAGAATTAATTTCAGGGACATCAAAACTGTGCAGGCATACAACGGCGGCTGTATGAGGCTTTGGGGCAGCGGAGATTTTAGAACTTGGTTTGGCATAGATTGGAATCGTACGAACCGAAAAATGACTTTCGTCATTGAGCATAATAATTCATGGTTCAAAACAGGCTTCACCTGTAAAGATAGCGTTTCAGTTGCCCAAATCCTCAAATTAAAAAATCTGTTGAATATCAAATCTTAAGGCCACCTCTAAAAATTGTCATTGCGAGGACCCCTTAGGGGGACGTGGCAATCTCAACCCTTCGAATTATTACAGGCTCCCTTAAATTTATAATCTTAAATTTTCAATTAACTTCATTTCTTCCGCTTCAATATGGATAAACCATTATAATTTACTTCCCGCTCTTTTCGTTCTCCGTCTTCTTCTGTCTTTCTGTTTCCTGATTTTTTTTATTTTTCTGGCTTCCGGGCTTTTTTCTCCCAATAAATTATTCTCCATCATTTCGCACAATTGTTTTCTTGCATAATAGCGATTAAGTCCCTGGCTTCTGCTCTTTTGTACTTTTACCGCAAGTCCGCTTGGAATATGTTTCAGATAAACGCATGATGAAGTCTTATTGACTTTTTGTCCGCCCGCTCCTCCGCTCCGAACAAATTTTTCTTCAATGTCCTTCTCCAGCAGATTGCACTTTACCATCCGCTGTTCCAACTCTCGCCTTTTCCGTTCAGTAATTCCAAAGTTAATCATATATTGATTCTATTTATCCCGCACCAATTTACCATTTAAATATTTCTACTATCACTACGGTATATTGATTGGTGCGGCGGTTCTGTTACCTCAAAATTTATCATAAGTATATTCACGTATTTAGCCCCTCGGCCAGCCGAAGGGTTTTTCTCAAATCTCAAATTATATTATTGATTCTTCATATTCCTTACAAATTCTCTTATCTCTTCAAAACCATCACAAAGGCATTCATCTATAATTTCCTGGCTCAATGCTTCAATATCTTTAAGCCTGTCAACTGCCTGCTCACGGCAATTACTGCATGGCGTATTTTCATATACCCAAATCAATAATTCTTTTAGCTCATTGGTTTTATTCTCTTCAGCGATGCTGGTTATGCTCAACCCAAAGCTGTGGATATCGTGTTTGTCCGCCTTACTTGCAAGAATTGTATCCATAATTAACTTTGCATCGCCCACAGAATAGTTTAGTGAAAAAATATCAAACACCAGATGATCCGGCCACCCGATGATTTTTCCTACCTTCAACCGTGCACAGGCAAAATCGTGAACCTTGTCATCCTCGCAGTTGGCAAGTGCAATCAGAATCGCAGCCCTAAATTTAGCATTATCACTGTTGGCCCATTCAAAAATCCTTTCATCAACTATTGGCATTGCAGCTTTTCCAAACACCCACAATAATCTTTTGCGCACTTCATTATTTTGTTCTCCAGGAAGACGCGATAAAACTAATTTTAAATCAGATTCATCAGCGAATATTCCATATCTCCTGTAAAAACTCATACTATCAATGGAACCTTCAACTGCCGTTTCGATTATCTTTTCTGCGTTATAAGTTGAGAGAAATTCATTTTTTGTATTTTCCCAGTCAATTGCTCGTTCCTCTTGTGATTTCGTTTTTGGCAGTTCAAGTCCGCCGTTTGCATTTGCGTAATCAAAATATACTTTTATCCTGTTGTCAGAACAGCATTGTTCTTGTAGTAATTGCGCGAACTTTACACGATTCTCATCTTCAAATGTCAATGTTTCCGGAACGCTGTCTTCTGGGTTATCAATAAGTCTTTGTCCATATATTTTAGCAAGCTCTAAAACTGCCTGTTCTCCTCCGACTCTGATATATTCATAAATGCCTAAATCAAAATATTTTTTTTCATTAGCGGCAGCATTAAGAACAAACGCTCTCAATGTTTCTTTAGCTAACTCATCTCCATCCAAAGCCATCTCTGTTGCTAAATCGCAAAGCCCAACCGCATCGTGCCATTCGTTCTTCTCTTTCATAGCTGCTAAAATAGCGGCACGAAAATCATTATAATGGGAAGTATCTTTAAACATTTCATAAAGCCATTGTGCTTTAACATCTTCGCATTGAACATCGTAAGTGGTATTATGGATACAGGCTTCAAGCACAATGTCTTTAACATTGTCTAGCCCGTAATGTTTAATATATAACATTGCCCTGCCAAGCCCTTTCGCAAGTGCATCAGCAAATTGCTCTCTTGTTAGTTTATATTCGTTTGTCATTATGTGTCTTTGTGGCTACACAAAATTATAACTCCTCTTTTTCAAACTCAACTGATATAATTCAATTTTAAATATTGCACTTTGGTTTTACATTTTAAACTTTAACTTTAAGTTTTCTTGTGCATCATCCCTAATTTTTTCTGAAATGTTATGTTTTTTTCTATCAAGATTTTTTTTAAAAACTTTTTTCTACAAAAATATAAATATAATTGCAGTGTTAATCTGTGTTAATCCGTGTTAATCCGTGTCGAAGAAAAGACAGCGTAAATCAGCGCCTTCTTCGCTTCTATTTTTAAATCTTACAAAATTCCACAAAGCGCATTTTGGCCGACTTCTGCATAATACATTTTTCTTATACCTGAATTCCGTTTTTTCATATATTATTTTTCCTTCGTGGTTCTTCGTGGTGAATATACCGATTCTAACCAACTCACATCTTATAATCAAACCCATTTACTTTTTTAAAAATTGCGAAGTCTTACCCCCCTTGGGGTACAAGACGGAGTCCCTTGGGGGCGTAATTTTATACTGATTACGGGTAAAATAAGTCCTGTTAAAACATAGTAGAAATTATGGTCAATATTCTAAAATTAAGATAATTATGTACCCCGAACGTCTATATAAAAGGGCTTATTTTCATATACTTTTGTTATGATTTTCTTCCATTTTTTATCAAAATCATTATGTTTTTTTGCAAATTTATCAAAATCCTTTAAATTCGACATAAGTCCGGATATATTAATTAGTTAAGTGCTTGAAAAGCGTCATAAGTCCTTTATTTATGTATTCTGGGTTCTGTGTTCTGAGTTCTAGTTTTTTTGCCATAAGTCTTTATTTTATGTTTTTCTTTTCTGCAATTTTGTTATGATTTTTTTATGTTCGATATGTTTGATTTTTTGCGCGGGAAGCTTTTTTTAACACGGATGGTAATGTTAGCCTCCGCGGCAGGCCTCACAACTATCGGCATTTTAATGATTTACGCATCCGGCAATCCCTACGATTCCAGCGCCTCCCTTGGCGGAATTACTGACATCTGGAAAAAGCAGGCAATTTACGCAGCCGCCGGATTCATCGGCTTGATTTTCCTTAACTCTTTCAGCTACAAGAAGTTAGGCCCCGCAAGCGGCTGGCTTTATTTCGGAATTATCGTTCTTTTGGCTGTTTTGATTTTGGATATTTTTATAGATTTGCCTTTCGTTCCCTTAAAAAAAGGCTCCCGCCGATGGATTCTTTTCGGTTCGTTATTTCAGTTTCAGCCTTCTGAATTTTTCAAATTGGTTTATATCATAGCTCTTGGCTGGCACTTGCGTTACAGAAGCAATTACAGAAATTTATCTTCGCTTTTGCCGCCGTTTTTGCTCACCATTTTCCCAATGGCTTTAATATTTCTGGAGCCGGATTTGGGTACGGTGCTTTTGATGATGCCTGTTTTTTTGTCGATGTTATTCCTTGCCGGCGCAAGAGTTAAGCATCTTGTTATAATAATTTCAATCGCAATATTGGGGCTTCCGGTTCTTTGGCTTAATATGCACGATTACCAGCGTATGCGCGTCAGTTCGGTGCTTTTGCAAAGCAAAATTGACGGCAGCGACAACTGGCTAAAGCAGAAAAGTATCGAAAAACCATGGCTGGCAAAATTGCTTGGCGTGTCCGCCGAAAGGCTTCGAACATGGGAGGCCGGAGAAGGCTATCATCTTACCAGATCTAAACTTGCGATCGCTTCGGGAGGCCTTAGCGGGCAGGGTTTCAGGAGCGGACCGTTTGTAAAATATGGGAAATTTCTGCCTGAAAAACATAACGATTTTATCTTCGCTTTTATCAGTCATCAATGGGGCTTTGCAGGCGCGATGCTGCTGGTGGGTTTGTATGCGCTTCTGATTGCATGCGGGATGGAAATATCGGCCGCAAGTACCGATACTTTCGGGAGTTATGTTGCTGCGGGAATCAGTATTATTTTCGCTATCCAGGTGCTTGTAAATATCGGAATGAATATCGGTTTGATGCCGATTACCGGAATTACTTTGCCGTTCATAAGTTATGGCGGGTCAAGCCTTTTGGTGAATATTTTTGCTGTGGGACTTGTCAATAATATCGGCAGAACGAAATAATACCACAGGCATTTTTTAATGGCGCGTTGAACGATCCGTAAATCATTGTGCCAGCTTCGCTTAAGCCGCGAATTAAGAACATAGTTTTTTAAGGCCGTGGGTATAAGCCGTAGTTTTCCTTGTCATTCAGGACGACCCAGGCGCGCCAGTCCTTTTTGCAAATCATTATAGGGTCGATACTTCTGACATTTTTCAGCCAGACGAAAACGGCAAATTTGCTGTCTGATTTTAATTTCCAATATTCATCCGCTCCTAAAACAAGGTGATTATAAATCGCTTTTAACTGGGAGATTTTGCGGGGGGTTAAATTGCTAAACTCCTGAAAAGAAGAGACTTGCGCAATGGCACAAACAGGGCCGCTGGACTGCTTTAAAAATAACCTGTCGCCAATCGCAATCGAATCAAAAGGGGGGAAAGCGGCTTTTAAAAGCCTCGATTCAACCGGTTTTGAGCCATCGAGTATTTTGTCGAGATAAAATTTTTTCAAAATTACAAGATGTGAATTCATACCGGAATTTTATAAATTCCTCAAAAAATTACAACGTAAAATAAAGACTTACGGCAAAAAAACAAGAACTCAGAACACAGAACCCAGAATACGTAAATAAAGGACTTATGATGCTTTTTTAGAACTTAACTGATTAATATATCTGGACTTATGTCGAATTTAAAGAATTTTGATAAATTTGCAAAAAAACATAATGATTTTGATAAAAAATGAAAGAAAATCATAACAAAAGTATATGAAAATAAGCACTTTTCTATAGATATTAGGGGTGCATAATTATCTTAATTCTAAATTTTTACTAAAAAAAAGCGCAAGTTTGTTGGCCGTTATTGTGTCGAGAAAATAGATTGAGTTTCAGAATATTCAAGAGTATATTCATGTATTATATTATATGGAGAGTAATGTGAGAGAGCATGAAGCGCTTGGAATTATTAAAGCTCTGGCAAACGGAGTTGACCAATCAGCGATGAAATTTTTCCAGCGGACAGTCCATTATCAAAATGCACAAATTACAATTGAATCACAACTGACCAAAATTAGGGAAAATCGAAAATTATCAAAGGAGAATATAGAATGGTAGAATTTACAGAACAACTTTTTGGCGGAAGTTGGACAGAGAAGAAACTTGATATTTTAAAGAAATATCTCGACAGTTACAATACCGCCTTAAAAAATCAGCCTTTTAAAAGAGTTTACATAGATGCATTTGCGGGGACTGGATACCGGCAACAAAGAAAATCTCAAAATAATGATCCAGACATTTTTGAAGAATTGGAACAAGAAGAATCCGAACAATTCTTGAAAGGTTCAGCGGCTTTAGCCTTAGAATCAAAACCCTCATTCGATAGATTTATTTTCATAGAAAGTGACGAATCCAAAATAAAAGAATTGGAAAAATTAAGGAACTCTTATCCGACAAAAAGCAAACAGATAGAAATTATTCAAAGTGATGCAAATGAATTTATACAAAGATACTGTGATAATGAAGATTGGAAGAATACTCGTGCAGTTCTATTTCTTGATCCATTTGCTACAGAAGTAGAGTGGGTAACGATTGAAGCCGTTGCAAAAACAAGATGTATTGATGTTTGGATACTTTTTCCGCTTATGGCCGTCAATCGATTATTAGCTCAAGATCCCAAGAAAGTTTTTTACGATCGTCTAAATAGAACATTTGGTACAAAGGATTGGTTCAATCATTTTTATAAAACTCAAACTTTAGATGATATTTTTGGTCAATCTGTAGATAAGATAGTTAAAGTATGCGATTATAGCCGTATTGGAGATTTTTATAAAAGCAGACTTAAAGCTATATTCTCTGGTGTGGCAGAGGTAAATAAAACTTTTTATAACAGTCGAGGAAGTTTTCTTTTTCAATTTTTCTTTGCAGCAGGAAATCCAAAAGGCTCAGCGATTGCTATCCGAATCGCAGAATACCTATTGAAAAAGTTATAATCCTATTTATTTTTCTAATTTCCTCGCTATAATAACAAGCAAATATAACCTATCGATTGTTGAAAGAATATGGCAGTTAAATCGGGAATAGA
Organism: Planctomycetes bacterium GWF2_41_51; assembly: GCA_001825665.1. Classification (GTDB taxonomy): domain Bacteria; phylum Planctomycetota; class Phycisphaerae; order Sedimentisphaerales; family UBA12454; genus UBA12454. The sequence continues at coordinate 9,393 of MHXZ01000113.1, read as the reverse complement.
ATGGACAGAATCGACGTGGAATCCGGTAACGGGTTGTACGGAGATAAGCGCAGGTTGTAAAAACTGCTATGCAAAGCGAATGGCGTTACGATTGCAGGCAATGGGGCAGCCGAACTATCGAAATGGTTTTAAAGTTACCTGTCATCCGCAAGTACTCAATCTGCCATTGTGCTGGAAGAAGCCGCAAATGATTTTTGTGAATTCGATGAGCGACCTTTTTCATAAGAAAGTGCCATTCGAATTTGTCTCGCAAATTTTCGATGTTATGAACAAAACTCCTCAACACACTTATCAAGTTTTGACGAAAAGGGCAGAAAGGCTTGCAGAAATATCGGATTGCCTTTCATGGGCAAAAAATATCTGGGCGGGTGTTACTGTTGAAGCATCAGACTATAAATACAGGATAGACCTTTTAAGAAATACAAAAGCCAATATGAAATTTCTATCTTTAGAGCCTCTGCTTAATGATGTAGGCAAATTAGATTTGTCTAATATCGACTGGGTGATAACAGGCGGCGAATCCGGGCCGGGCGCAAGACCAATGGAAGCAGATTGGGTAAGAAATATCAGAGAGCAATGCTTAGAGCAAAAAGTGCCATTCTTCTTTAAACAGTGGGGCGGGTTCAATAAGAAGAAAAACGGACGTCAACTCGATGGCAGAGAATGGGATCAAATACCGAATCAAGCACTTTGTGCGTAATATTTTACTAATTTAAAAAAGATATGATTAAGGAGAGTCGAAAGATGTGGAAAATTATTAATAGTCCAATCGTAATAACTATTATTGCTATTGCGGCGCTGTTTGTTTTCAGAGCTACAATGAAACCTAAACTGGCAAGTGAAATCAGGGGAGCTTATCAGGAACTCAACAGCATAATTCAAGACGGCGCTTCAGATGCTGAGAAAACAAAAGCAATACAGCAATTCGCAGAGGAAATCAGTAAACAATTTCGAGCCGGATTTTCAGCAGGTTTTAAATCCACTGAACCTGAAAAAGATGATGAAGATAAAATGTTTGCGGCAGTTAAAGAAAAATTGAGCATCTCAGGAATAAAATTAGTACCAACTGAATGGCAGAACCATGAAAAAATAATTTTCATATTGAAAAATGATTCTGAAAACGCAATAAGCAATTTGAAACTTAATTTTGAATATTTCAAAAATGGTGAAATGATAGATTGCAGGAACGACTGGATAAATGAAATAAAATTACTCGAGCCTCACCATGAAATAGCACTAAGTAAAAGCAGGACTTTGCCAAAAGAAGAAAGCGACGCATTCAAATCCGATGAAGTAAAAATTAAGGTTACATCATTTGGTTTGAAATAGAAGGAGTGTAAAAAGTAATCGCTTATGTTCAATGACAGAGCAGCATTTTTATAGTCGTTATTGTTTATCGAAGATGGCGCGGGGTTCACGGGTGGCGGTTTGGCAGAGCCAATTATCGAAAATACGCTGGTATTTTTCCGTGTCGTCTTTATGGAAGATATGGAAATTGCGGGACTGCCAGGCGTTTATCAATTCGACATTCTTTGCGGCGGATTCTGATTTTTTCGGCTGTAAAAACAAGCCATTTTGCTCAAGCGGGTCTGTTGATAAATCGTATTCAATAATCTGCTGATTTGTCGGGTCGTAAATAATTTTACGGTTATCGGTAACAAAACCGGCAGGGCCGTTGGACATCCATGTTGAAAAATAAATTTTTCGTTCATTTGTTTTTTTCTGCAAAATATTTAGGCCGTCAAACGAAGCATCTGAGATGTCGAAGCCGAGCATCGAAAGAATCGTCGGGGTTACATCGAGATTGCTGACGGGCAAATCTATTTTTTTGCCGCGTTTAATTTTGTCGCCTGACATAATCCAAAAAACTTTCATCGCTTCTTCATAAGGGATACGTGCGTGGCCGAAGCGCGAGTGCTGGCCGAAGGCTTCGCCATGGTCGCCGACGACGCAAAAAATTAAATCGTCTTTGTCAACGTGTGAAATGATTTTTTTATAAAGTTCTTCTATAAACGAATCAGTATATTCAAGCAAACGGCTGTATCGCTGGAGAGGTTTGCTGTCGTTGTTTATTTCATTGTCAATGTAATGTTCGGGGATTTCATAAGGGTCGTGTGTCGCAGAGCAAAGTACGGTCAGGAAAAACGGCTGATCGGAATTCTTAATCCAATCTTCAATTGGAGGGATGAGGGCGAATTCATCGGCGGCGAGATAGCCAAGGTAAGTATTTGAATCGGTGATGTCGTCGCGTGCGAAAAATTTATCGAAACCGAGATTGTGGACGAGGCCGGGGCGAGCTTCGAATGAACCTTTGGCGGATTGGAAAAAGGCAGTTTTGTAATTCGCGGAATCTTTCAGTGTTGTTACGATGCTGCGGCAGGGGGCTGGTGCGACGGCGGCTTCGATGTAGTCCTGGCTGACGGATGGATAGATTCCGGTGTGTATTGCGAAGAGGGCTTTTGTGGTGTGCGTCGCGACGGTATGGCAGTTGGTGAAATTGACGCCATTTTTAGCGAGTTTTTTGAGGAACGGGACATCGGCGCTGCCATCGCAGAAATTAGTTTGCAGCGGAGAAACTCCTTCGAGCACGACGAGTACGATGTTATATTTTCCGGCATATTTTTTGTGTTCGAGCGTAATGGGCTTCAATGCGGCAAATGGCATTTCGTTTGAATCTGAAAATTCGGCAATATTTCTTCTCGATGGGTTTCGATAAAATAATGATTTGACTGCTTTGAGCTGGCTGTTGTAGCGGAGTTCGGCGAGAGCGGGAGTTTTTTTGTCTCCGATGAAGATGGCAAATATCGAGGCTATAAAGAAAAAGGAGGCGTAGAAAATCATTCTGGCGCGAATATGTTTTTTTTCTATCTGGGGCACGACTGGTTTTGCGATGACGTAGAAGAAAAACGCGAGTGCCACTGCGCTTGGGCCGAGGAGTGCGAAAGCGGCGATTGGCCTTTCGGCGAGATGATGGCCGACGATGCTGAATCTGCCGAGTGGGTCATAGAAGAGCGGGGCAATGACGGCGGGGAGGGCTTGTGTGCCAGTTGCGATGAGCCAGCCGGCGTTCAGGACAGACCATGTGCAAATCGAAGCGGCGAAAAGGAGCATTAGTCTTACGGCGGTTTTTTTGTGCCAGAAATAATAGACAAGTGCAATAAACATTTCGGAGAAAGAGAAAACGAAAATGTCAGCGATTATCCAATCCGGCCAGTTGCGAAGTTGGTTGATGTGGAAAGCCCAATAGAGCTTTGCAGATAAAGTGCAGAAAAGTGCGGCGGCGACAATGATGCCTGCCGAGCGGGCGGTAATAAAAGCAAAAAAACTTTTGTATGGCGAGATTTTGCTTGACGGGTTATCCATAAAATAGAAATATACTTGCATAACAGGTATAAAGCAAGATATACATTGAAATACCAACAGGAAATAAATGGGAAAGCGATTGATATTATTATCGGGGCCGAGTTGCGTAGGCAAAGGGCCGCTGACTGCGGCGGTGAAGCATTTTAGGCCTGATGTGAAATTTACAAAATTGTCGGTAATCAAAAGCAAACATTCGAGGAATCATATTCCGCGGCCTGATGAACATACGGTCTGGGATAATCCTGACTGCTGGAGAACGGAAGAGGAAATCGCGGGGCTGGAAGGGAATGACCATTATGTTATCGGGAAATGTTTTGGGTTCAGCCAGGCGGTGAATCTTGATTTGATTGTCAATTATCCTGAGCAGACGATTTTGATGGAGATGTATTATCCGATTGTGCCGAGGCTGCTTGCGGCTAAACGGCTTAGAAATATAAAGATTGAAACTGTTTTTGTTTCGCCAATCAGTAATGAAGAAATTGAATTTGTCCGTTCAACGGGAATAGTCGCGGAGCTTTTTATTAAATCTTTGATGGCGGATAAGCAATATCAAAGAATCGCATATCATAAAAGGAATGTTGACTCTGAGTTTTTGCAGGATGTTAAAAAAAGAATTGATGATTCGGTGCTGGAAATTGCGAGCGCTAAAAACTATATGCATATAATTGTCAATCGCGACGGCGAAGGTTCGCCGAACTGGAATCGGCTTGCGGATGGAACATTTTTTGGGGAACCGATTGGAGATGCAAAGATAGCAATGGAAAGATTAGTGGAAATATTAAAAAGATAAATGGATTCCCGCTTACGCGGGAATGACACATGGGGAAAATAAATATGAAAGTACATTGGTTACAGCATTTACCGTTTGAGGGGCTTGGAAGTATGGGGGAATACTTTCGGCAGAAAAATATTACTTCGACGTCGACGCATTTTTATCTCAATGAAAAACTGCCGGAGATGGACAGCTTCGACTGGCTGATAATTATGGGCGGGGCAATGAGCGCGAATGATGACGCAAAATATTCGTGGCTGGCGACTGAAAAAGAATTCATAAAAAAAGCAATTGATGCAGGGAAAGTCGTGATAGGAATTTGTTTAGGTGCGCAACTAATCGCGGCAAGCCTTGGAGTGAAAGTTTATCAAAACAAATATAAGGAAATCGGATGGTTTGATTTAAAACCATCAAAAGAGGCTAAAAGTACAATCCTTGGGAATTGCTTTTCACAAATAATGGAAGTTTTTCACTGGCATGGGGATACTTTCGATTTGCCAAATGGGGCAGTGCATCTGGCATCGAGCGAGGCTACTAAAAATCAAGGATTCATTATCGATAACAGGGTGATTGGTTTTCAATTTCATCTTGAGACGACTTATGAATATGCCAAAGCGCTGTTTGATAACTTTCCTGAAGAAATTAAAAATGATAAATATATTCAAAATGCTCAAAGAGTGTTCTCGGATTTGGAGCGGTTTGAGAGAATAAATAAAATTATGGCTGAGATTTTAGAAACGATTCAAAAAGCTAACGATTAAACGAGATTGTTTTTATTCGATGTGGATTTTGACATTGTCGCTGCGGCCGTCGTCCGGTTTTCTTCCTGATTTCCATGAGAGGAAAAATATTTTGATTGCGTTCAGGCAGCAGACTGCGCCGATAGCCATAAAGATTGCGGCGGCGATAATCGCGAGGACTTCCTTAAAAACCCAAACCAGAATACCGAAACCGATAAGCAGCAGACCGATAATGAAAAGACCTTTGGCAAAGCCTTTTGAGAGCTGACTGAACGAATTGGAATAAAAATTGAAAACCATTTCAATCCTTTCATAAAAGAAAAGGGCAGGTTTTGAGGCCTGCCCTTTGCGATTGTGTTAGTACATTCCGCCGCCGTGGGGAGCCATTGGAGGAGCTTCCTTCTTTTCAGGAATCTCACTTACAATTGCGTCGGTTGTCAGAAGAAGCGATGCGATTGAAGCGCCGTTTTGCAGGGCAGTGCGTTCGACTTTTGTCGGAACGATGATGCCAAAGGCAATCATATCGCCGTATTCTTTTCTTAAAGCGTCGTAGCCGAAATTTACTTCGGTGCTTTCCATAACTTTTTGTGCGACGATAGAGCCATCAAGGCCTGCGTTTAAAGCAATCTGCTTAATTGGAGCGACGATTGCGCGACGAACGATGTCAACGCCGACTTTCTCATCATCTTTTGCTTTGATTTTATCGAGAACCTTTACAGCACGGAGCATAGAAACGCCGCCGCCTGGCAGGATGCCTTCTTCAACAGCAGCTCTGCAAGCGTGAAGAGCGTCTTCGACACGTGCTTTCTTTTCTTTCATTTCTGCTTCTGTCGCAGCGCCAACGTTAATCTGTGCTACGCCGCCTGAAAGTTTAGCGAGTCTTTCCTGAAGCTTTTCGATATCATAATCGCTTGTGGTCGAATCGATTTCGCGTTTAATCTGTTCGATTCTGCCTTTGATTGCGTCGGTAGAGCCAGCGCCTTCGACGATGGTTGTGTTTTCCTTGTCGATGGTAACGCGTTTGGCCTGGCCGAGCTGCGATAAATCAATATGTTCGAGGTCGATGCCGAGATCTTCGAATATAGCTTCGCCGCCGGTGAGGACGCCGATGTCGCCGAGCATAGCTTTGCGTCTGTCGCCAAAGCCGGGAGCTTTTACTGCTGCGCACTGGAGAACGCCGCGGAGTTTATTTACGACTAATGTCGCGAGTGCTTCGCCTTCGATGTCTTCTGCGATGATGAGCAGAGGTCTGCCTTGTTTTGCGACTTTTTCGAGAAGAGGAACGAGAGATTTAATCGAACTGATTTTTTTCTCGTTGATGAGGATGTATGGTTTTTCGAGAACGCAAGTCATTTCATCGTAGTTATTGATGAAGTGAGGACTGATATAACCTTTATCGAACTGCATGCCTTCGACAAGCTCGACAACGGTTTCGAGACTCTGGCCTTCTTCAACGGTGATAACGCCGTCTTTGCCGACTTTATCCATTGCCTGTGCCATTGTTTTGCCGATTTCAGCATCCTGATTTGCCGAGCAGGTAGCGACCTGTTCAACCTGTTTGCTTGATTCGACTTTTGTGCTCATTTTTTTAAGCTCTTCGACGATTTTCTCAACCGCCATATCGATGCCGCGTTTAACCTGCATAGGATTTGCGCCTGCTGTGATGTTTTTCAGGCCTTCTTCGAAGATGGATTCTGCGAGAATGGTCGCGGTGGTTGTTCCGTCGCCTGCTACTGAGCTTGTTTTGCTTGCGACTTCCTTAACCATCTGAGCGCCCATATTCTCATAAGAATCTTCGAGTTCGATTTCCTTTGCGACTGACACGCCGTCTTTTGTAACGGTTGGTGAGCCGAAAGATTTTTCGAGAACAACATTTCTTCCGCAAGGACCGAGAGTAACCTTTACCGCAGCGGCAAGTTTCTTAATGCCCTGACGGATGGCCTCTCTGGCCTCGGTACTATATGCTATTTTTTTTGCTGCCATTTTTTATATCTCCTATTTCTCAATTACTGCCATAATGTCTGATTCGTCCATAATGAGGAACTCTTTACCGTCGATTTTAACTTCTGTACCGGCGTAACTTGTGAAGAGCACTTCATCGCCTTTTTTTACCTGCATAGCGACTTTTGAGCCGTCGTCGAGAACTCTTCCGTCTCCTGCGCTAACGATTTTGCCTCTTTGTGGTTTTTCCTTTGCTGAATCCGGCAGAACGATCCCGCCGGCGGTTTTGCTTTCAGCCTCGATGCGTTCGACAAGCACCTTGTTGGCTAATGGTCTGATTTTCATTTCCTAATTCCTTTCAACTATTAAATACGTAATTGTTATATCTTTTCACAAAAAGCCTGTGGAGCTGAGTTTGCAGCAAATTAATATCCACCGGCTTGTTCATCACGCTGAATACATCAAGCTCAAGAGCCGCGGCGAGCAGTTTTTCTTCCGCAGCTTCTGTCAGCAAAATGCAGGGCAGAGCGGGAAAACTGCCGCGAATAATCTTTATCATGCTAAGGCCGCTGAGCATTTTCGAATCCATATCGACAATAGCCGTGTGAATCCGCCGCTGCTGAATAACATTAAGCGCTTCATCAGGACGCTTAACCATGAGCAGTTCAACGCTGCGGTCTTTGAAAATCTGCCTGACCGCCTCGGGCCAGGCCCAGTCAAAACCATTTATTAATACTTTTACACTGTCTGTGGTCATAAAATTATCTTCAATTTATATTGTAAATGCAAATAATGTGCCATTGACTGATAAATGTAATTTTTGCTGTAAATCTTTTATTTGTAAATAGATAAACGACTCCTGACACCGTGTTTTTTGTGAAACAATGGCAAAATAGCAGTTTTGCCTGTCAGTCTGACAGGCAAAAAAATGAATGCTGGATGATTGTCTACGAAATGCAGGAATGGAAATGGTGTCAGGAGTCGTTTTTTTTAGGTCTGCCAGTTGGCCTTATTGCAGACTCTATTCCCAGAGAAGAAGCGGTTTTTTGGGTCCAGGTAACTTCACCAAAAGGCTTGCTGCGATCAAAACATCGCCTAATTTCTAAAACCTCTTTCTCGCTAAGCCTTTGATTTACTAAACTCGGCCAATCATCTGGAATGCCTACCGGCCAATCAGAACACGACAATACATTGCTTTTGCCGCTATTGCAACGATGCCACATCCCAGACCATCTCCAAGATTGTGCATTTTCTACAAGACCGCTATTTACAGGATTACGCTCGATATATCTGCACAATGTTAAAAAGTGCGAGTCATCCTGAACGGGAAATGATTTGAAACGCCCCTGATACACATGACCATACCCATTTGTCTTGTGGTCCGCATGCCACCTTTTTGTATGCGTCATAGTAAGCCAACCGACAAATTTTGAAAGCGAATCGTCTTCTTTAGGCCATAGAACAAGGTGCCAATGGTTGGGCATTATACAATATGTACACACACGCATATCAAACCATTCAACAGCTTCTTTAAGTAGTTTTTCGAAACAGACGTAATCTTTTTCATCGACGAAGATGGGGACACGCGCATTAGCCCTGTTGAAAACATGGTAAGCATAACCTGCCGGCGTTATTCTTAATGGTCTTGCCATACAAAGGCATATTAACTACTGTATTTTTAATTGCAATAAAAAAACGGTGTCAGGAGTCGTTTTCGTTGTAAGGTTATTATCAAAATTGCAGATGAAAATTCCGAACAATGTCGCTATTGAGTTCCTGTTATGGAAACAAAATTCATGTAAAACTTACATTAAATTTATGGTGAAATGAGAAACGGTGTCAGGAGTCGTTTTAGCTGGTGCTTACGCGCTAGCCTGAGTTTGAAGCTCTTTTTCAGTCATATTGCAGATTTTACAGTCGCAAACGCCCGCAGTTCTCAGATGAGTCACACCGGCGAGGTCTTTTGTCTCCATCAAAATCGCACCTTTTGCCTGCCATTTGCGCATCTCAATTTCGGCGATTTTTCTGTCGTACACACCAATAGCATCTGTAAGGACAACGACCCTTTTGCCTCTTTGCAACAGTCCAAGAACGGTCGAGGTTACCGCGCCTTCGGCAGGAGCGCCAATAATGATGAATTCATCTGCGCGAAGTTCTGTCAGCAGTCTTTCAGCTCTGGGTTCATCAAACGGATCTTCGGTCCGCTTAGTCAGAATAATCTGGTCGAAACGGGTAAAAAGGTCTCGCGATAAATCGGTTGAATTGTCGGCTTCCAGAATAATTCTCTTGCCGCGAAGAGTATATGAAACTTTCTTTTGGCCCTGAGTGCCTGTAATACAGAAATTATCGCCATTTCTGATGGGTTTTGAAATTGCAGTGGAAACGGATTTGATATTTTTAGCTCTCGCCCATGCATAAGCCCGCCGGATATTCATTAAAACGCGGCGATGATTCTTAATACAATTGGAACCGGAGGCGATTAACGAGTCGATTTGAGTATCAACGTCAACCAATATACGTTTACGTCGCAGTTTTATCGGTCTTATCATTTTAAATATCCCTATATACTGCTAAACC
>MHXZ01000112.1 GCA_001825665.1 Planctomycetes bacterium GWF2_41_51 | reverse complement strand
GTTGGGGATATGATGTTATTGTCGCCGAAAACGGCAGCGAGGGCTGGCAGGCAATTATGGATGAAATGCCTGATATAACCGTTCTTGATTGGATGATGCCCGGCCTTGATGGTGTTAGTCTTTGCCGTTCGATTCGCAACATGAAAAATCTCCCATACATTTACATAATTATATTAACTGCGAAATGTCGAAATCAGGAGATATTGGTCGGTTTTGATGCCGGTGCAGACGATTACATTGTAAAGCCTTTTGACAGAGATATTTTATATAGCCGTATTGCAGTTGGTTCACGGGTAGTTACGTATGATAAAGAATTAATGAAAAAAAATAAGCAGCTGCAGCAATATAGTTCTGAAATGAAACAGTTGGCAGAAGAACGCTCCAAACAATTAGTTCACGCAGAAAGAATGGCTACTGTAGGCCTGCTTTCAGCCGGAATTGCTCATGAAATTAATAATCCGACAGCATTTATTTCCGGAAATGTTCAGATAATCGAAAGATATTGGAAAGACATTGAACCCAAATTAAAATCCGACGCAGATAATGAAAAAAGCCGCTCGGAAAAGATAGATTTTATTTTAGAGGAAATGCCTAAAACCATACAGGGAATGCAGTCCGGTGTGAGACGTATTTCCAAAATCGTAAACAGTTTAAAAAACTTTTGCAGAAAAAGCCAGGGCGATTTGGTCTTATGCGATATCAATATTTGTGTTGAACAGGCTCTCGAGTTATGCCGAAATGCTCTCAAAGCTCACGTTACAGTTGAAAAAAAACTGTCAGATAATCTGCCGCAGATAAAAGCGGATACGCAGCAGATTGAGCAGGTGCTGGTGAATTTATTCACTAACGCCGCAGATGCTATAGGCGCTAATGATGGAATAATGACCATTGAAACAAGAACAGATGAAGAGGCCGTAATTATTATGGTAGGCGATACAGGCCCCGGCATTGCTGAAAATATTCTTGACTCTATTCGTCAGCCCTTCTTTACCACGAAACCTGCCGGAAGTGGAACTGGATTGGGTTTATTCATAGTCCGCGGCATTATCGAAAATCATAAAGGTAAACTCAAAATTGAAAATAAATCGACTGGTGGAGCGTTGTTCACCATAACTTTACCAATTTTCCCGGAAGGCACTAAGAATGAAATCGAAAATATTAATAATTGATGATGAAGTGGAAATTTGTGATATGCTCTCGCGCCATTTCCGTTATATCGGTTATGAAGTAGATACAACTACTAATCCTATAGAGGCACTGGATAAACTCGCCGAAAATAATTTCCAGGTTGCGATACTGGATATTGTTATGCCGAAGATGAGCGGTATTGACCTTCTGAGAACTATAAGAAAGCAATATCCGATGACTCATGTTGTGATGATAACAGGCTGTGTAACACTGGATAATGCTTTATCCTGTATGCGTCTCGGCGCGGATACTTGCATTTTTAAACCGCTCGAAGATTTGACTGAATTAGAAGAAGCGGTGGCAAATGCGCTGAAATCATTAAAGCATTGGCAGGAAAAATTCAAGATGCTCCAATTGATGGGAGATGCACAGCGTGAGGTGATTTGATGCAGGATAATAACACAATTTTTGAAATAGACCCGGAATTATTAGCCGGATTCATCGATGAAGCCCGGGAAGGTCTCACAACTCTGGATAATTTGTTTATCCAACTGGAAACCGAACCGGCCAATATAGAAACAATTGATGCGATTTTCCGTCCTATTCATACCATTAAGGGAAATTCTGCTTTTTTTGGCCTGATGAAATTAAAAAGACTTGCCCATGAGATGGAAACTTTGCTGACGCTCGCAAAGGAAGGCAAGTTATTTTTAAATAAAACCGTAATTAATGTACTGCTTGCAGGAGTTGACCAATTAAAGGAAATTTTGGCAAGAGCAAGAGACGGTAAAGACGAAATAACTGATGAAACGCAATTCGATGTTTTGGTTCAAAAGATTATAGCATCCAGAGAAAATAAAACCGATACTATAGAACTCTGGGATGAATTGTTCTGTAAATTCGAAAAATTCAAACGCGATTTTGTGAATATCGATGCATCTTATATTAAGCAATTGGACGATGTTATCGAAATAGCTGAACATCTGAAAAAAGGAAATACATCCGGCGAAAAACAATTTTCTAAAATCACAGAGCCGTCGGACAATAATAAAACCGAAGTCAAATCTGCATCGGCAAAAGTTAAATCTCCGCAGGAAACGAACAAAACAATGCGGGTAGCCGAAGAGACGATAGACAATTTCCTCGGCTATGTCGGTGAATTAATTGTGATTGGAAAAATGTATGATTATCTTCAGAAAAATATCGAGGATAAAAAATCAAGAAGTTTTGTAAAGGATTTCAAAAGAGTTAACGAAACATTCGAATCTCTTTCTGAAAATCTTCAGAAGAGCATTATGGAAATAAGAAAAGTCCCGGTTCGTACTATCCTGCAAAAAGCCCCGAGAATGGTGCACGATATCGCCATTGCCGCCGGCAAGGAAATAAAAGTCGAACTTATCGGCCAGGAAATAGAAATTGACAAACGCCTTGTGGAAATTCTTGATGCGCCTTTAATTCATATGGTTCGCAATTCAGCAGACCATGGTATTGAAACGCCCGCTGAAAGACTATCCGCAGGCAAAGAAAAGCAGGCAACAGTGCGTATCGCTGTTTCAGAAAATAAAAGTGATATTACGCTTTCTATATCGGATGATGGGAAAGGAATAAACCTCGAAGCGATAAAAGCTAAAGGAGTTAAGCTTGGATTAGTAAGGGATGATCAAAAACTTACAGAAGAGCAAATTACCGACTTGCTTTTTGTTTCCGGCGTCAGCACCGCCGAAAAAATAACTGAGGTTTCAGGCCGCGGAGTTGGAATGGACGTTGTGAAACGCAATATCGAATCCGTTAATGGAAAAATTACTATAAATACAAAGCAGGGGCAGGGAACAGAGATAATCATCAGGCTTCCAAAAACTGTAAGCACACAGATTATAGATGGTTTTCTCGTTAACGTCAGCGGTAATTGCTTTATTATTCCAATGGATAAAGTTATGGAAGTATTTCGCCCCGATGCGAAGGACATCAGTTCAGTTAAAGAAAAGAGCCAGTGTGTGCTGAGGCACAATGAACTGCTGCCTATAGTTAAATTGTCCGATATATTCGGACAAAATCATGAATCAAAATGTCAGGACGGCAAAATATTGGTTTCAACAAATATCCTCAAAAAAAGAGTCGCATTTTGTGTCGATGAGGCAATGGGGGTGCAAAAAGTTGTATTGAAGGATTTTGGAAACCTCGAATTAAAATCACAATTCTACACTGCTGCTGCCGTTATGGGCAATGGCAGTGTGGCTATGATTCTTGATGTTGACAAAATTGCAGGTTTTGCTGTTACTGAATAATTATACGGATCCCCAAAAATATTCGTGCGATGCTCCGCGGGTAAAGCGAAGCGGGCAAAAAAGTTAACAAACCTCGCAACGCGCGAGTAATTATACCAATTGGTATCATAAAGTTTATGCAAGGCTGCTTAATATTTCAGTGCCTTTTTTAATTTTGTCGTTTGTCGTCGTATAGCAAAGCCTGAAATGCGTGTCTTTTTCACTAAAGACATTGCCCGGGATAATCAGCACATTATTCTTAATTGCCTTTTCCACGAATTCAGTACTGTTGCCGTTCGGAGCTTTTATAAATGTATAAAATGCTCCCTGAGGTTTGTTGAATTCGAATTTATTCTTCAGACCTTCATACATCATATCACGTTTTGTTTTATATCCCCTGATAAGATCGCTGATATCGTAATCCAGCGCCGCAATGGCTGCCTGCTGAAAGGGCGTTGGTGCACAGACAAAAGTATATTGCTGAATCTTCGTCATCTCTTCAACTATCGGTTTCAGATGCTGCGGAACTGCGACATAAGCAAGCCGCCAGCCTGTCATTGCATAGCTTTTGCTGAAACCTTTCATAATCATTGTGTTTGGATAAAATGAACCTATGCTCGGATATTCGCTGTCATAGCAGAACTTATCATATATCTCGTCAGACAAAATGAGAGTTTCATTTTTTGCAGCTATTTCAGCCAGTTGTTTCAATTCAGCTTCCGTATAAACTGAACCTGTGGGATTGCAGGGTGAATTTACAACGATGATTTTCGTTTTATTTGTGATTTTAGCTGCAATTTTATCCGGATGCAGTCTGAAATCAGGATACGTATCGATGAAAACACATTTGCCGCCGAGCAGGTTAACCAGATGTTTATACATCACGAAATACGGGTCGGGGATTATAACTTCATCGCCCGGATTTATGAGACTCATAAATGCCAGCAGCAATCCGCCGCTGACTCCGCTTGCGAAAAGCACGGCCGGATTTTTCCAGCCGAATTGAGCTGTGATTTGCTGTTCTATTTTTTCGCAAAGAACAGGCTCACCTGCAGTTTGCGTGTATTTATTTTTACCGTGTTTTATCGCATCGATTGCGATTTCTTTCAGCGATTCCGGCACATCGAAGTCTGGCTGACCTATTGAAAAATTTACAGGGTCTTTCATCGAGGCTGCAAGATTGAAAATTTTCCTGATACCGCTTGCGTCAATCAGAGCTGTTCTGTCCGCCAGATATTTTTTCATGGATCACCGTTAATTGATGCCAATAAATAAAATAACCAATAACCTCGTTGGAAAATGCAACCCAGTTATTGGTTATTTTTTAGAATCTATTTTTTTCCACCAGCAGCTTTACCTGCTGCGGGCGCTGCTTTGCCTGCCGCTGGTGCTGCTGCCTTACCTGCTGCCGGGGCGGCTGCTTTGCCTGCTGCTCCAGCTGGTGCTGCTGCGCCTTCCGCTGCCGCGCCTTCTGCTGCCGCTGCGCCTTTAGCCTCTTTCTTCTTGACTACTGCGACTTTTCTGTTCGCTACTTTGCTCAGGCCGAATACGCTTTTGCCTTCTTCCCATTTTTCTTCTTCTTTAAGGCGTTTAAGTCTTTCTGCACGTGTAAGTACATTACGATGCCTTACAAGGGCACCTTTGAGTTTCAGTGAACGATCAATTGACATAACTTTATTTCCCTAAAAAATATTAATCTTAATTTTTAAATTATTTAATTTTCATTCCATACACATCCTGGAATGGTTTTGTTCCGAAAGATTCAAAACCTGAACCGGCCGGCGCCTTATAACTCGCACCAACCGACATTATTTTCTTTTTCATTTCGTTGCCGTCTGTACCGGCCTTTTCAATATTGTCATAACGGTTCTGCGTCACCAGAAGATACCGCGAACCGCGTTTAATAATTTCTGTCGCAATACCGTATTGAGCGAAATACGTCTTAACCGGCTCAAGGTGCGAACTCAAATCATAGCTCGTAATCACAATCGCGTTCTCACCCATCGGCTCAACCAGCCTCGGCGTACTTTCAACTATCGGCCTTGGCTTATTTTCTACAACCACCGGCGGATTAGGCTTAATATCTGCAACGCTAAGCACCGCCGCTTGTTGTGTCTTTTCCTGACCTTTTCCGGCATTCATTTGCCCAAGTCTGAAAAAGACCAGAAAAATCGCAATCAAAGCCAACAAACTAATCCCGGCAACCTGCCATGAAAAACATATTTCAATCCTGTCCGGATAAAACCGAATCGGCTTTTGCCTTCCGGTCCAAACTTTTTCCGGTTTGGCAGACTTTGCTGAAACTTCCGCTTTAACAGGCTCAGTCTTTACCGCCTCTATAGCTACAGACTCGGCCGCAACTTCCGTTGCAGCAACAACTTGCGTCACCGGCTCTGGCGTCTGCACAGGTTCCTTGACTACGCCGATTCTTTCTAACGCCTTCTGTTGAGCATCCCTGAATCGTGAACGATTAATAACTTCATAAAGCGCAGCTTGTCTGGGATTTCTTGCCATAAATTGCACAAGATACCCCAATATTAGTCATTTTTCAACAAGAAAATTCAAGAAATCCGTTTGGCAACTTACCGCAGCATATTGGTCAATTCTTCCTGAATTGAGGTGAGTTGGGATAATTGCGACTGCACCTCGTTTAGCTCCACAGGTAAATCCGCGCAACTTTTTTTCAGTGAAATAACTGTTTTGAACTGGCCAATCATTTTATTGAGACTGGTTCGCACCTCTAATATTTTCTGATTGGTCAGTTCTCTCTGCTGAAAAACATATCTTGCCTCTTCATTTTTTGAGATTGCGATAGAAATTTTCAAATCAAGCTGCTGAATTTCCTTCACCGCAGCGTTAAACCTTTTCTCATAAAGTGAATACTGCCGCCGCGATGTTTTAATCTCCTGAGACGGTATCCATCTGCATCCCGCAAATTCGCAATCCTGCTTCCACAGATTAAAATTATCAATCTGCCCATCCGCAAATCCGATATCCGCCGCAGTCTTCGCCGAAAGCGTCAGCAGGGAGCCGCTTCGATTGACAATGAGAATATTTTCATTGGTTTTGTTTTGTAAGTCTCTGCCGTCGCAAATTTTATATTTATTATTTGCGTCTTTTACGGCGATAACTTCGATTTGCCTGTCAATCATAGCTTGCGCGATAATGCCGCTTCTACCCGCCTGTTCGGCAACACTTGCGCAATATGCGCGATGTGCCGAATCGAGCTTTTCGCCGACATCATCGCCGTATTTGCCTTTCGCACTTTTGAGGCCATCATTGGCATCCATCACCAGCAACGTCGCCGCGCCGATGGCCGAGTTAGTTTCCATATACAATTTATCGCAGCCCATCGCGATAATCGCGCCGGCAGAATATGCTCCGCCGTTTTTGCCTCCGCCGACAACGGCAATCACAGGCGTTAGTCCGACACCAGAAATTGAGCTGCAATATCGCTTCATTAAATCCACTCTGCCGCCGGGGGTATCAATCCGAATTACAATCGCTAAATTACCCTGATTTTCCGCAATTTTAACCGCCTTTTCAAACGCGGCAGTTTCACACTCGAGCATCAAAGCATCATTAATATCAATCACATAAACCTGCTTGCGTCTGCCTTTTTCGTTATAAATAACATCGTAATCGGCAGGTTCGATGTGCCGGACATTTTCAGATGCGGCATTGCGCACCGTAAGCCTTGTTCGATTTGCGATTTTGATAGCGTAACCGTCGAATTGTTCACCAGTTTTTTTGTTTGTGAAAGTGTCTGCGTTTGCGCTGGCTAAAATACAAAGCAGGGTGATGAATAAAATGTTTCTTCTCAGGTCCATTTCCATCCTTATTAGTGCCGAAGGTGGGAATTGAACCCACACCCTCTTGCGAGGACAGGATTTTGAATCCTGCGCGTCTGCCAGTTCCGCCACTTCGGCATTTCGTTCAAAATAGGGCTTATCTTTTATTATAATTCCGCCCGTTTGTCAATTTAGTAATCTAAAAACACAATATTTTCAGGTGTCGCGGCGACGTCCTTCTTGCCCTGGCCGAGAATATCCTTTATTTCGCTGCTGTGCCGGCCTGCAATCCGTTTCAACTCATCATCACTGAAATTCACGACCGCCTTTGCCAAATCGTTAATCATAACCACATCGCCTTCGTCGAAATGACCTTCTACGGATTTTACGCCTTTGACGAGGAGGGATTTTTTCTTTTTTATCGCTTCTGCCGCTCCGGCATCGATGCAAACCGTTCCTTTGGCGGTGCTGTTGAGTATCCAGCGTAACCGATTATCCAACTTGCGTTTAGGCATAAAGACTGTGCCGATATCATCGCCGGCGATAATCTTGGTTATCACATTTTTGGTTTTGCCGTTTGCTAAAACGATGCGGCAGCCTGCGTTAGAGGCGATTTTCGCAGCTTCGAGTTTTGTCTTCATACCGCCGGTGGCGAAGGTTGAACCTTTTGAGCCGGCAGATTTTAAAATGTCGCCGGTAA
Source organism: Planctomycetes bacterium GWF2_41_51 (assembly GCA_001825665.1). GTDB lineage: Bacteria > Planctomycetota > Phycisphaerae > Sedimentisphaerales > UBA12454 > UBA12454. Next base: position 88,709 of record MHXZ01000112.1, on the reverse strand, counting down.
TCTCATAAACCACTTTTACGAGCTTTGCGTCACTGTGCTCTTTGGGGTTTTTATCGTATAAACCGTCTATATCAGTGAGGATAATTAAAACATCGGCGTCGAGTTTGCTGGCGACAAGGGCGCTCAACTTATCGTTGTCGCCGAAAGCGGTGCCAATCTCGTCGGTTGCGACGCAGTCGTTTTCGTTCAATATGGGGACAACGCCTAATTTGAGAAGCGTTTCTATTGCGTTTTTGAGATTCAGATAGGATTTTCGGTTGTTCAGAACCTCTGCTGTTAAAAGGACTTGTGCGCAGGTCAGGCCGAGCTTGTCGAATGCTTTGCGGTACTCTGTCATAAGCAGGGGCTGGCCGATTGCGGCACAGGCCTGGCGCATCTGGACACCGGTAACGGATTCGGTAATTTTCAATTTGCCTGCGCCCATACCAATCGCGCCGCTGGTAACCAGAACGCATTGTTTTTCGGCGTTTTCGAGGGCGGCAATCTGCTCGGCCAGTGATTTGATGTAAGTTGTGTTTACACCGCCGTTTAGGCTCAAGGTGCTTGTGCCGACTTTTATTACTATCAGTTTTGATTTAGTAAAGTTTCTCATTTTTTTCAGGCCGTGAAAATATCCGTAAACCTTTTATTTTACATTATTTCAGGGAGAAAACAAGAGGAATAAGACAGGGGAGGGTACAGGGGATAGGGTATAGGGGGCAGGGGATAGAAGCAGAAAAATGCGGCGGTTCTTCGCTAATGCTGCCATACACAAGTGCAAATTTTTTGCTTTCGTCTTTGCTAAAAGGCTTCACTAGGATTGCAAAAGTGCACGTTTTTGTGCGCGAAATTGACGAAAAATGACTTGCGCGGAAATTGCGATTTTGGAAAAAAGATGCGCAAGTTTTTACCTTAGTTTTTGAGCTAAAAACGGGGTTTTTGTCTCAGGAAAAATATCACTTCTTTCTGCTTCCATTTTCTACGTAAATAAAGGGCTTATGCACGAATCACAAAATATAACTGCTTGAAAAACAAGCAATTGCATCGAATTTGAAAAAAATGAAAGAAATTGTAATAAATTCGCGTAATTATTGAAAAATTTTGAATAAAATGGTGTGAAAAGTATATCAAAATGAAACGTTTTCTAAAGAGATTCAGGGTCTTTAATAGTCGTCTATTGACGCAATCTGGTGATTTTTGACGCAGATTGCGCCCCCTGATTTTGTTTTTCAAGTTTCCGCTTCGCTTCAACCCCGCTTTGCTTATGGGTTTTCGCTGCTCCAACAAAATCCGAAAGAACCGGGGATCTTCCCTCTACGAGGGTCTGCGCTGCGGCTCCGACGCTTCGCTCCGACGCAGCGTAAAAAAATTAGAATTTTAATCGTGGTATTGGATGAATTATTATTGTTTTTGGTTGAACCCAAAACTTCATGGATTATAATGAAAGTGAGTAAAGATTTGCGGATACGGTTTTCAGCCGAGACTATGGGCTGATAGGTGATAAAAAAGGTTGCGGAAAGAAAGTTGCTTCCGCCGTTGCAAAGACTATGGCGGACAAGTTGCAGGAGGCGGGAAAATAAAATGAAATATCAAAATGCAAAAAGCAAACTGACATATTAAAATTCAAAATAAGGAAAAAAGGATCCGCAGGGAAGACGCAAAAAAAAATTAATTTTTTAATGAGGAAATATGAGAAATATTTTTCGCGAATATCATCAATTCTCTGAATCAGAATTTAAGGAGTTATGGAAAAATTGTTTATTTGTGTTTGATACGAACACTCTTTTGAATATGTATAGATATAGCAGGGAAACGGTTGAAGCCTATTTTAATGTTTTAAATGAATTAAAAAATAAAAAACAACTTTGGATTCCGTATCAGGTTGGATATGAATTTTATGAAAACAGAATAAATGTTATTTTTGATTATGAGAAATCGTATGATGAAATTTTGAATATATTAGAAAAAGCTAAAAATGAGATTGAAGCAAAATATAAAGACCACCCATTTTTAAATTTATTGGAAATTAAAGAAGAAATGAATAAAGGGCTATCTGGAGTAGAGAGTAAAATCAAACAGGCAAAAAGTGCACACCCCAAATGGCTTGAAAAAGATGATGTATTAGAAAATTTAAATCAACTTTTTAAAGGATATATAGGTAACAATTATAACACGCAAAGATTGAATGACATCAAAAAGGAAGGCAAAGAGAGGTACGAAAGAAAAATTCCACCAGGTTTTAAGGATGATAAAAAAAGTGAAGATAAAAAATATGGAGACCTCATTATATGGTTCCAAATAATTGATAAAGCTAGAGAATGTAAAAAACCAATAGTTTTAATTTCTGGTGATATCAAAGAAGATTGGTGGTTAGAAAAGGATGGGAAAAAGCTTATGCCGTTACCACAACTAAAAAAGGAATTATATGACAAAGCAGGAGTTGGTTTTCATATTTATACAGCTGACCGATTTTTGGAGCTAAATAAGACGGATGTGAAGAAAATTAATGACAGTGCAATCAAAGAGGTTAGGAAAATCAGGGAATTGGAAGAAAAAAGGATGATGATGCAAAGGATGGAAATGATGGGGGGAGAGGGGGAATTAGATGCTATAAAGCTTGAAAACTATTTAGCAGAATTTATTTGTATGTTTGAATCATTAGAAAATTTGATGCAAATGAATAAATTAGAAATTCCTCCAATACACAGAGAAGAGTTATATTTTCATCTACAAAAGGTAAAAGTATTAAGAAATAAGTTTGTGCATGGAGAAATTGATAAGAATTCTTTCGTTATTTTTTATGCAAGTACAAAGGAAATTTTATTTATTATCTATAAAATAATTAATTCAGAAAAAATCCATCCAGAGATAGCAATGAGATTTAAAGAATGTGTAATTAGATTAGAACAACTAAACCATAGATTTAGAAAGTATATGTAGTGAGTATTAGCAGCTCAGGAGTAATTTGAAGCTTGTATTATTAGATAGAAACAAATAAAAAATAACCCCCAACCCCCGAGTTCTCAAGGGCAGACGCCGTGGGGGATTTGGGAATGGATTTTTACTGACTCCCAACATGAAGTTGAGGGCTTATGGAAATTGGATTAACGAACCGCTCTCCTTTATAAAATAACCCCCAAGATAAACTTGGAGGGCTTATGGATTAATTTACCCGCTCCATATGAAGAATGGAAAATGAAGATTGTAGAATGAAGCTCCCTCTCGATTTTATCTCAAGGAATAAAATCGCTGATAAACCGGGAGTGATTTTTACACAGTAAAAATCATCGCGGCTCTGAATGAGTTGGGAATGAATTAAAGCGGCATAAAGATCGAGATTGCCACGGCGGCAGGCATTGGCGGGGGACGAACCCCCTAGCATCCTCCTTCGCCTCCTCCTTTCGTTATCCGCAGGATGGCTTCCCAAAACTTCGGAGGACAAGAAAGCTACGGAGGATAAAGGCGAGGGGGCTAAATGAAATTATCACAATTTTAATTGTGATAAATTTTTCAGGCCGTCACCGATGTTTATTTTTGTGAGATTTTCGTTTGCTTTTTGCAATCTGTCGAAAGTGGTCAATTCGTCAATCAGTTTGCTTGTATAAACTGATGCGATTGTATCTGTCCAGATAACTTTGCCGGTGGTATCTGTAAGCTGCCAATTTGTTTTTAACTGCAAATCGAAATCGCCAACGTGGGCGGGCAGGATATGTTCAAGAACGGTAACTTTCAATTTATAATCCGAGCCGTTGTCAATGACATCTTTGAACAGGCCGGTGTTTTTAATTGAGTTGGTCAAAGTCTGGGCGTAACGCTCATTTGACAGGCCGGAGGTTTGCAATTTACCTATCTTCTCCCAGCCGGTAACTTCGACTTTTACCGAGTATGGGTGTTTATTTTCGAGAGTTGTATCACTGACAGTCATTTTTTTGACGCTTGAGCCGCAGCCGATGAAGAATGGTAGTGTTAAAGTGGATAAAATAATCGATGTCCAAAGTTTCATTTCTGAGTCCTTTCAAAAGTTATTTGGAAGATTTTATCAAAAAATATAAACATTGCGAACCATTTTTAAGGGATAATCGTACTTGACGATAAGAATTTGCTTTATATAATCGGAAACTCGTAAATGGGTTGCGGTGGCCCCTACGGGATTAAAACGATGCTCGTTTCGTAAATCGTCTTATCGTAAAACGTGGAAAACTCCAAGCAGGGTTGGAGGCCAAAACAGGGAATTGATGGGAATGCAATATGATAAAAATCAAGAACTTACGGAAGTCATTTGGGCCGATTGTGGCGGTAGATGGAGTATCATTCGATGTTGAGAAGGGGCAGGTGCTCGGATTTCTTGGGCCGAATGGAGCGGGCAAGAGTACGGTAATGCGAATGCTGTCTTGCTTTTTGCCACCGGATGGCGGAACCGCGGAGGTTTGCGGGTTCGATATTATCAGGAATCCAATAGCCGTTCGCAAAAATATCGGCTACCTCGCAGAAAACGTACCATCGTACAGCGATATGTCTGTTGGCGCGTTTTTGAATTTTGTTTGCGATGCGAGAGGGCTTGAGGGCAAGGCTCGCAAAGACGCTCTGGATAAAACTGTAGCGATGTGTCATATCGAGTCTGTTTATCATCAGACGATTGAAACATTATCAAAAGGATATAAACGCAGGGTAGGTCTTGCGCAGGCATTGATTCATAATCCGCCGGTGCTGATTATGGATGAGCCGACGGATGGACTTGACCCGAATCAAAAGCACGAAGTTCGCCAGCTTATTTCGAAAATGGCAAAGGATAAGTGCATTGTTGTATCAACTCATATTCTCGAAGAGGTCGAGGCGGTTTGCGACAGGGCGATAATAATTGCAAAAGGAAAAATTCTGGCTGATTCGACGCCGGCGAAATTAAAAGATGAATATAAGGGCACATTAGACGAAGTGTTTAGAAAAATCACGGCACATAAGGTGGCTTAAAAACTAAAAGCTAAAAGTTTAAAACTAAAAACTGTGGAAAGGCTTGACGGCCAAACTGATTAAAGGAAATACACGATGAAGGGTTTTTGGGCGGTATTTAAAAGGGAATTCAAATCGTATTTCATGACGCCGCTGGCGTACGTTTTTCTTGTAGTGTTCCTGTTCTTCTCGGCGTATATGACGTTCAAGGGCGGGTTCTTCGAGGCTCGGCAGGCGGATATGTCGGCGTTCTTTATGAATCTTCCGCTGCTGTTTGTGTTTTTGGTTCCTGCGGCGGCGATGCGGCTCTGGGCTGAAGAGAAAAAGACCGGGTCGATTGAACTGCTGTTTACGCTGCCGATAACTATCAAGCAGGCGGTAGTCGGGAAGTTCATGGCGGCGTGGCTGTTTCTTGTCGTTGCGCTGGCGTTGACGTTTCCGATGGTGATTACGGTTTGCTATCTCGGCAATCCGGATATCGGTTTGATTGTCGTTGGGTATATCGCGGCGATTTTGATGGCGGGAGGATTTTTGGCGGTCGGGTGTTTCTTCTCGGCAATAAGCAATAACCAGGTTATCAGTTTTGTTTTGTCGGTGGTGGCTTGCGCTGTTCTGGTTTTCGCGGGGATGCCAACGACGATGAATTATCTTTCGACATTTCTGCCGGCGGGCGCGGTCAATGCAATCAGCAAGATTAGTTTTCAGCAGCATTTCGAATCGATACAGATGGGCGTTCTGCAATTTAAAGATATCGCATATTTTGTGTTTTTGATTACCGGGTGGGTTGCGGCTTGCGCGGTTGTGCTGGATGAGAATAAAACGATTCGAAAAATCGCAGGCGTTGTGTTCGTGCTGATTATAGCGTTCAGTTTTATAAGTATCAGTGAGAGTGCGGGGAAAAATCTTAAAGCTGATGTTACAGAGCAGAAGATTTACAGCTTATCAAATGGTACGAAGGCGATACTTGGCAAACTGAATCAGCCGATAAGGATGAAACTTTATTACAGTAAGACTGCGGCGATGAAGGGGCCTGACCAGATTCGCTATTTCAATAATTATTATGAGTTTGTGCGTTCGCTGCTGGAGGAATATGCGGCGGCGGGCAAGGGAATGGTGCAGTTAGAGGTTATCGACCCGCGGCCGTATTCGGATGATGAGGTTGCGGCGACGCGATATGGATTGAAGAAATTTCCAATAACGGAAGAGGAAAATTTCTTCTTTGGACTTGTTGTGCAGACGCAGTTCGGAGTTGAAAAGACGATACCTGTGTTCTCTCCGCAGCGGCAGAATTTTATTGAATATGATATCAGCTATCTGATTGATACGGCGATTACACGGCAGAAAAAACGGGTTGGGATTCTTAGTTCGCTGCCGGTGATGGGCGATGATGTTACGCCTTATATGGCACGAATGATGCAGATGCAGGGGCAGCAGCCTACCCAGCCATGGGGAATCGCGACACAGTTGAAACAGCAATATGAATTGAAAAATATACCGGCTGATGCAAATAAAATTGAAGATGTTGATTTGCTGCTGGTTGTGCATCCGAAGGATTTGCCGGAGCAGACGCAATTTGCGATTGACCAGTTTGTTGTCAACGGCGGCAGAACGGTTATTTGCGTTGATCCTTACAGTGTTGTTGATATGCCTCCCCAGCAACAGCAGATGATGCAAATGCAGATGCAGCACGATCCATCGTCGGAGCTTGATAAACTGCTGGCACACTGGGGACTTGAGATGCCGAAGAATACGTTTGCGGGCGATATGAGTATCGCTGTCGAGGCGGCGCTTCGGCAGGGCGAAAGGCCTCAGATGATTATCGGTTATCTCCAGACCAATTCGGAGTGCTTTAATAAAAATGTCGCGATTTCGGCGGAACTGAACCAGGTTGATTTTCTGTTCAGCGGTGTTTTGAAAGAACTGCCGATGACTGACGAAGAAAAGAAGGAAATGAATCTTGAGCGGATTCCGCTGGTTATGACGACCAAGCAGGGCAATAGCTGGCGTGTGAATAATCAATATGAATTGATGACGCCGGATATGGGAACGCTGATGAAGAAATTTGTGCCTGGGACAGAGCCGGTGAATATGGGTTATCTGATTACGGGCAAACTCAAGAGCGCATTTCCGAATGGAATAGATATCGAGACTGAAGAGCCGATGGATGCCAATGACCCGAATGGGCCGAAGAAAGTCAACCATATCGATGGTGTCGCACAGGCAACAGAGAATTGCGCAGTTGCGGTTTTTGCGGATATAGATTTTATCAGCGATGTACTGGCATATAGAAATTCGTTTTTCGGAATGATGGTTGTCGGCGATAACAGCGCACTATTGCTGAATGCGATTGACGATTTATGCGGGTCGAGCGAATTGATTTCCATCAGGTCGAGAGGTAATTTCAAACGGCCGTTTATTAAAGTAGATAAAATCGAAGCAGAAGCTGACCTTCAAACGGCTGAAGAAGAAAATAAAATTAACGCAAAGATTGCAGGGTTTGAAGATGAACTGCGCAAAATCCTAAGCTCCGCACAGGAGGGACAGGAAGACCTTGTCGGCAGTACGATTCTGCAAAAGAAAAAAGAGCTTGAGCTGAATATTCTCGAAGCGAAAAGACAGTTGCAGGAAATTAAGAAAGTTAAATTGCAGCGTAAAGAACAGCTTGGCAATAAGCTGCGGAATTTTAATATGCTTTCGGCACCTGCGGTAATTCTTGGAATCGCGATTGTGCTTAGCGTTTACAGGGGCACAAGGAAACGCAGATATATCAGTCACGCAAGCGACGCGTAAAGAAAATGGAAAATCGAAATTTGAAATTTGAGATTGAAAATTGAAGATTTAAAAATGGAGTCGATTCAATGAGTGATAGAAAGTTATCATTTTTAGGTATTGCAGCGGTAATTTCGGTTGTTCTTGCAGTTGTAGTTTCACAATACGCAAACAAAAGCAAACCAGCGGCATCGGCGACTGGCGCGCTTATACAGGGACTTGACCCATCAGCGGTACAAAAGATTATCGTCAAGCAGGAAGATAATGTCGTTACGCTGAACCGCAGGAAAGACGGTTTTGTTATCGCGGAAAAAGCGGGCTACCCGGCAGCGAATAAAGTCGTTAACAATCTTTTTACATCGAGCCTCGATATCAAGATTGTCGAATTGTACACCGAGGACGAGAAAAATTATAAAGACCTCGGCGTTACTGAGGAAGAATCGAAGGGAAGCATTCAGTTTTTCGGGGCTGATGACAAACTTATCACCGGCTTTATTATCGGCAAAGATACCGAATCTGGAAAAGGCAGTTACGCATACGGTAAACTCTTTAATGATAAAAAAGTTTATGTACTAAGCGATGTTCCCTGGATACAGGGGCCAGCGGTCGATTATATGAATAAAGACCTTATCTATGTAAAGAAGGAAAATATAGACTGGGTTACTGTAGCGGGGCCGAATGATTTTTATTCGCTTGTTTCGGATGCTAATGGCGCTATTGTAAAATTGAAGGAACTGCCGGCAGGCAAAAAACAGAAGGACAGCGAATGTTCGCAGGTGCTTGGCGCTCTCTCAAATTTGCGGTTCGACGATGTGATGGCAGAGTCGGAAGCTAAAGATTTGGTGTTCGACAGAAAATATAATCTCAAAATGAAAGATTCAACGCTGATTAATCTTGAGATAGCGAAAAAAGATTCCGATACGTTCATTAAATGCAAAGCAGAGTTCACAGATAAAACGCAGGTAACGAAAGAAGAGGGCGTCGAATCACAGGAAGCTCTTAAACAGAAAGAAGCAAAGCTGCTGGCTATGGAAAACGCAAAGAAACTGCACGATTCGGCCAAAGGCTGGGTCTTTAAAATTCCATCCTATATGGCGGACAACATCACAAAACCAATGGCGGAACTTGTGGAAGATATTCCCGTCGAGAAACCGGCTGATGCGAACGAAGTGAATGAGCCGAATGGTTTGGATACTGCGAAGGAAATTTAAACCACTAATAAACACCTATGAAGAACTCATAGTCAAGTAATATTTTTTCCGTTACACGAATATTTTTTGCTTTGAGGGCATCCGTGCTTACATATTTTTCTATGACACATTCACGCCAACAAGTTTCCTGATTGTGCTTTATGCTCAAAAGACATTATTTTGCGACATCTTTTCTTTATTCATTCAGCAGCATATATGCTGCCAACCACCTATCTGGAACTTGCCTTACGCCGGCAGTTCATAAAAAGAATTGAGGCAGAGCTAAGCAAAGGTTCATTCACGAATCGGGGACTGCAACTAAAGGCGTCCAGCGGTTACAACGGAACTCTTTACTGTAATGCCAAAACGATATCTTATAATTGTCTTTGTAAAAGAGCTTTTAACAATCTGCTGTAATTTTTTGGCGGTCGAATTTGACTGCACCATTTTGATAACTGCTTTTCCATATACCCCACATCGCTGTCAGTATTTTTCGTGCTACAGTATGTCGGGCATTTGATATTGTTATGCCATTTTTGAGCATCCTTTCATAATCATCTCTGAATATATTATCTTTCTGTCTGATAGCGCTCAATGATGCGCCTAAAATCACATTCTTTAAAACCCTGCTGCAATTCCAGGGCAACTGTAACCTTGCAGGCTTGGGTCTGCCTTTGCCGTCTGTGCCGCTGGTTGTGTGTACAAGTCCAATGCCGCAATATTTCCACAGCTTATTCTTTTCACTGAACCGAAAAGGTGTATCCAAATACGCGAATAACGTTGTCGCCCTTATTAAGCCCACACCAACAATCTCTTGCCAGATTTTTATAATCGGATAATTTTTCCCGAAGCGAACCAATTGTTTTTTTGCAAGGCGTCTGCTGTGCGGCCGCATCGTAACCTATGAACAGCATATTCAACTGCTCTGAAAGCGAAGCCTGTCTTAATTGGCTAAGCCATTTGCAGCGATTATCAGGTTTTATAATTACCGAACGAGGAATCTTAATTCCCTGCATTCTGCAAACTGCCCGGATTTTATTTATGCTGCGAACAGCGTCTTTAACTCTATCATGATAGAGATTTACCCACTGTTTGAACTCTGCTTTTTTAACATCATCGCTGTGATAAACTTCTTTGAGAAAACCGCCTTCAAGCAGCATTGCCAATTTTGCGGAGTCTATTTTGTCGTCGTGGTCGCCATCAGAACTGATGAGCTTGTTTCTGCGTGGTTCTGAGACGATAAATTTATCGACTTTTTGAGCAGATTTCGGTAAAGCCAGCCTGCCATTGGCCCTTCTTCGATTGCCATCATTTTCGGGCTTTTGATAGAGTCGAGGGCGGTTATGACGGCAGAAATGGATGTCGGCAGAGCAAAGCTTTGACTGATTTGCCCTTTGTGCCTGACTGCCATTTCAATATTGTTGCTATGCACATCAACTCCGATATAATTGATACTGTTCATAAGGGCTCCTTTCGTATAATGGTATTTGGGTTTACTTTATTATACCCAAGGATGCCCTTTCTTCATATTTTCACGAATAGACGCTAATTACTTTTTTATATAAAGATTAATGGATGTCTAATTAGAAGATGCTATAAATTTTATCAGCAAATACCATTATAGCGTAATGTTTTTTCCTTTGTACCATTAAAAACAAAGGCGGTTCTATGCACTATCTGAGCGAAGAGCATATATTTCTATTTCTGGTTCAGGTATTTTTGCTTCTTGGGCTGGCACGCGGTCTTGGACAGATTTTCACACGATTTAAGCAGCCGGCGCTGACGGCTGAAATACTTGTCGGAATATTTCTGGGTCCAACTATTCTGGGACGATTTGCGCCCGGGCTGCACGATGCAATTTTCCCCTCCGATATGGTACAGCAGAATATGCTCGAAACGGTCGCATGGCTTGGTGTGCTTTTTCTGCTTCTGGAGATGGGCCTTGAAATGGATTTTCTGGCGGCATGGCGGCAGCGTGGCGATGCTCTTAAAATTGCTGTCTCTGATATCATAATACCAATGGTTGTCGCGTTTTTTCCCGCACTGCTGATACCTGACAGATTTCTTGCTGATACCAGTCAGCGGCTTATTTTTGCTTTGTTTATGGCAGCGGCAATGACTATCAGCGCAATGCCCGTAGCGGCAAGATCGCTGCATGATTTGCGTTTATCAAAAACCGACCTTGGTTTTTTGATAATGTCCGCTCTGTCGGTCAACGATATTATCGGATGGCTGATATTTACTCTTGTGCTGGCAATGTCCATCAAGCCGGAAATGGGAGTGATGAGCAATCTGCTTATTATGGCGGGCACGATAGTGTTTACCGCAATCTGTCTGACGGCGGGCCGTATCGGGGCATCGGCTGTAATCGGTCGGATGAAGAAACGCAATATGCCTGAACCCGCTTCATCATTGACTTTTATCTGCCTGTTGGGGCTTGCCTGCGGTGCGATAACGTCAAAAATCGGAATCCACGCGTTGTTCGGATTTTTTATCGCGGGAATTATGGCAGGGCAAAGCACCGCGCTTTCTCAGCGGACACGGCAGATTATTTCTCAAATGGTATATGCGATATTTGTACCGCTATTCTTTGCGAACATCGGGCTTAAAATTGACTTTCTTACCGGTTTCAACTTGTGGCTTGTGCTGCTGGTGACAATAATAGGAATCGGCGGAAGATTCCTTGGTGCATGGCTCGGCGTGCTTCTTACAAAAATCGGCAAGGCCAATCAGCTTTCTATCGCTATTGCTCATACTCCGGGTGGAGCGATGGAGATTGTTGTAGGTATCATTGCGCTGGAAAATGGCGTAATTACCGAACCTATTTTTGTAGCGATAGTTTTCGGAGCGGTGGCGTCGTCTGTCATACTGGGGCCTTGGCTTGCGTACTCGATTAAACGAAGACCGCAGATAAGCGTTCTTGAATTTTTCTCTCGCACAGCGATCATTGCATCTCTTAAAGCAAACAATCGAGAAAATGCGATTGAAGAACTTGCGGAATTGGCCGCTGAGCATGAAAGCATATCTCAGGCAGAGCAGTTGAAAGAAGCGGTGCTGGAGCGTGAACGTGCGAAGGGGACTGCGATGGAGGAAGGGATTGCAGTTCCGCATGCGCGAACGAATTTGATTAAAAAACCTTTGGTTATAATCGGGCGATCAGCTAAAGGTATCGAATGGGATTCGCCTGATGGGAAACCGGCACAATTGATTTATTTGATATTGACGCCGCAAAATGAGGACGAGTCGCAGGTGCAGATACTTGGCCACATCGCACGGCTAATGAGCGACCCTGCGATGCGGAACGAACTTTATAATGCTGCGGACGGGTTGGCGATTTGGAATATCGTTCATCAGGCTTTTGGAGAGAAGGTTGTGAGTAAAAGAACCTGATTTTGATTTAAGATTGAAAAAGGTATAAAAAATGTTCCTGACACTATTTAGCCATATATTCAGTTGTAAGTTATTGTAAATAAAGTACATAAATAGTTCCTGACACCATTTTTATTTCAGGAGAATAAAAGTTTTGGACTGTTCATTATTTCGCGAGTGAGATAACATTTCTGAGTTGTGATATCATTGTTTTTGCAGCCGCAGATGCGGGTTGTTATGCCGAAACCGGCGGCAATTTTTTCGATTTTTTCAAAGCCGGCTTTTCTTATCTCCGGCGGCAAAACAGTTCCTTTTGAACTAAGACCGATAGGCAAAATGTTGTTTGCTGAATATGGTTTTAAGATTTTATCTAATGTCTCTTTGTCAGAGATATTTTGTTTGAAACTCGAAATAATTGCAGGGCGCAAAAAAAGAAAACTTATCGACACACGTTTGCAGCCGGTGTTTGCGATTGCCGAAAATAATTTTTGTAATTGCTCATCTGAATCTGTAAGGCCGTGAATTATTGGGTCGCAGCGGACAGACATCTCAATTCCCATTTTTGTCAATCTTTCAAGCTGGTTGAGGCGAACGGGAGGACTTGCAGCGCCAGGCTCAAAAATTTTCAAAATTTTTTCCTCAACTGTTATTAACCCGATATGGCCGAAAATTTTTGATGGATGTTCATTGAACAACTCAAAAGTTTTATCCGATATAATGCCTTTAGTTACGAACTGGACATTGATGTTATTTTCAAGCAGAGCTTTCATTAAATCGAAGGTAATCTGCTGAATCCGCGGTATCGGCTGAAATGGATCGCAGGATGAGCAAAAATACGCGCATCGCGGTTTTTTTCTTTTGCGTTTGATTTCATCTGTGACTTTAGCAACTATATTTTCATAAAGTTCAATTGTATTTTCGCCCGGGTAAATGGAATAGCCTTTAGTATAACAATAAAGGCAATTGTGAACGCAGCCTGCGGAGACATTTATATTTGCTAAAGCCCTCAGGCAGTCCAGTGCCGGCGAAGACAGAAAATTGGTTTTACGTTGTTTGGTAACTATATTCATAAGATAAATGGATAAATGACTCCTGACACCGTTTTCCTGTTTTCCGCCGATTTTCGGTTAAGACACAACACTTTTGATTATAAAATAAAGGCCGAAAAAGATAATTGCGGCGGCACAGAAAACCAAAATATACTTCTGATTCTTTTCATTGAGCAGCTTTGTGCCTTTGTAACTTGTAAATGAAATAAGCTCCAGCCATGTCATATCGCAAAGTGAATGGACAATCGCAAACAAAACAATCGCCAGATAACCCAAAGTTGCGGCGTCTTTTGCCATATTCAGGCCGACAGTTGCCCACCATAACAGAAAATATGGGTTAGTGGCGGAAAGTACGAGTCCCGTCATAAAAGGGCTGCTGGAGTTTAAAGATGATTTTGTTTCGTGATAATTTTTCAGTTCCTTAAACATTCCCCAGCCCATCCAAAGCAGATACGCGCCGCCGATAAGGCCAATCGATGTTTTTGCCGCGGGATATTCGAAAATATAACCTATTCCCAAAGCAATTGCGGCAAGAAGAGGCAGTTCAATCGCCGAGTGGCCGAGAGAAATGAAAAATCCTGCGTGTCTGGATTTTGTTCCGTGCGCAATTGTAGATGCCATAACAGGGCCGGGGGCAAGAACGCCGGATAATGAAATGATGACGACCTGTATTAGGAATAAAAATAGGTTCATAAATTCTACAAGAGCAGGTTACGTTTAACGGTTGCGGTTGCGCGGTTCGTCTCGGTTGCGATTGGTATTTGTTTTGAAGTTATAGTATCAATATTCATTTAAAGCTTTTGAAAGTTCCATATAGCTGTAAGGAAAATTGTATTCATTGCATAAGCCCTTAAACTTTCTTATCGCCTGTTCGCTCAAGTCGTTTATTTTTTCGTCATCGGCTTTGCAGAAAAAGATTCGGCATCCTGTGAAGCGAAAATCTCTTGCGGTGCATTTGCCATTTTCCATATAAGGGCAAACACCGGCCGGCATTTTTTTCAGCGGTTTCAAATTTTCGTAAAAATAATACAGTTCGGGAGATGTTATAAATAATTTATGGCCGAAGGAGTCAAAATCGCAGCATTTTCCGCAGACGCAACAATCGGCATTAAGTGATTTTATTTCAGCATCAAGCCAATCATAAATCTGTTTGACTTGTTTACAAATTTCTTTTTTTTTCGATTTCATCGAATGTGTGAAGTCCGCCTTTATTTATGCCGGGACATTTTTGCGCGGCGATGTTCCAATCGTCGGGGCTGTCTAAATTATAAGACCAGAACGGCCATGTTCGGCATTGGGTCGGCCGGAAATTGTAAATCGCGCAGCCGGGCTTGTCGTTCGTTCTTGTAAGAAAGATGCAGTCCTTTGTCCTGGGGTCTTCTTTGATGGAAACACGCAGGCCGATTTTGCGCAGATATTTTTTATGAAGCTCGGCAGGCATCATTTGAAAATGCTCGGCGAGTTTTTCAATTTCCTGCTTTGTAATCCAGATTACACCTTCCTCCGGGCCGGAGCAGCAATTGCCGCACTGCTGACATTCGAAGTGAAGACCATTTATATACCATTTATTTTTTGCCACAGATTTTAATTTTCCCATTTCAGGACGCCGCCGGTGTCTGCGCTTGTTGCCATTGAGGCATACTTAGCAAGAGAGCCTTTAGTAACTCTTGGTTTCGGCGCGACGAATTTTTTTCTGCGTTTGGCGAGTTCGGCATCTGAAACTTTTACAGAGATTTTCTTTTTCGGAATGTCGATTTCAATAATATCGCCTTTTTTTAATAGACCGATTGGCCCGCCAACTGAGGCTTCTGGGCTGACGTGGCCTATGCATGCGCCGCGGGTTCCGCCGCTGAATCTGCCATCGGTAATGAGAGCGACTGATTCGCCAAGGCCTGCACCTGCGATATAGCTTGTCGGCGCGAGCATTTCCTGCATTCCGGGGCCGCCTTTCGGGCCTTCGTTCCTAATGATGACGACGTCGCCAGCTTTGACTTTTCCTGCGAGAATGCCATCACAGGCGTCTTCCTGGCTTTCGAAAATAACAGCAGGGCCGGTATGTTTGAGCATTTTTTCAGCAACTCCTGCGGTTTTGACAACACAGCCTTTCGGCGCGAGGTTGCCTTTGAGGATTGAAAGGCCGCCGGTTTTAGAATATGCGTTTTCGAGTTTGTGAATGCAATCAAAGTTTTGGATTTTAGATTTTGCGATGTTTTGGCCGAGAGTTTTTCCGGTTACGGTAATGCAATCGAGATTGAGCATACCTTCAAGTTTGCTTATTTCGTTTAAAATCGCGCTTACGCCGCCGGCATTGTGAACGTCTTCGACATGCCATTTGCTCGATGGCGAAACTTTGCAGATGTTGGGGCATTTCTGGCTGATTTTATTAATTCTTTCGAGGTCGTATTTAATTTCCGCTTCGCTTGTAATCGCGAGAGCGTGCAGAACTGTATTTGTTGAGCCGCCCATTGCCATATCGAGGACAAAAGCGTTATCGATTGATTTGGCCGTGATGATGTCGAGCGGTTTGATGTCCTTTTTGATAAGCTGGATAATCTGTTTGCCGGCGGCTTCGTAAAGTTTGTCGCGTTCGGGACTGATTGCAAGTATAGTGCCGTTGCCGGGCAGAGCCATTCCAATTGCTTCGCAGAGGCAGTTCATACTATTGGCGGTGAACATACCTGAGCAGCTGCCTTGGGAAGGGCAGCCTGAACATTCAAGTTCATAAAGTCTTTTTTCGTCAATCTTCCCTGCCTTTAGTGATGCGACACCTTCGAAGACGGAAATCAAATCGACAGCCTCTCCTTTTGAATCTTTGCCCGCTGCCATTGGTCCGCCGGAGACGAAGATTGTCGGAATATTTACGCGGACAGAAGCCATTAACATTCCTGGAACGATTTTGTCGCAATTGGGGATACAGATAAGTCCGTCGAAGCAATGAGCGCGAACCATCGATTCGACTGAATCAGCGATAATCTCGCGCGATGCCAGCGAATATTTCATACCTGTATGTCCCATTGCGATGCCGTCGCAAATGGCGATAGTATTGAATTCGAAAGGAACTCCGCCTGCTGCGCGGACAGCGTCTTTGACTTTTTGGGCGACGATATTCAGGTGTCTATGGCCGGGAACGACTTCGCAAAAGCTGTTTGCGATGCCGATAAAAGGTTTATTTATGTCCGAATCTTTCAGACCGCAGGCCCTAAGCAATGCCCTGTGCGGGGCGTGCTGAAAGCCTTTCTTAATGGCGTCACTTTTCATAGGTATTTGCTCCTGAATAGGTTACGTAAAATCATAAAAATAGTTCAGCCGGTATTATAAACTTAAATCGGCCGGAAATAAATCCCAATAATCAGAAAATTTATTTAGCAAAAAAAATTGCTCTAAAAATTAAAATGGTTATAATTCGAGTTCGGTCTTTAACGGATTAACTATTTTACCTGAATGATTTTAGGAGAAAACGATGAAAGTTGGAAAACTTTGTGCAGTTATTTGTGGTGTTTGCGCAGTGATGATTATTTTTGCAGGCTGCGTACCGAGTTCCGAGATGAAGCTCAATCTCTCGCCCAAGAGCGAGACGACGTATAAAGTTGTAACAGGCTCAACCAAGGATTATGAGTTTGTTCAGCCGTCGATTAACAAGACAAAAGAACGCCACACCGGCGGCAGTGTTGAAATGGTATTTTCACAGAGCATAGAATCTGTCGATGAGCAGGGCAACGCGATAGCGAACATAACCATTAAACAATTGAAATATACTTCCGCAGATTCGCAGGGCAAAGAGGTTGGATTCGACAGCACAACTGCAAACGAATCAGACCCGATGACGAAACTTATCGGCGCAAGCTATAAAATAAAAATTTCGCCAAAAGGTGCGGTAGAGGTCGTCGATGCTTCGGCGGCAAGGGCATTAGTAAAGCAGGGCGCATCTGAAAAGACAGCGGCAAGAATGCTGAGCGATGAGGAAATCGCACGCAGACACCAGGTCATGGCTCTGTTCGATGCAAAAGATTCCTATAAAAAGGGTGAAAAGTGGAGTTCTGTAACCGCATCACCGGCCGGAATGCTCAGGTCAAAAAGTTTTGAAAAAGTTTATACTCTCACAGATATAAAAGAAGAAAACGACCAGAAGATTGCGACTATTGAAATGAACGCGGTTCCGAGTTCGAAGCGTGTCGAAGGCGCAAGCGATAAAGAAGCCGGAATGGGTATGTTCGCCAATATGTTCGATGAAAAAGACGAATACACCGGCAAAATGATTATCAATTTGACTACCGGCACTATTCTCAGTTATGACGAAACATTAAAGGCACAGTGGGTCGCGGCTGAAACATCTGAAGAACAGAAAAGCGACAAAGGGCCAGACCAGCTCACTATGGGCTTTACATATAATTACAGTATTGAAAAAGTAGATTAATTTAACTTTAACGGATTGCGGGTAAAATTATGAAGAAATGGATTTTTGCAAGTTTGATTTTGGCGTCAGCAGCTATTTGTTTTTTGGGTTGTCAACAGCAGCAGGAAAAACAACAGAAATCTAAAGCTGTTGATTTAAAAGAGGCTGTGCTGTTAAGCGTAGATTTCCAGCCGGATACAGAGGTTGTGTATAATTTCGTCAGCGAAAGAACAATGACGATTAATCTCGACCCATCGGGCAAGTACTCGAAGGGAAAAAAAGACGGCAAAGAACAGTCGCAATCTGAAAAACTTGAAATGCAGATTGCATACAAACCTGTAAAATTAGACCCCCTCGGCGTTTCTACTATCGAAGCAACCTGCCGTTCAGCGAAAGTTACAAGGGTTGGTTCAGGAAGAGGGCAGGACAAAACTGACGCAGTTGAAAGTCTCGTTGGCAAGAGTTTTACATTAAGCATTTCTCCGACCGGCAAAATAGTTGATTACAGTTCTTTAGAAAAAATTTCTAAAGAGCTTGGCGAAAAAGCATTCAGCGGCGGAGACGGCAAAAGAGGCAAAGTTAAAAATCCTGATATGATTATGGATTTCCTCGCGACACAGTGGAATATATGGGATACAGTCGCAGCTATAAAAAATCCTGCAAAAGGTTTGACGGCTAAAAGCAAATGGAACTCGAAACTTATCGCTCCGATGCCCTACGTTTCAAAAATCGCACGTGATGTCGATTACAGTCTTGCCGGCGTGAAACAAACTGAAACCGGTACCCTTGCTGAAATCGAGAGCGTCTATACTTTAAGCCGAACCCCGGCCGAGGCGCCGCTGCCATACAGCGGGTCGTTCCAGATGAAGGGAATGTTTGGTTTTCTGCAGGGCTATAAAGTGCTTTCACTCGAAGGTAAAGGCACACAGATTTTTAACATAGACAAAGGTATGATTGTCAGCGATATTCAGAATTATAAAGCAGCGGTTAGCGCTTCAATTATGGGTCTCGGCAGCGATGAACTTACCCCCAATATTGAAATAGACCAGACAATCACTATGAAGCTGGTTGAATAAATTTATATTTTAAAATCCTTCTTGATTCGGGAGTTTTAATTGAAGCGAAATAATCTCTGGGCTCCATGGAGACTGGGGTATATAAAAGGTTTAACTGAAAAACACGAATGCTTTATCTGTCATAATGTAAATAATCCTCAATCGGACGCGGATAATTTCGTGCTTTGGCGGACAAAACAATCCATCGTAATTTTTAATCGATTCCCATATAACAATGGCCATCTCCTTCTGTGCCCAGTCAGGCATGTCGCTGAATTGGAAGAATTGAACGACAGCGAACTTCTTGAAATCTCAAAGCTGATGATTGCCTGCCAAAAAGTATTGAGGCTCGCAATAAATCCGCACGGATTTAATGTCGGCATAAATTTAGGCCGAAGTTCAGGAGCGGGGCTGCCGGAACATCTGCATATCCATATCGTACCGAGATGGGACGGCGATACCAATTTTATGGAAGTCTGCGCCGACACCAACGTGATAAGTCAAACTTTGAAAGACCTTTATCAGCAGCTGAAAGATGTCAGTGAAAAAAATAATCTCCCCGGAATTTAATAATGTCCGATGCTTTAAAACCATACGCGGTAACGGAAACAAACAGTAAAGGCAGACAGTTTAAAGAACCTGCTCATTCTTATCGCGCAGCATTTGAGCGCGACAGAGACAGGATCATTCATACATCTGCGTTCCGCCGGCTCGAAGGCAAAACACAGGTTTTTATGCCGCAGATTAACGACCAGTACCGTACACGCCTGACGCACAGCATCGAAGTATCGCAAATCGGCAGAACAATCGCGAAAGTTCTCGGCCTTAATGAAGCCCTGACTGAAGCGGTTTGTCTTGCGCATGACCTCGGCCATAGTCCATTCGGTCACAGCGGTGAAGCGGCACTGAATGAACTTATGAAAAATTTCGGCGGGTTCGAACATAATTATCAAACTATGCGGATTGTTGAACTCTTCGAAAGGCCTTATCCTGATTTCATCGGCCTTAATCTTATGTATGAAACGAGGCTCGCTCTTGCCAAGCATAAAACGCATTTTGATAATCCGCTTAGGAATAAAAGTTTTACCGAAAAAAACTGTTCGCTCGAAGGCCAGATTGCTGACCTCGCAGACAGAATCGCTTATAACTGCCATGACCTTGAGGACGGGCTTCGCTCGAGGGTTTTGAGTTATGAAATGATTCAAAATGTTGAATTGTGCCGAAAGGCTATCGAAATATGTGAATCGAAAGTTGTCAGCGGCGGAGTGATTAAATATACTCGAATCGCAAAAACGATAATCGATATGCTCGTCGGCGACTGCATTGAAACAAGCAGGGCAGTGATTGAAAATAAACATATCGGTACTATCGGGCAGGTTCTCGAAAGAAGCGATAATCTTATAACTATCAGCGATTCGGCCGAAGCGGGTCTGCGTCAGCTTGAGATATTTCTGCTGAAAAATATGTATGATAATCCGCTCGTCAAAGATGTTTCGTCGCAAGCGAAAGAATGGCTGGCTAAAGTTTTTGATAAATTTAAAAATAACCCCGAACTGATGCCAAAGTTTTATCAGAACCTTATAAACGAATTCGGACTTGAAAGAACGGTCTGCGATTATGTGTCTGGTATGACGGACAGGTATTGTTTGGAGATGATTAAATAAATTTAAAATTGAAGATTGAAGATTTGAAAATTCGTCTATTCAGACAAGAGTTGATGGAGAACGGTTCGCAGGTTTGAGCAGATTTCAAGAGCGTGTGCGGCTTCATCTTTATCGGCGGATTCGCCAGGATAACGAAAATCAACTGATGCACGAGTCAAATACCGCAAATCTTCATGACGGCAAGACCATTTTTTGCAGACAGGAGAAAGCAAGAGACTTAAATGAAATAAATCATGAATCTTTGGAGGCGTTTGGCCATTTTTGATAAGCAGAGCTTTCATTAATTTTTCAATACATTGCTGTGAGTGAAAACAGATAGCGTCGAAGTTTGTGTCTTCTCTTACCGACATTTCACGAGATGCAGTGGCATAATCAGCATCGGCTTTTCGAATCCATTCTTCAATAATTTTGTTCATATAAAACTCTCCCGCGGTCAATGGCATCTTTTATCAGGGGGTCGCCATTACGATAACGCCATTGCGTATCCTCAGGTTTTCTCGCCAAAATATCCGTACTAAACATAGGATTAACAGCATTGACGATTTCCAGAGATTTGTAAAAATTCTTGCCCTCGAATGGCAATACAACAAGTAAATCAACGTCTGAATCCTTGTTTGCATTACCGGCGGCATACGAACCAAATAAAATAATACGGTGAGGATGAAAAAGCTCCACGATTCTGTTCGCTAATGCCTGAATGTCATTAAAATCTACCATAAAATAATTATAAGATAAATAAAGAAAAAGGCAAAAAGAAAAAATCTACCTACGGCAATTACAAAGTAATCAGCTTATTTTTTTATAGAGCAGGGCGAGGGCGAAAATAATCGCGTTAATCATCACAATCGTTGCTCCGGTCGGCAAATCGAGGAAGAATGAAAATGTAATGCCAGCCAAAACCGAAATAAGCGAAAAACAGCACCCGATAAAGATAGCCGAGCGGAATCCATTGGCGATTTGCAGAGCGGCAGCCGCGGGCAGAATCATAAGAGCCGATACGAGAAGTACGCCTACGACTTTTACTGAAAGCACAACGACAAGTGATGTCAGCAAAGTGAGAATTACATTTATTTTGTTTGTCTTAATGCCGGTTGTTTTTGCATATTCAACATCGAACGTTGCTGAAAATAAATCCCAATAATAAAAATATAAAATCGTAAGTACAGTCAATGACAGCAGAAGGGATAAAAATACCTCGACCGTTCGGATAGAGAGAATGCTTCCGAAAAGATAACTGAACAGGTCAACGTTAAATCCTTTCGAAAGACTCGCGATAATCACGCCGCCTGCGATGCCGACCGCCGAAACAATGCCGATTGATGCGTCGCCGTAAACTTTCGCTTTTTCGGTGATTTTCAAAATTAAATATGAACCCGCCATGACAAGCGGCACAGCGATATAGTAAGGATAAACGCCGAAGAAAAGACCTACCGCTATCGCACCGAAACTAAGATGTGAAAGACCGTCGCTGATTAGCGACATCTTGCGAAGTACCAGAAACATTCCCAAAGCTGCGCAGGTAACAGAGATAAAAGCACCGGCCAAGAAGGCTTTTTGAATGAACGTGTACTGTAAAAAACTTATCAGGTTCATATTTTTTCGCCTTCTATGGCATCGTGCGGAGGATAGTGTGTATGATGATGTTTGTCGCTGGCATCATGGTGCTGATGACAGATTATATGCTGATGATGTTCTCCGAAATAAAGGCCCATCTTTTCAGATTTGCAGAAGTCTGAGAATTTCCCGAAGAAAATCAGATTTTTATCGAGATACAATAATTTCTCCGCAAATCTTCCGACATATCCGGTATCGTGGGTGATAAGTATCACGGCGATTTTGCTTTTTATATTCAAATCCTTTATCAGCTCGAAAAATGATTCTCTTGAATCCGGGTCGAGTGCGGTTGAAGGCTCGTCGAAAATCAAAAGCTGCGGTTCCGAAACAAGACAGCGGGCAAGCAGAACCTTTTGCTGCTGTCCGCCGGACAGTTCGCTGAACATTCTTTTCTTCAGATGCCCGATTTTCAGCTTTTCGGCAATTTCATCGACTTTTGTCCGGTCATGCCTGGTAATTTTTCTCGGCCATTTTTTTCGGGACAGTAAACCGAGCAGAACAACTTCACGAACATTTGCCGGAAAAAGCGGATTAATGGAAGTTGATTGCTGCGGCAGATAACCGATTTTATCCCAGTTCGTGAATTTTTTCGCGGGGGTGCCGAAAAGTTCTATATTCCCTTCCTTTACCGGCACAAGTCCGAATATCGCTTTTATGAGCGTGGTCTTTCCCGCACCGTTTGGCCCGACAAAGCCGATAAAGTCG
Organism: Planctomycetes bacterium GWF2_41_51; assembly: GCA_001825665.1. Lineage (GTDB taxonomy): Bacteria > Planctomycetota > Phycisphaerae > Sedimentisphaerales > UBA12454 > UBA12454. The sequence continues at coordinate 65,975 of MHXZ01000112.1, read as the reverse complement.
CCCGTTTCTACTTTGCACGAAATATCTTTCAGCGCTTCGTGGCTGTTATAGGATACTGAAACATTTTTTATATCAATAATTGCCATCTATTAGTTACATTCGAGACCGGTTTTAAAATTTTTCAAATTATTTTCCATAATCGAAATAAACGAAGTATTGTTTTCGATATCTTTTCTGCTGACATTGGCCGCATCGTTGAGAGCCAGCATTTTAGCGTTCGTTTCGGCTGCGATAGTCTCAGCGATTTTAGGATTTGTCAATTCTTCATAAAAAATAGAGTGAATATTATTTTCCCTGATTTGTTCGATGAGTGCGATAATATCCTGCGCGCTTGGCTCGGCGTCAGGCGATAGGCCTTGTGCCGCCCTATACTGCAATTCGTATCGATGTGCCATATAGCCGAATGCGTAATGTCCGCCGTAAACTATCGTGCGTGTTCGGCAATTTGCCAGTGCAGTTCTATATTCGTTGTCTAATTCGTTAATTTTATTTTTGTATTCATCTGCATTTTGCTTGTAGTAATCCGCGTTTGCGGGGTCTTTTTCGCAAAACGCATTTGTGATGTTATCGACGATGATTTTCACATTGTCGAAATCGAGCCAGATATGAGGATCTATACCATCCTGATTTTCATGTTCGTGATGTTCGTCGCATTCATGACGCTCTTCCATCGATATCATTTTTACTTCTGCGCTTGCATCGACAACGCCGATTTTCGCATTTGAAGTTCCGCGTATGATATTGTGCGCCCATGGCTCCATAAATTCACCGGTAAAGACGAAAACATCCGCACCGCCTATTTTAGCAATATCGCTTGGCTTCGGCTCGAATGAATGCGGCTCAACACCCGGCGGAAGCAGCAGTGAAACGTTCACTTTATCTCCGCCGATATTTTTGGAAAAATCATACAATGGAAACAGAGTCGTAATGACAGTGAGTTTGCCGTCGTCTGGTCGGGATTTCTGCCCGAACTTTACCGATGCGAACATTGCCAGCAGAAGTATAATTACTGTAATCCAGAAAAATAAAATTTTCTTCATTATTATTCCGTCCTGCAATCCCGGCAAAGGCCGTAAAATTCGATTGAATGGCTTTTGATTACAAAACCGTTTTCTTTTTCCAGTTGTTTTTCCTGTTTGTGAAGATGTCTGCCGATAACTACTTTTTTTATCGCATTGCAGTTGGTGCATACCAGGTGATGATGATGGTCTGTCGGCAGCTCAAAAAAATCTTTATGGCCGATGGTATTTTTTATGACGATATTATTTTTTGCCAGGAACATCAGCTCCCGGTACATCGTTGACCTGTTAGGCTCAATTTTATGCGATTTCAAACACGATAAAATCTCGGAAGTCGAAAGCAGGCAGGGCGATTGATGCAGAATCCCGATAATCGCCTTTCGAACCTTTGACAGGCGTTTACCTTTTAATTTTATCGTTTTGTAAATTGTTTCTATATTCATAATGCAACAATGTTGCAATAATGATAACTTTTATACCGGATAAAGTCAAGGGATTTTGAAAGGATTTTTTAGTTTTTAATTTTGTATTTTCGATTATACTAAAGGTATGAAGTTTAAAATATTCGTACTTTCCTGCTTTGGATTAGGGTTTATGCCTATAGCGCCCGGCACTTTCGGCAGTTTGCTGATGCTGGCCACTTTTCTGGCGGTAAATCATTTCTGGCCGATTCAGTTTGTTTCAGTTTTTTTTCTGCTGGCAGCGATGATAATCGCAGGCGTTTTTTGCGTTGTTTTTGCCGGTGCAATCGAAAAAAATGGACGAAAAAGAGACCCGGGCTGGATTGTTATTGATGAATTCGCAGGTCAGGCTGTTGCTCTTTTTCCCGCCGCGGTAACCAGCGGCACAGTTTTAGCTCCTGCAATTGCCGCCTTTGTACTCTTTAGAATCTTCGATATTTGGAAACCCTCCCCCATTCGCGAAATGGAACACCTCAATGGCGGATTGGGCATTCTTGCCGATGATTTGGTCGCCGGGGTTATTGCAGGCACCGTCGTATGCATTACAACCCTGCTTGTCAGATTTGCACAAATGGGTGGTTGATTATTTCTCCTTTTCAAAGTATCATCTCTAAAAATTGAAAGCTGACAAAGGATTTTATGGCTTTGGACTATTCCTCAGATTTCTGTAAAAATTTATATTTGCGCTTCGAGCAGTTAGAATTGCATAGACCTGTGTCTATGGCTCATTACGAGCCGCAGACAGAACTTACTTATGATTTCCAGCCGATTAACGGCGGCGAAAAAATAAAAATCAAATTAGCAATCGAAAGATTTGTCGGCGGAGGGTTCGCAGGACAGGTTTACAAAATAAAAATTCTCGATACCGATAAACCGCAGCTTTGCCGCGATTTGCAGGTTGGCAATATTTACGCGATGAAAATCCTTGTCCCGCCCTCGAACTTTTCAAGATTATTCCGCAATTCGCTTTACTGGCTCGGCTTTGGCGGCCCGTTTCAGCTTCAGGTCAATCCTGCCGCCGCAAAAGCAGGTGCGCTTTGGCAGAAATTTATCCGCAGGGCGGCTCAAATCAAATTCGGCGACGAAAAAAGTGTCGTTAATATTTTCGGCACATTAGTCGATAGTCAAATCGGAAGCTGCGGCGAAATAAGCGAATGGATTGAAGGTCGAACTTGGCGGCTCGAAGTCGATGACCATATCGATTTATTGAAAAAATGGCGAAAAGGGCAAGAAGTTGACTCGGACAAACTTGGCTCGCCTGAGTATCGTACAAAATATGTTTTTATGCACGAGTTTGTAAATCTCCTGCACGAAATAGGCGCTCACGAATTTGCGCGACAGTACGAATGGACGACCCTCAAGAGCCAGCCGAACTGCCTTAAACGAATTGAAACCGGAACTGATGCCGAAAAAGGCCTTGTCGCTGTCGATTTTCGGGCAGGTTTGGCGTTGCTGCCATTTCTGCCGATGAGTCCCGGCGATTTCAAATTAATCGGCCAGGGCATTAAACGCGGCTCGCTCGTGCAGTTCGACCGGGGCGATTTGAACCAGCTCAAAACTTATATCGACACCCATAAAGAAAATTTCAGCGATATGACAGGTATGTACGACCAGCTTGTTGCCGCCGAAGATATTTATCGGAACTCAGTGCCTGATGTTTCGCACAATCATATTCGCCTTTTCACCAGCGGCAAATTATGGTCAACGATTTTTGACAGCGCGGTTGTCGGCTGGAAAGTGCAGAATATCATCGATGATACTGGTTTTGAAAAACTGCGGAACAGCAGATTCAAAACTTTCATATTTTTCTTAATCGGATTGATTCCGATTCTCGGCAGAGTACTGCGAAAATTCTGGTGTCATAATAGTTGGCGAAAGCATTATATTTCTTTGCTGACAAGTTTCGGATATTTCAAAAAAGCAATGCAGGGCAAGGTTCTTGAAATGCTCGCAAAATGGCATCGCGCAGGCAGAATCTCGCAGGAAAAAGGAGAAATGCTTGCAAATCATAAATGGCGAATTTTATATCATCTGCCGTTGTTGATTCTGATACTTCCGTTTCTGCACAGGTTTTTGACTGATTGGCAATTCGTAAAAGAAAAATTTCATGATTTGGTAATCAGGCCTATAAAGCTTTATTTTGATTCCGGACAGCGAAAACAATGGCTGCTCGATATGATTCAGCAAGGGAAAGATAAGCATATCTTAACAGATGAAGATGCTGAGATTATCGAGTCGCAGCTTGATGAACCGTTTATCCAGAAATACCTTGTCAGTCTTGTTGTTCATTTGATGACGATTTTTGTTTCTGAAATAACATGGTTGCTGGTAACGGGGATTTATTTGCTGACGCATCCGGATGTACCAGCGGCTGAACGAGCGAAAATGGTTGGCGCGATTCTGCTTGCGTTTCATGTTTTGCCGATTTCGCCCGGGTCGCTTGTTCGCGGATTTTACACTGTGTCGCTTGCGATTCGTGAGCGGAATTTTAAAGATTACAATATCGCGCTGTTTCTCAGTTTTTTCAAAATCGTCGGCTACCTTGCGTTCCCGATTCAAATGACGTATCGCTATCCGGCTCTCGCTCGTTTTATGGCGGCGCATTGGGCGACCGACGCCGTGCATATCGTTCCGGTTTTCGGCGAACGCGGCGCTCTGTTCGAACATGCGATTTTCTGCATCTTCTATAATTGGCCGCTCACCATCCGCAGGCGAATACGGGCACGAGCCGAACTCCGCGAAAAACTGGAGCCGCATAACTGGCACATTTTCCCGATTTCAATTATCGCTGCGTGCGTTCTGGCATTCTTTGTAAAATGGCACTTCAATATCGCCGCGGCCATGCTCTGTTTTGGCGCCGGTGCTTTCACGACAATTTTTTGCGGCAAAGCGTCTCTTCTTAAAAGAATTTCGCTTTCTGCGGCGGCAGGCTTCCTGACTGCACTTATTTATACCTTTATAAGTATTTTAATGAACGGCAAGACCGCAAATGATGTAATAATTTCAGGTTTGTGGCATTGTTTCGGCTTTACAATAGCGGCAGTGGTTGGTGCGATAGTTACCGAATTGTCTTTGCCGGATGTCGAAAATGCCCCAAAATAACGGTTTTTATTGGAAATTTGATTGTTTTTATCGGCCGGTTATGCGAGAATGGTTTTGTAACTGGTTTTTGGAGCGAGGCTTCTATGTCGATTAGTTATAATTCGTTTTGTGACGATTTTTACGTTGATATGTATATAAATACCCGTTTTGACCTTCCTTCGGAAAGGGACACTCTGCTTGCCTTTTTCGAAAGGGTCAAAAAGCAGTATCCCGGTATGACGATTCTAAATCGCGAAGGTACTGAATACTGCCTTGACGAATCCGCTCAATCGGAGCACAATCTCTGGGTCAGCGTCGATGTTGACCGGCTCGGAGCAGGCTGCGTTAATCCTGAAACTTTTCAGCAGGCTTTCGATTTGCCCCGGTTTGTGATAGGTTTGGTTCCTTATATGCTCGGCGTACGCAGTCTTGATATTGAATCCGTCGATTTGACTTTCGGTATGGATTTTGAATTCGCGGGCAATCACAACGATATTATTTCCGAAGCGCTTTTCGGCGGCTCGGCTTTTTCAAGACTGTTTGATATCGCCGGACCCGGTCCGCTCAATCTTTCACCTTCAGCGATTATAGCTCTCAATGAAGATTGCTCGACAAGGGCAAGAATTGCAATTGAATCGCGTACAGATGAGGCCGAGATTAGAAGCGGAAAATTCGATACTGACAAACCAATAAGCCTGTTTTCGACAATCAGGCAGTATCCGCAGGCAGGGCAGGAATTCGAACTTGAAAAAGTATTTGCTAAAATTTGTGCTCTTGCGGTTGAGTATATGGACGAAAAAGTTGTGCCCAATATCGTTCTGCCTTTGACAAACGCTATTGCGCACAGAAGATAATTTAATCAGAGCCATGAGCGTAAGCGATTGGTAATAAATCTTAAGAAAAATGGATTTTTATGGAGGTCAAAATGGCAGTTGTAGCGCCGCTCGCGAAGTACAAAAAAACAAATTATAAAATCTGGATTCTTATTCTGTTCGTCGCAGGTGTCTGGTTTGCTTATGATGGTTATAAAAATGATAAATTTATAGCCAAGCATACCAAAAACGGTGTTGAAGATCATACACTCGTTTTTCACAAAAAAGCTCCTCCATTTCTTATCGCCGGCGCTATAGCTGTCGGAATTTATGCTTTCATTGTCAATGGCAAAAAGATTGTCGCAGACGAGCAGGAGCTTATTCTTGCCGACGGCGAAAAAATTCCTTATAGTTCATTGGAGAGCATTAACAAAACCGATTATGCGTCAAAAGGCTGCTTTGTTATCACTTACAAAGGCCCTGACGGCAAACCGCTTGAAAAAAAGATTTGCAGCAAAAACTGGGACAATATGGATGCCGTCCTCGATTTGCTTGTGTCTAAAATTTCAGGCTGATATAATTTTCGTGTCAATTCGTGTTAATTCGTGGTTTTTTGAGAGTCAATCATTATGAATATCTGTGTAGTAGGTCTGCAATGGGGCGATGAAGGCAAAGGCAAAGTCGTTGATATTCTTGCCGAAAAGAATGATATTGTTGTCCGCTATGGAGGCGGAGCAAACGCCGGCCATACCGTAGTTATTGGAGATAAAAAATTTGCTCTGCATCTTTTGCCAAGCGGTGCGGTTCGGCCAAATACCGTCTGCGTCATTGCCAACGGCGTTGTCGTTGACCCCGAAGTGCTGCTGGGCGAAATTGATTCCCTCATTAACAAGGGCATCACACTCGATGACAGGCTGCTAATCAGTGAAAACGCGCACGTCGTTCTCGATTATCACAAAGCCGAAGACAGGCTAAGAGAAGAATCGCTCGGCAAAAATAAAATCGGAACAACCGTCCGCGGCATCGGCCCATGTTATTCAGATAAAGTAGGCAGGAGCTACGCGGTAAGAATGGCCGATTTGCTGAATATCGAAAACTTAAAAGGCAAAATTGAAAACATTGTAAATTATAAAAATAAAATATTCGGTGCTTTATATAATGCCGAGCCGATGAATGCAGGCGAAATTTACGAAAAATGTAAAGTCTATTCGCAAAAATTATCTAAATATGTCTGCGATACGACTGCCTATCTCCACGAACAAATTGAAGCAGGCAGAAATATTCTATTCGAAGGCGCTCAGGGCGCTCTTCTCGACCTCGACCACGGTACTTTCCCGTTTGTTACCAGCTCCAACGCAAGTTCTCTCGGCGTCGGCCCCGGCTGCGGTGTTCCCGTTCAGATGATTGATAATTTCATTGGCGTAGTAAAGGCATATACAACACGAGTCGGTGCAGGCCCGTTCCCGTCCGAGCTTGAAAACGAAATAGGCCAATACATTCGCGACAAAGGCCACGAATACGGCACTACGACCGGCAGACCTCGCCGCTGCGGCTGGTTCGATGCAATGGTTGTAAAATACGCCGCCAAAATCGGCGGTATTAATGAACTCGCTATGATGCACCTCGATACTTTGGCTGGTCTCGACGAAGTGAAAATCTGTACTGGTTATACAATCGACGGCAAAGAAGTAAAAATGTTCCCATCGAATATTGACAAACTCGCGAAAGTTGAATGCGTTTTCAAAACCGTAAAAGGTTTCGGCGAGGATTTAACCGAAGTTGACAGTTTTGAAAAACTTCCAGACCAGGCAAGGCTGTATGTAAAAGCAGTCGAAGATGCCGTCGGCCTTCCGGTAACCATTATCGGTGTCGGCCCTTCGAGAAAACAGACGATTTTCAGGAAATAAAATGTCAAAAGAAATTCCTGATATGAAAGCAAATCGTATCGCCGCAGCAAAAAGGCTCGGCATTGAACCTTCGCAATTTCCAAAACACGTCGCAATTATAATGGATGGAAACGGCAGATGGGCTGAAAACCGTGGAATGCCTCGTTTTCATGGTCATCGCCAGGGCGCAAGAACCGTCGAAAAAATTGTTGATTACTGTGTCGATATTGGAATCGATTGCCTCACGCTTTATTCGTTCAGTATGCAGAACTGGAAACGGCCGAAACTGGAAGTCGCTTTCCTGATGCAGCTTTATACCCGTTATCTTGTGGGGATAAGAAAAACCCTCAAGGAACACAATGTTCGGCTGGTTCATCTCGGCAGGACCGAAAAACTTCCCCCCAAACTTGTTCGCGAGATGCATAAAACTATCGAGATAAGTTCGAAATATACGGGAATGACTCTCGCTCTTGCGTTAAACTATGGCAGTCGTGAGGAGATCATTGATGCCGCAAAAAAAATCGCCTCAGATTGTATTAAAGGTTCGCTGACAATTGACCAGATTGATGAGCAGATTGTTGCCGACAGCCTTTACACCGCTTCGCTGCCTGACCCTGATTTGCTGATAAGAACATCGAGTGAAAAGAGGATTAGTAATTTTCTGCTTTGGCAGCTTTCTTACGCCGAGTTTTACATAACTGATACGCTCTGGCCGGACTTTGCTCCTGCAGATGTTGACAAAGCGATTCTTGACTTTTCAAAACGCGCCAGAAGAATGGGAGACATAAAACCATCTTTAGTGTAAGTAATTATGTGGGAGATTAAATGCTAAAGTATAGATTAATTTTCGGTACGTTGATGACGATATGTTTTGTATCGTTGATTTTATTCGATGGTTTTCTTGATGGGAGTTTGAGCAGTCAGAAAGAAGATTCAGCGATACAGGGGACACTGCTTGCCATTTTAATAGTACTCGTTGCCGTTCCTGCGAATTTCGAACTTGCCAAACTCATAAAATCAGGTGGTGCGAAAATTTTCCTGCCCATTACGGTTGTCGCAACGGTTCTGATTGCAGGTGGTTGGTATCTGGCACAATTCTTCGAAGACAGCTTGCAGTTTGCCTCGATATTTTTCATTTTAATTTTCGGTTTAAGTATTCTTGCCATTTTTTTATGGCAGGGTTTGAAGTATGCTGCTATCGGGGCATTCGCCAATTGCGGCGCGAATTTGCTTATTATTTGCTATCTTGGCGTGCTGACGAGTTTCATTATCAAGCTCAGAATCGACTTTGGCCCAATCGCGTTTTTGATGTTCGTTTTTGTCGTAAAATGCTGCGATATAGGCGCTTATACTTTTGGCAGGCTCTTCGGTAAACACAAATTTTCGCCCGTAATCAGTCCCAAAAAAACATGGGAAGGTATGGCGGGGGGCATTATTTTTTCCATAATTGTTGCCTCGATATTTGCGAAAGCTTTTGATATAATGCCGCTTTGGGCAGCGGTTGTCTTTGGTGCCGTTTTTGCGTATCTTGGCCAGCTCGGCGATTTAGCTGAATCGATGCTTAAACGTGCCGCGGAGACAAAAGACTCGGCCTCTTCAGTGCCCGGTTTTGGCGGCGTGCTCGATATTATTGATTCGCCGCTTGGCACCGCGATTTTCGCCTATTTATTTTTCTTATTCGTTTAAACGGAACGGGTAATTAACTTTGGAAATAACTGTTCAACTTGTTTCGAAAAAAAGGCTCGAAATTTTCGGACCCGCCGATGAGCATTTGCGGATAGTTCGCGCTCGCTGCGGAGTCAGTATCGCTGCGCGTGACGATTCGGTTGTCATCGCAGGTCAGGAGCAGGCCGTCAGAAAAGCAGAGCAGGTTGTCGATTTGATGCAGCAGTATCTTTCCCGATTCGGCAAACTCGATGCCAACGATGTGGTCGGCCTGATTAGCAAAGTCGAAGTCAATATCGAACCTGATGAGGATTTCGGCGTTTCAGTTTTTTCGCCCAAGAGAATGATTAAGCCGTTCACTCGCGGCCAGCGAAGATATATCGAAGCGATGCTCAATCACGATTTGACTTTCTGCACAGGCCCCGCCGGTACAGGCAAAACTTATCTTGCAGTTGCAGTCGCTGTATCGATGCTCAAAAAGAAACAGATTAGAAAAATCGTGCTTGCGCGGCCTGCGGTAGAAGCGGGGGAGAAGCTCGGCTTCCTGCCCGGCGATATCGAAGCGAAGGTCAATCCCTTTTTGCGTCCGCTCTTCGACAGTCTTGAGGATATGATGGATTTTGCCCAGATGCGGAAACTTGCCGATATGGACATTATTGAAGTGATTCCTCTTGCGTTTATGCGAGGCAGAACGCTCAACGAAGCCTGCATTATCTGCGATGAGGCACAAAATACCTCTCCAACCCAGATGCTTATGTTCCTTACAAGGATGGGCAGAGGCTCCAAAATGATTATCACCGGCGACATCACCCAAACCGACCTTGAACGAGGCCAGAAAAGCGGTATGCTCGATGCCATGGAAACTCTCGCCCGCACAGAAGGAATTTCATTAATAGGGCTTGACGACACGGACATTGTAAGGCACAATCTTGTCCAGAACATCGTTCAGGCGTACGAAGCGAAGAAAAAGAGACACTCACAATAAAATATGGGAATACTGAAAAAAAATATTAGTCCCAGACGCAAGCAGCTCAGAGAAGCTTTTGCCGCCGATAGATTTGTAAAAATTGTTGGTTTCGTTAACAGCGGTATGCTCGTTTCAACTTTGATAATTCTTTTTTTCGCCGCCGTTTGCAGCTTTCTGCTTAGCATCAGGGTAACTTTTGATTCTTTCAGTTATCGCCCGCCGCACCAGATTTTCGCTGTTACACTTTTAGTGTTCATTATTTCCGCTACCAGCGGGTTATATGTTTTCCGTTTCAATTATTCACTTATAAAAAATCCTGCCCGCGCAATTGTCCTTGCATGCCTGTTTTTGACCCTTATAGCCATTACAAAGTTCGGTATGCTTTTTGCCGCCGGCATTTACATCGCAGTTGCCGTCGCAGTTGGCGGAGCTATAATTCTCTCAATCGTCTACGACCAGCGTTTTGCGCTTGCGATGAGCCTGTCATATTCGATGCTCGCCTGCCTTGCCGCAGGCCGCGAAACTGATTTCAGCCTTTTCCTTACAATGATTTCCGGCACAATATCGAGTTGCTTTCTGCTCCGTGAAATAAGAACAAGAATCAAAATTCTCGAAGTCGGCATCTTCGCCGGCGCCGCAGTTTTCATAATCAGCTTTTCGACAGACCTCTTCGACAATGGTTTGAATAGAAGTATATTTGCTCAGGCCGGCTGGACAGCAACCGCAGTTATTTGCGTCGCCGTCGTTATCCAGGCGTTCCTGCCAATCATCGAAAAAGTTTTTCGCATAGCAACCAGTATGACGCTTCTCGATTATAGTGACGCCAATCAGCCGCTTCTCAAGAAACTCGCGATGGATGCCCCCGGCACATACAGCCACAGTCTGCTCATAGGTTCAATCGCCGAAGCCGCCGCCGAGTCCATTGGCGCAAACGGCCTCCTTTGCCGTGTCGGCGCGTATTATCACGACATCGGCAAAATCGGCAAGCCTCGCTATTTCGTCGAAAATCAAATGGGCACCGCCAGCCGTCACGACCAGCTTTCTCCCGCGATGAGCCAGTTAATAATCTCAGGCCACGTCAAAGACGGCCTCGAACTTGCCGAAGAATACAGTCTGCCCGCGGTCATTCGCCAGTTCATCGAAACCCATCACGGCACAACCTTAATCGAATATTTCTACGAAGAGGCTCGCAAAAAAGCAAACGGTGAAACGCCGCCCTCAGAATCAGAATTCCGTTACCCCGGCCCGCGTCCGCGCACAAAAGAAGCCGCCATTGTTATGCTCTCCGATGCAGTCGAAGGAGCCGTCAGGGCGCAAACCGAAGTTACGCCGACTAAAATTGAAACAGTCGTGCACAATATGGCAATGAAGCGTTTGCAGGATGGCCAATTTGATGAATGCGACCTGACGCTTAAGGAACTTAGCAAGATTGAAGAAACGCTCTCAAAGAGCCTTGCCGGCCATTACCACGGAAGGATCGCATATCCCACCGTCGGCGGCAAACCTCACCATCAAACCGCAATACATGAACAAGAGAACGAAGATGCCTGAAAAACGCGCAAAGCTCTCAGGTATCAAAATTAAATTTTTTATGAGCAGCAAATCATTTGCGTTCAATAAACGCCGCATAAACAACCTCATTCGAAAAACATCTAATCTTTTCGGCCTGCGCAAAGCACAGATTAATATTGAAATTGCCGATGATAAAAAAATCATCGCGGTTAATAAAAAATTCCTGAAAACAAGCAAGGTTACCGATGTGATTAGTTTCGATGTTTCTGAAAATAAAGAAAAATTTTATGATATCATCGTCAACGCGCAATTAGCAAATCGCCAGGCAAAACTCCGCGGCCACAGTCCCGAGTCCGAGCTTGCCCTTTATATTCTTCACGGCCTGTTGCACCAGCTTGGCTTCGACGATTTAACGCCGCGAAAAGCCGCAAAAATGCACCGCACAGAAGACCAAATTCTGCGAAAACACGGTTTCGGAGTGGTATATGGCTCTGATAAAAGATAAAGGTATTTGCATCCGCTCGACCGATTATTCCGAAAGTTCGCAGATTCTGACTTTCTTCACCGCCGCCTCCGGCAAAATTTCCCTCATCGCCAAAGGCTCCCGAAGAGCCAAATCTTCATTCTCCGCACCCATAGAAATCTGCTCCGTTGCCGATTTGGTTTACTCACTCAGAGAAAATGAGAAGATGGGCACGCTCACCGAATTTAATCCGACATTTTTCAGTATCGGCATTCGCAAAAAACTTCTCGCGATTAATTGTGCATTCTTCGCCGCCGAACTGCTCAACCTCTTCACAAAAGAGCACGACCCTCACCCCGAGCTTTTCGATGAATCCGTTACATTCCTCAAAAGACTTGACGAAAATCCCGAAGATAAAATTCTGCCGTTCCTGATTATGTTTGAAATTTCTCTTCTCACCTACGCCGGCTCTTTGCCGATGACGGATATTTGCGCAAACTGCAAAAGAAAATTCGATGCGAATTGGAAGCAGTATTTCTTCAGCATTACAGCAGGGGGACTCGTCTGCCGCGATTGCGAACCCGCCTACATTGACAAAAAAATGCTGCCTTATCAATCCGCTATGATTCTTAATCAGCCGCAGAAAATTTCAGATGCGCAGAAAACTTCCCTCGTTCAAATCGAAGAATTGCTGATTGAATATATGACGTATGTCCTCGAAAAAAAACCGCGAACAGCAGATATGATTCTAAGGTTGATTAAAAACTTTTAGCCCCCTGGCTCTGCCGGAATTATTTCGCTCTCGATAAATAAGAACCGTCTTCAGTACTGATTTTCACCATTTCACCAACCTCGATAAAAGGCGGAACCCGTGTATGAAGACCCGTTTCCAGTTCAGCGTCTTTCAACTGATTCGTTGCGGTTGCTCCCTTTGGCTGCGGAGCCGTTTCCGTAACTTTCAATTCCACAACCTTCGGCAGTTCAATCGAAACTACGATATTATCGTGCAGAAGCGCAGTAATATTTGTATCCGGTTTCAAAAATTTCACCACATCCTCAACCATCTCAAGCGGCACCGTGAACTGATCGAAATTCACATTATCCATCAGCACAAGCCCCGTCTGGTCAGAATATAAATATTGCATTTCGCGTCTGTCCAGAAACGCCTGCTCGATGTCTTCCGTCGAGCGAAGCCTTTTCTCGAACATCACCCCATCCTTAACACCGCGAAGTTTCGCCTGCACGAACGCACGAAGATTGCCCGGCGTAACATGCACCGACTTAACACAAATGCAAAGTTTATTATCCATTATCACGCCCATTCCGGGCCTTAATTCGCTTGCTTTCACAAAATATTCCTGAAAAAACCTTCTTAGAACTGGAAAATATAACCCCTTATATATCCTCTCGTCAAGACTTAAATTTCAATCACAGACGCCACTGATTGGCCAATTCGTTAAAATCCCTGTAATCTATCACCCCGTCACGAACCATATCAGCCCCTCTGCAATTGAAATTCAGCCAGTCGCAATCTTTGAGCCATTCTTCCGCCACGATTTGCAAATCCGCGATATCGACCGCGCAATCTCCTGTAAAATCACCCGCAGGCCGGGGCATGCTCGCGCTCCCGCAGCCGGTAAAATTGCAGCTCGGCACAGGATAAATCGGATTCACATCAAATCCCAGAATCCCGCGCCGCATATCGACAACAATATTATCGAATGGCGTCGAGCTTATATCCCACGTATCGATATTCATCGAGGCACAGATAAAATTATCGCCGAAAATCCCATCAATAATTTCAAACTCTCCGCTGTCCTCGTCAAGGATCCCGATATCATGCACGCAAACCCTCGCGTTGAGATATACAAGATTAAATCCGTTCATCGTCGGCACAGACAACTTATCCAGCGTAAACCCCGGCAGTTCAACCTCTCCGCCGATTCCGCCAATCGGTATCGAAAAATCATAAGGCACTATCGGTTCGCCATTTTCATCCACAAGCCCCAGCGCCATCCCATGCTCAACAGAAATAATACTTATCGTCCCGCCTGTATCAAGCAGCAGATTGCACGTCGAACTTAACCCGTCTTTCTCGATTGTAATATTGTCTATAACCGGATTATATCCAAGCACAGGCAAAGGCGGTATATTTCCCGGATTCGTTTTGTTAATGAATTTGTCAAACCGCAGCGCAACCTGAAAATCCGTCGCAGGTATATTCGGGTCGTTGGCGTCTTTGATATCCGCAGAAAAATATATCTGCCCCTCGCCATCCATAGTCTGTTCCGAATCAATATCCCACTCCCATCCTATATCCAAATCCTGAATCGGCCGAAGCACCGCGACCCTGCCCGCCATCACAGGCATTCCCAAAACGTCCAGCGGCTCAGAAGGCCATTCCGCATATTCGCGTGAAACCTGAAACCTCCATTGCGGATAAAGATGATATTCGTCAAGGTTATATGCCTGTATTTCATCGCTGTCAAAGTCTAGCGTACCGACATACAAAGGTGCGGATACATCGAAAAACTCATCGCCCCCGATTCCCGTATCGACAAATTGAGCGTTTGTTTCTTTATTAATTCCCATTATCTCCGTCGTCTCTCGCGAAAGAAGTATTCCCGATGCCCCGGTATCCAGAAATGCCCAGTTAAGCTCGAACGCTCCCTCAACTTCAATCGGCGGCCCGCTCGCAGATGTTTTCAGCAGAAAATTAATCCGCGGCAAATCCAGCGATGCTTCCCACGTCCCGTCAATTTCAAAATCATTGCACTCTGCAAAAGCATTTCCGGCCGCCGTAAAGAGAATTGAAAACAACAAAATGTATTTAACCGCCCCAGTCATATTTCACCATAACTATTGTACCATATTTTCAAATGAAATTTTTTTCAAATTTTATTAATGTTTAAAATAGCCTGAAAAATATTTCTCTTCAAAATGTTCCAAGTATTTAGCCCTCGGCTCTGCCGGGGGTTTACTACCTGCCGCCCAATCAGCAACATCGATTGAACCAATTGATATTGAAATGTTAGTTGATTGGCTTGAACGATCTTTGGCAGACCGATGAAGAAATTAGAAGCTCAATGATCGAGCAGGAGTTTTTGGAATTCCGAAACTCCATCGAAGAATCCGCCAAATAATATATTAAAAAAATCTGTGTCCGTCTGTGGCTGTAGTAATGATTAAAATAGTCTCGGCTTCCGAATCCACAGCTATTCACTATTCGTTATTCACTCTTCACTAAAAACGAGATACGCTTCACGAAATGCGAGATGCAATCAATAAAGACCCTGAACCTCTATAAAAAGTATTCACTTTTGATATACTTTTCTCACCATTTTTTTAAAAATTCCATGAAAATCCGTGCAATCCGTGGTTAATTTTTCAATTTTTAGCAAATTCGTTCTAAGTTATTGAAAATCAATATGTTATATTTTACAAAAGTGCCATAAGTCTTTTATTTACGTTAACTTTGCACGGTTAATTGATCACCCATCTTTCTAACATTAAACCTTATTTTCAGCTCAAAAATAAGGCCTAAAACTTGCGCATAAAAAAAATGGGGTCAGGAGCTATTTAATTTAGTGAGTATAGCTAAATTAGCTAAACTTCAATCGTTGCCGTCACTGCATCAGAGTTGATTATGCATTTCACAATTTCGCCTTTCGGCAATGTGGCATCCGTTTTCACAATGATTTCATAATATCGCTCGCATTTACCGCAATTCTTAACTTCATCCTCTATAAGGACTTGCACCGTCTGGCCGATAAATTGCTTTCTGAAATTCTGAGCTAACTGTTTTTCCAGTTCGTGCAGTTGTTTGGTTCTTTCCGTTATAACTTCTTTGCTTGTCTGGTCTTGCAATTTTTCCGCAGCTGTTCCCACTCGTTTGCTGAATGGAAAGATATGTATTTTGGAAAAGCCCGCAAGTTTAGCAATTGAAAGACTTTGCGCGAAATCCTGCATAGTCTCGCCCGGAAATCCCACGATGACATCCGTGGTAATAGCAGGGCGGTCAAGCTGTAAATTGATGTTTTCAATGGAGTTAAGAAAGTCTTTGACGGTATATTGCCGATTCATTTTTTTCAGGATTTTATCCGAACCCGATTGTAATGATAAGTGCAGGTGCGGCATAATGTTAGGATAATTTTTCATCACTTCAAGCAATCTTGAAGTAACATCTGCCGGTTCCAGCGAGCTTAACCTAATTCGTTTAAGGTCAGGTACTTGCGCCACCTCCTCCAGCATTTCAGCCAGTAATGGATTTTCATTATCCGGCCAATTTTTACGTTTTACCGTATTTTGACCGTATGCTCCGAGGAATATTCCGGTAAGGATTATCTCTTTATGTCCTGATTTGACAAGGTCTTGCGTTTCTGTTATAATTTGCTCAACAGGCTTAAACGTGATATTGGGTCTTGTCGTTGGAATGATGCAGTACGAACAGTAGCCATCGCATCCATCCTGTACTTTCAAAAAAGCCCGCGTTTGACCGCAGAACTTTTGTAAGCCTTTGATTGGCAGGGGGTTGCTAAGGTTCAGCTCTTTCTTGAGAAGTTCAAAAAGTTCATTGATATTAGATGCAAACAGTGCCTTGTCCTTCAAAGATTCAAACTCTTTCGGCTCCGAATTTAAAAGACAGCCGGAAACGATGATTTTAGCATTAGGATTGAGTTTTTGAGCTTTATTGACAAGCTGCCTGCTTTTGGCTGAAGCGGTTTTCGTTACGCAGCAGGTATGAATAATAATTATTTCGGCCGATTCGAACCTTTGTACGTATAAGAGTTTGCAATCCGTCAGAAATTGTATAATCTGCTGGGATTCGTATTGATTTACTTTACAGCCAAGAGTATTTATAGCAAAAGTTTGCATAATTTAGGTAATCTGTTATAATTATTTGTCTTGATAATATTTTATAAACCTAACTTTTAAAAGCAATTATCGGAAAAAATATGGCAACAGCCGCTCGTTCTGTTTGGGCAATCGACATAGGCAGCAGTTCTCTGAAAGCACTAAGACTTCAGGCGGCAGGCGACCGTATTGAGGTAACCGGACTTGACTATATCGAGCATCCCAGGATTCTAAACGCAAATGGTATCAGCGAAGAAGAAAAAAATCAAATAATTCGTGCAAGCCTCGCGACTTTTGTAGGCCGCAACTCCTTAGCCAAAGATGAGATAGCCGTTTCAGTTCCCGGCCAGACGAGTTTTGCAAGATTTATAAAGCTTCCTCCGGTTGAACCCAAAAAAATTCCCGAAATCATCAAATTTGAATCAGTTCAGCAAATTCCATTCGATATTAACGAAGTGGAATGGGACTGGCAAATTATGCCCAAGCCCGATAGTCCCGATGTGGAAGTCGGTATTTTCGCGATAAAAAACGAGCTTATCAGCAGATATCTCGATAATTTCTCATCAGAAAACCTGAGAGTAACCCTCGTCCAGATGGCCCCGATGGCGTTATATAATTACGCTCAGTTCGACCGCAACGACCTCGACGACCAGGACAAAAAAGCGGTTGTGCTTCTCGATATGGGTTCTGCCGATACAAATCTTGTGATTTGCACAAAATTATCTGTCTGGCAGAGATGTATCCCCTTAGGCGGCAATAACTTTACGAAAGCAATCGCTGACGCCTTTAAACTCGATTTTGCAAAAGCTGAAAAACTCAAACGCGGCGCTCCTGTCAGCAAATACGCAAGACAGATTTTCCACGCTATGAAACCCGTTTTTACGGATTTAGGCGCCGAAGTGCAGCGTTCTTTGGGATATTTCAGCGGCAGTCACAGAGGCACGGCTTACACAAAAATAGTATTGCTCGGCGGCGGTTTTAAACTTCAGGGCCTGAACAAATATATTCAGCAAACTACGCAATTATCAGTAGTTAGGCCGGATTCATTCGAAAAACTTGTTCCATCAGCCAGTGTTTCAAGCGCAAAGCTGCACGACAGCATTTGCGACCTTGCCGTTACTTATGGCCTTGGTGTGCAGGCGCTCGGTTACGCGAAAATCAACAGCAATCTTCTACCCAAGGGAATTGCGCGCAGAATGATGTGGGCTCGCAAAAGCAAATTTTTCACAACGGCAGCGATAATTCTGATTGCCGCATCACTGCTCGGATTGCTTAAAACAGTATTTGACCTCAAGAGCATTGATTCCGGAGGTTCATCGCCGAAAAAGCAGGCAACCGAAGCAATACTTCAAAAAGCAAGAAATATAGAATCGGAGCTGCAGGCGCAAAAGTCAAGAAATGATACGTATAAACAACAGATTGACAATCAGATGCAGATTTTTAAATACCGTGAAGTAATTCCGTTGCTTCATCAAACAATCTTTAAATGCCTTCCTCAGCAGAAAGATATTTGCGATGCTTACACGCAAGGCGATATCAGTAAGATACTTGCAGTGCAGAGAAACGAACGCAAGCAGGTATTTATAACAAGCCTTAATGTAATGTATTACGACAGTATCGCGAGCGCTTCGTTTGAAACAAGCGGCAGGGGCGGGCGAACTGTCAGGACCGCAGATGCAAGTTATGGTGGCGAAACTATCGACCCGACAGGCCAAGCGGCAGACGGGAAAGGTTTTGTAGTTGTTATCGAAGGTTATACGCCTTATGAAAGAATTGGCGAATTGATGGACCCGGCAGGTGTTGGAAGCGACCCCAATAAATGGGGCATTGTTACTCGAATGATGAATCTTAATTATTTTTTTGATGGCAACAGTCCATTCCAATTGTTTAATAAGGGAAAAATCGAACATTTCAGAACGGAAACAGGCCTTGTTGAGATTACAGATAACAAGATGCCGGCAGGAATTGGCGTCCCTCTGCTTAAAACAAGAGGCTCCGTTGATGAAGAACAACCTGCGACTGCGACCGGCCGAGGCGGCAGGACGGTTGGCAGAGGCGAATCAGCCGATCATGTCGCAAGCGAACTGGTTCTCATCGACCCGCTTACAAATGAAGAAATCAGCAAAACGTTTGAGCTTGATGAAAAAGGCAGAAAGAAGATAGATTCTTTCGGAAAGCCTCTTTATATTGAAAGAGACAGATGGTTCAGAATCAGAGCAAAATTCCTCTGGAAAGAACCTTCACAGGAACAATTAGTGGGAACTTATTAAACCGAACTACGAAAGACGTATATATGGATGTAGTTAAAATTATAAAAAAGAATATGGCAATAATTATACCGGCGGTAATAGCTGCCGCAGCGTTATTGCTTTTGATTCCGTCTGTTATGTTGCGCGGCAAAATAAGCAATAAACTCGAGGAAAGCGCAAGTTTAGGCAGAAGCATCAATTCAATGCTCAATACTATAGTTTCGTCACGGCAACCGGAAATTGAGAAAAAGCATCAGGATAGCCACGAAATCGACGCAAACCAAATTGACAAGCTCGCAATGCAAACAACGCAAAGGGAACTGCTTAGTTATAAGATATTTCCGGATCCCAATGAGACATCGATGCAGATTTTCAATGAATTCAAAAGAGAATATAACACGGCTTTTGCCGGTTATGTGAAAAACTTAAAAGCATTGGATGCTCCTACGGACAATGAAATAAGAAAACTTGCAGGTTCTGTTACTATCTCGGCCGGAAATGAAAGTTATTCGCCCGGAACAAAAGGCGACGATAAAATTGTAGAACTTATCTGCAAAAGCCGCAGTCAGGAAATTCCTGTTTATGCTAATCCCTGGGTTTTCAGCGGATACGCTTTTTGGGACAATTGGGAATATAAAGGAACAGAAAGCGCCGTTAAAGATTGCTGGTATTGTCAGCTTGCCTGCTGGATTCATCAGGATGTCATCGATACCATCAATTCAATAAATGCAGGTTCATCGAGCGTTGATGAATCATCAGTTAAAAGGCTTCTTTCTGTCAAATTCACCGAGGGCACCAGAGACAGCGGTTTAGATTTGCCTGTTTATGTTAATGAAACGGTTGGCGGTTTGTGTCAACCCTGGACTGGCAGAAAGTGTAATGAAAAAATTGATGTAGTTCATTTTAAGGTTTCAGCAATAGTCAGAGCAGATGACGTGCTGAAATTTATGTCTGCTCTTTGCAGTGAGAAGGAGCATAATTTCGCCGGGTATAAAGGAGAATTGTCTCCTGAAAAATACAAACATAATCAAATTACGGTACTTGAAAGCAGTATCACCCCTGTTGACAGAAACAGTGCGGAAAATAAAAGATACTACTACGGCTCTGATGCGGTTGTTAGTTTGGATTTGATTTGCGAATATGTCTTCAATCGCCAGGGATATGATGTAATTAAACCTCAATCAATCAGTGATGATATTGCCGGAACATCTTCAACAGGTTCTCCTTCCTACGATTCCGGTAATCAAGGAGGAGGGTATGGAATGCCGGGAATGCCAGGAGGCATGCAATAATGGGAATGAAAAAAACAAATTATATCGAACTTTATATCGATAAGATTATAATCGCAGCAGCGGCGTTTCTGTCGCTTATTATACTTTTTGTTTTTGTCTTTAAGAGCCCTAATGTCGATGGCGCAGGTCCTTCGGAAATTGATGATGCAATTCATCAAAAAGCGATGCGACTCGACGCAAGAATGAATGATGAACCGAATGAAAATATAAAATATGTATCGAAGCAGGTTCAATTTCTTGCGTTGTTAAATAATCCGATTGGCAAAGATGTAAATGATAATATAAAATTTCCGCTGGCCGGCAATCAATCGCAAAAACTTGAAGATTCCTTAAAGTTCACCTATAAAATTCCTAATATAGGCCGGATAGAAAGGCCAAGTTCATCGGTTGTAAGAATGGCGGCTTTTGTGCCGTTGGAAGAGCTTTCGATGACGGTTACTTATGAAAGTGCTGAGAAAAAAATTGAGGATTTGGATCTTGTAACAGTTGAGTCGTCGATTGATATTAAAACTCTTTACGCCAAATTCAGAGAATCATTTGCGGGCAGAAGTTTTCCTGCCGAAAAACGCAAAGAACAATATGCCAAACCTGTTTTCGCTAAAGTTCAGCTTCAGAAAAAAACGTTGCAGCCGGATGGCAGTTGGAGCGATTGGGCTGAAGTTCCTCAGACTAAGATATGTTATCTCAAAAAGAATCTGGCTATCCCTGAAGAGCCAAGTGAATATGGAATAGAAATGGCGCTGGTTCAGTTTGCCAAAGATGAATTTCGCGAGGAAGTTATCCAACCCCAGGTTTATTGCAACGCGATACCTGCCGATATGTGGATAAGTCCCTCTTTTTATAACAAACGGCAGGTTAAGCTGGAAAAACAGCAGGAAGAAATTCGCCGTCAGGAAATGGAAGCCGAAAAAACCAGAAGGCTTCAGGATAGAAGCACTCCTGCACGTGAAACTCGCGAAACCCGTACCCCGTCAAGAAATGTCGATGAGATGACACCTATCGGCGGGAGAGGAAGGGAAGCGGCGCCTTCGCGTACTACTTCTCGTCGTGAAGCCGCGCCTCGACAGCCAACGCAAACGAGAAGACAACCAACGACACCTGAGAGGGAAAGACCGGCACGTCCTGATAGAGTTACGAACTCACCTTCTTTGCCCGATATAACAGAAGAAGCTGATTTCGAGGCAATCAAAATCAAGCCGGAAAATAGTTTGGAAAATTTGGACAAGTTAGTTTTCTGGGCTCACGATGATACAACCAAACCCGGCGAAAAATATCAGTATCGAATAAGAGTCGGTGTGTTCAATCCGATCGCCGGCAGAGATTTGTTTACTGAAGAGCAGAAAGAATATCGTAACCAGGTAGTATTATGGAGCGATTTTGCTGATGTAAACTCAACTATTGAAATACCGCAAAGGTTATACTTCTTCCCGATCGAAGTAAGAGACAATCCCAAAGGTATCAGCACGGATAAAAATGTCGAAGTTGTAGTTGCCAGGTATATGCTCGGCAACTGGGCAAGCAAAAAATATTCAGTTAAAAGCGGTGAAGAAATCGGCAGAGCTGACGAAGACGCAGATGCAAGACTAGCGGATGCCGGTATCAACAGCGATCCGATAGATTTTTCTACAGGAGCTGTAATGGTTGACGCACGCCGCATATCTGAATTGTACGGCACCGGCACTTTACGTTCTCGCGATTATTATGAAATGATGTTCAGCTTTGACGGCAATAAAATTGAGAAAATGCCGATTAAAGAAAAGAATTGGCCTGCAGATGTTACAAAGATTTACAAAGATATTACCGCAACTCTTGAAGCTCCGCCTATAGTACTGCTGCCATGGGAACAGGCATCGAGCGGAACAACTCGCAGAGCGCCCACATATCAGCCGGGCAATATGGAAAATGAAAGTTTGCCTATGCAGCCGGGGAATATGCCTGGCGGACCGATGCCGTTTATGCCATAACTTCCAGTTTATTTATGCTAATGAAACTGATTCTTGTTTTATTGCATCTGTTTTTGGAAGTCCGGGCAAAATATAATTCTCAACGGCAACATCCCAACTCATCTGTGCGGCCAGGAGATATCCTGTATTAATCATATTGGCTAAATCCTCATCGCTGCGCGGTAGATTCGTGAGTATTTGAACTGCGACTTTCTGACTGATATGATGCTCCAGCCGGTCTCTGGTCTCAAGATTTATTTTGAGCAATTCATCCATACTGTTAAATTTCATTCCGTTCAGATCAGTGTAGTCCGCTATTATCACATTTTTTACTTCTTCAGGATTGCAGATTCTTTTAATAAAACCGGCACATCCGCAAACGCTGCTTACAACGCATATACCTCCAAAACTCAAAGGCTCCAATTGTGCAATTCCGAACGGCTCATAGATGCTTTGGCCGAATTCGACATCGGTACCTTTTCTGATATCCATGAATTCCATATCTTCGGGCATTCTATTGCCGCAGCGTTGCCTGTTGAAACCGAACTGGTTTATAAAAACAACTTTTACATTTCTGCTTCTTGCGTTGAACTCCTGAACTGCTGTGTAAAAAACAGCTTCACCTCCGCTTAAATCCGGCAGCCTGTCATGATGCACAACCGGCCAGTGATATTCCGATTCCATTTTCAGAATATCATGTTCTCTTCGCGGGCCTACTTCGGTACTCAAAAAGAACATTACTCCCGTTTTGTTCTGTGCGCATAATTCTTTATCTATATGCTCCAGTACCCTTAAATCCCGCCAAAGCCCTTTGCTGCGTACAAGCCGGGTTACGTGAGAAAATAGATAATCCGGCTCGAACCCGAGCAGATTTTTGCTGTACTGGCGCAATCTGTTGCGTGAAATATTTTTTTCTTCAAGACTGATTTGATAAGCGGGGATGCCGTTATAAGCGAGTTGAATTTGAGCGGAGTCGAATTCCTTCGATAAGAATTTCATTTCTTCGCCGACAAGGTCGCCTACTACATATATTTTGTCACAAAATTTTGAAGCGTTTACAAGTGCATGTTTGGCATAGCCGTTTTGGTCTCCGAATACATCAGGCAGCGACATATCGCGTGCAGTTGCGGCGTTCATTACATTATAAAACATTGTATCGTGACCGGTTCTATCTTCTACTATTCGCCGGACAGTGGCAACTTCGTGCGCATAGAAAACTGTCCTGAAATTGCAGTCTTGTTCGAGTTTGGCGGCAAGTGCTGTGGGCATTCCCATAAACTCATGACTGAATACTACGGTGCTGCCGTTATGAGGAGCGGCTCCTATTGCTTTGATAGCAGCGATTGCCGGCGGGGCGAGCCTTGTCCATTCTTCATAATCCCAGATGTGCTCGTATCTCATGCTCGATATGCCGAAATGCTCAAACAATTGTCTTTTGAATTCGTTTATCGCATGAGCATTAATTTGACGAACATCAATTAATATAACTTCGGGCGAGCTTGTAATACCGTGGCGTCTGTCTTCGAAAAGTTTTCTGCCGTAAACGATATCGACATTGAAATATTTTTCAATATGTTTGAAAGTTTCGTTATATCCCGTTTGCACAAAACCATCAACACTCGAATAAAGCACCTCACCTCCGAGACCGAGACGATTTTCTACTGGTCCGTCAGTGGAGAAGAGAGGGCTGATAAGAATTGTTCTTCCCGTTGATTCGAGATAAACTTTATTTGTGAGCATTCCTTCGAGCACTGCGCCGATACCGCCAATTTTGCTTACCGCTTCGTGTGTTACATGAACGACGTTTGTCTTGCAATTCATTTGTAGTTGCCTTTCATTTTCAAAACAAGCTGCTTAAATCTATTTTGTTACCTTCTTCGTTACCTTTTCCTTTTTCAGTTTTTCCGCTTTCTCTTTTCTTTCTTTTTTTTCTTTTTCTTCTTCGAATTCCGAAATAGTCAGAAGAGGTCTTTTGGTTATTTCATTAAATTTCTTCATTTGCTGTGCGTTTGGTTTCTCACCTGCGTATATGTGCGGTGAAAGAATTATCAGAAGCTCCGAATTATTTTCGACTGTATTCGTGGCCTTAAACGCCAAACCAACAACAGGAATATCACCAAGAAATGGAATTTGATTAGTTTGTTTCTGCATTTCCTTTCGTCGCAGTCCGCCTATTACGAGAGTCTGCCCATCTTCAAGCAGAAGAGAACTCTTGACTACTCTTGCATCAACAATGGGTACTCCGTCGATGCTGGAACCCGTCCTGACTTTTTGCCCTGATTCAACATCTAACAGGATATATTTATCATCTGTTAAAGTTGCACCGATATCGAGTGTAACGCCAACATTTTTAAACTGTGTACTTGTTAACGAGCCTCCCTCGCTTGTTTGTGATAGTTCGGAATATGGTATCTCTTCGACGGACTCAATAGATGCTGTCTGTCCGCTCAATACCATAACGCGCGGACTTGCGATAATTTCTACTTTGTTTCTTTGCTGCAATGCATGAATGACTGTTCTTATATCTCCCATAATAAGCCAGAAATCCCCGGCAGTACCTATTGTGTTGAATGCAGTTGCATTTTCTATGTTACCTGTTTGAGGTGTAGCAGTTAGACGGTTTGAAAAATTAAGATTTTGCCTGTAAACTGCATCTCTATAATCATTTGTGAGCATATCCCAGTTAACGCCGATTTCAGTTTCGTTATCGAGCTTCACATCAACGATGACAACTTCAATCATAACCTGGTCTGGTTTGCGGTCTATCTTTCGGATTTGCAGGAGAATTTTATCGACATTCTCCCGCGTATCGCAGATAATCAACGCGTTAACTTTGTCATCTGTCTCAATGTTCCCATAATTGCTTGCCATATTTATAATTGAGGCTTTAACACTTTTTGCATCGAGGAATTTCAGCGTAGCTGTTTCAACAACCAGGTCTGGTTTATCAATTACTGCGACGCTGCCGGGAGTTGCTTGCCTTGGTGTAAATCTCGCGAAAGGATTACTTTTTGTTATCGAATTGATATCGATTTCCTCTGCCGCGAAAACTGATGCAGATAAAAGAATTATAAACGTTAAAATTAATCTGCTATTTTTGTTTATTGTTAACATTTTTAATGCGCTCCATAACCTTTAATGTGTAAATACTTAATGTGACATCGCAGCCGAGGTCTCCATTCTCTGTGTTTTTCATTTCAAAATTTATCGATTCCACCCATACTTTTTCAGGTCTGTTGTGAATGGTATTTAGAAATTTTAAGATGCTGCTGTATTCACCTTGCAGCGATAAATTAGCCTGGTATTGATGAATTATCATCTCTTCACTGCCTTTAACAGGAGCATACCTTGATGGCGGGAATTTTATGTTTTTAACTGCGCATCCGCTGTTTTCGGCGGCAGTCTGAAGATTCGAAAGAAAATCCTTTGCCTGTTCAGTTTCAAAATATCCTTCTTTATATTCCTCGAATTCTTTTGTCAGGTTCTCAAGTTTTTTTCGCCGTATTTGAATCTGGCTGTTGAGAATTTTGCTTTTCTTATCTATAGTATCTATAGCTTTCTGATATTGTTCCGCAGCCATAAGATATTGTGAATGCGGCGTTACAAACCAGTGATAAATGGCTATCGCGATTATTATCAAAACCGCCGAAACCATCACATTTCGTTTTGAAATATTTTGCATATCAGAAGTCATATCAATTATCCTTCTCAGCAAGGGTGCAATTTATTGAAAAATCTACAAGACCATTGCCGTAAAGCATATTTTGTTTGACATACGTAATTTGAGTGGAACTGATTGATTTGCAGGCTGCAAGTTTTTCGATGAAACTATTTACAGCATCATAACTCACAGCTATGCCATCAATAGTTAATTTGCCGGAAATTCTCGACTCAATAGTGTGAAACTGTATTGTTTCCGGCGCTTTATTTGAAATGTCTACTAATATATTGGCCAGATTATTCCATACCCTGTCTTTGTTAATGTCGCGCAGAATATTTATTTGTTTCGTTACCTGTAAAGTCTGCGAATTAACGTCTTCCTCAACACGAGCAAGCTGGGGAATATTTGATCGCGATTTGGATTTTTTGGATATTTCTGTATTAGCTTCTGCCGTTTTTACCGAAAGCTGCGCAATGTGTAAAAATAACAGCAAAAGAATTACCGCTGCCGTGTTAATTATCATAAGAAAATGTTTGTACGATTTCCTGATTTCCGATAGTTCATCGGGAATCATATTAATACTGATTTGAGAATCGTTGCAATCGAGCAGCTTCATTGCCGCTCCAACAGCCACAACTGAAAAATCAACTGTATTTTTATTTTCTGATTCTATGCCTATATGTTCTGGTCCAATCGCATAAATTTCCAAATTTTGGCGATTTGTAAGCTTTTTTAGTTGCTCCGCCATTCGCGGACTTTCAGATGTATGCGGACAGCAGTTTAAAAATAATTGCCATTTATTTTGATCAGAAGCTTTCTCAAGTTCGTAGTATTGGATAACGGATTCCACCTGTTCTGCGA
The DNA here is from genome assembly GCA_001825665.1 of Planctomycetes bacterium GWF2_41_51. Classification (GTDB taxonomy): domain Bacteria; phylum Planctomycetota; class Phycisphaerae; order Sedimentisphaerales; family UBA12454; genus UBA12454. Next base: position 39,249 of record MHXZ01000112.1, on the reverse strand, counting down.
TAACCTCGGCAGGGGAGTTTTGCTCTGAATTATTACAATCGATTTTCTTTGTACGCAGAAAATCGAACTTACTTCCGTTAAATACGCAAAGGTTTATAACATCATCTCGCAGAAGAATGAATATTGTATTCTTATGCTCTGTCTGCATAATGACTTTTCTATAGCATGCTCTGATAAGTGAAACTATAGCAGGTTCTACCAGGTTGACATCGATTTGAATCTTTTCCAGTTCTTTAGCCGCCTCTGCAAACGGCTCCGGTTGACACGCTCCTACAAGAACGCGTCTGTTTTCAGAACCCATATTTCCCTGCAGCATACAATAATCTGTCTTAATATTTTTAAGAGGCAGAACCGCGTATTGCCGAATTTCATCCTGTATGAATTTTATTCCTGCCTGCGGTGCAGAATCCGGAAGTTTGAAAATCTGAAGAAGCTCAGGATAAGAGCAGACACATAAACCTGCTTCGCAGTGCGAAAGGCGTTTTGTCAATTTTAAATGCTTTAAAGTGCCTGCAAGAGATTTCAAAGCTGCGCCGGTTTCGCCGTTTATAATTTCTTTGGCAAGCGGTAATTGTTTGCTGTAGGTCAGAATGATTTTTCTGCCGTTCTTCTTAAGGCAAATGATATTCACAAACTTACCGCAAACATCTATGCCTATTGCTTTTTTATGATTTGGATTCATCAGTTTATCCTCATCTTGTCGATACGAATAACATACGAGTTGCTGTCAATGGTTACATCGACTTGAATATCAGAAACAAATCCCTGCGGGGAAGTTCCTCTCGATGTAAAATTCGGGTTCGGTATTGAACCTGAAACGGTAACGCTGTACGAACCGCCCCCGAAATTGCGGTTGAAATTCGGCGGCAGAGCTCGACTGCTGCGGATACGGGCAAAAGCATCGGCAATACCTGCCTCAGCGATTAAATTCGCCTGAGCGGCGAATATTTCATTTTTCATAATCTGGAACTGTTCACTGTTAAGCTGCAGCATTCCCACAACAAACGCCGTCAGCAGGGCAATTGTAAAAATTGCTATCAATAAAACTGAACCATTATGTTTCATTTCTTTTTTCATATTCTTTATGGCAGTATCTCGCCCTGAATAATATTTCCGCCGAAAGTCCACAGTCTACTTGGGCTTCCTCCTCCGCTGCCGAAATTCGAATCGAGGTCAACGTGAATTTTGCATCCGCCTGAAAGATATTTTGCTTTTATTCGCCCATAAAATTGCCCGCCCCAAAGGCTGACCGAACCATTTGGATTATCAAGCAGGGCATAAACATTTCCAGTGCCCCATGTGCTGAAAGATTTATTATTGCCGATCATATAAATTTTTAAATTTGAAGGCAGTCGATCAAAAAATGAATTTATATCTCCGCCTATGTTACAATTGCCTTTGACGTATAGATTCAGGCTCGAACCCGGAGGAATTCTTATACTTCGGCCGCTGCCGATATTCAGGTCATTATTTAATAAAACTGTAATGTTGCCGTTGATAGTGATATAAGAACTCCAGATAGAAATACTGTTAAAATAATGATTACTGTTAAGTATTCGTTCACCGCCGAGCCAGTCATTGCTCGGGAAATCTCCTTCGTGCCAACCATGAAAAGGATGACCTGTCGGTGCAGTTGGAGTTGGCAAATCGACGGCTTCATCAAGAGTTCCTTCTTCACCGGTGATTGTAGAGCCCCATGTTGAAAATCCAATAGCAGGATTGCCGCCCGGTCCGATGTATGCATCACCGTAAATCCTGCCGCCGCTGTAAAGTGTTATTATGTCGCTTCCGATCGCGTTTGATGTAACAACTGCATTATGAGAAATATTGCTTCCGCCGTAAAAACCTGCACTTGAATTATAACTGTCGATAATACCGTGTGAGCCGCCGTAATTTAATGTATTTTTCAAAGCGATTTTAGGATTGTTATCAGTTGACTGATAACTAATTATAAGCCGCGGAGTATGAGCACCGGTTCCTGTTCTGTTTTCCGCTGCGGCAAATTGAAGACTGTTATTTTTGCTGTTGATGAAACCGAATCCGAAATTTGGATAATCGCCGTTGATCCATCCCCGCACAATTTCGGTTACATCAATCTCGACCGAAGTTGGAACACTGTTTCCGAGATTTGCTGTTACAACGCTCATCGAATCGCAGTTCGTACCCGGAATGATTCCTCCGCCGATGTTGTTCCATGTTGAGGTTTCAGTCCACCCGACATTCATTCGATATATGTAAACATCATGATTGCCGTTATGATTAACACACCAAAGTTCCAGTTTCGCTTCGGTAATTTCGGTATTCTGCGGTATTTGCCAGCTTGCGTTGCCAACAATGCCTTTAAAGCACAAGAGACCTTGAGTACTGTTCTTTTCAATTTCGATAACTGCATCGCAGCCATGGTCGCCTTCTGTGTAATCATAAGCGGTGTCAGGCTGGTCAGGATTGATAATTATATCAATAACGTTCTGGTCTGATATAGTTGATTTGTTTGTTTGTATGAAAACTTCTGAAATAACTTTGTTAGCCGAACTCTGAGAATCGCTATTTGTAATTTCTGTTTCAATCTTAACCAGTCGGATCCTGCTAACATCTGTCATTGGATTTTCTAAATCATTCAGCGAATAGCAGCTTATCTGAAATTTGCTGACAGGGCCTGCGAGTTGTTCTTCATGTCCAACAGGACCGAATACGATATAGCCGTCTTCGACCATATATTTTTGAGTTGCTCCGAGATTATCCTTGAAAGTTATAAACCCATTTCCAACTTCGCTCGAACTGACAGCTGTTATTTGTGAAGCCGTTGTGAGATTTCTGTTTAGATGTTCATCGAGTACAAGACCGTTTTGAATTTTTACAGAAGAGTCCTGGGTTGTTGCCCAGCTATTGCGTATTGCGCGAAACTGCGGAACAATTGCCGCCATTATCACAAGCAGCAGCGCAGCTGAAACCATCAGCTCCATCAGCGTAAATGCCTTTTTTAATTTTTCTTTGCGCATATACATACTTTGTCTCATTACTTCTTTTGAAATATCGGCTTATAAACACTGCTTGCTAACTTCAAATGTATAATTGCCAAAAGAATACAAATATCGCCAAAAACCTTTATTGGGGCAAAATAAATGACGTTTTATCGGACACTAACACCAAAAAAGGTATTTTTTTGATGTTGCTGAAAATGCGTCCTATAATTATCTGCGTGCTAATTGGGTTTGAAGTGAAATCTCTACTTCACTGCTGTCGAGAGTTCTGTTGCCGTTGCGATCCATACCTACTGAAACCACGATTGATTTCAGGTTGCCGTTTACTGATTGATTTGAAATGTTACACAAATAAAAACTATCGAGAACTAAATTACTTTCGGAAAAATCATCATCAAAATTTTTAATTGATTTTGCGTGCAGATGATTTATTTTCATTTTAGCCAGGTTCAGGCTTTTTGTTCTTCTTTCAATTATAACCGTACTCAAATTAATCTGCGTAAGTGCTTTTAATATCGGCACGAATGCAATTACAAGCAGGGCACTTGCTGTCAGAACTTCCGGCAATGTAAAACCTTGTCGTCTTCTTAATTTTTTTCGCATCTGACCATTCCCGTTGATGAAATAACGGATAATTTATAATTTTTTCCGCCGCCTGTGACCATTAGTATACCGTTGCCGTCTGTTCTGCTGCCCAGAGGATTGAATCTGAAGTTACCAGTTCCTTTACAACTGACACTGGTTGGAATTGTTTCCGATTTCACTATCTGGTTTGTTTGCAGATTGACGATTTGGAAACCACTGTATTGGCCGCTTCCTGTCATATTTAAACTGTAACCCTGCTTATTTACTGCTGCATTATCTATAGCAAGCGTTCTGCAAAGCCTGATTGCGGAAGCGATTTGATTTGCCGCTATTTCTGATTTGCCCCTGAAAATTGTCGCCATTCCCATTCTTGGAACGGCAATGAAAGTAAACGCGCTTATTATCAATACGACTATAAGCATTTCAGCAAGAGTAAAGGCTTTTGCGTTCTTTTTCATTTTTCAAACCAAAAATAAAGGGATGACTTTACAGCCATCCCTTTACTTATCCTCTACGGAATCCGTTTTTACTTTGTATGACTACAGCTTACTCTGTGAGTCGATTCGTCCATTGAATATTTTCCCTTTAATGGACATTCTGGTTCGCCCTCCGGAAAATAGTCTTTATTTCCCGTAAGTGTTCCCAGTGATGCCGGATAAACACCGTCTTTATCGGCGGCGTACAGCTCGATTTGAGAATTCAGCAGGTCTATGTTAGTAGCACATGCGTTCTCTTTTGCTGTACCGGCACTTGTCGTGATTCTTGGTATTGCTATAGCAGCCAATGCTCCCAATATCAAAATCACGATAAGCAGCTCTATCAATGTAAAGCCTTTACGTTTCATCTTAAATCTCCTTTCGAAAAGCGATTTATACATAAAATTTTTACTAAATACATAATCGGCTGAAAAAACAACCTACTTATCTTAAATTTTCAATTTTAGGTATTTTATTTCAAATGTGACATATAATCGAACATTGGCAGATACACCGCCATTAGTATTAGTCCTATAATGATTCCCATTCCCAATGTAAGTGCCGGTTCGAGTTTCACCAGCAGGGAAGTGATGATTCTATCGATATCTTTTTCAAGAAATTCAACGCCTTTATTAAGCATCTGTGTTATTTGTCCGGATTGTTCGCCCGCGCCTGCAAGTTGAACTATCAAAGGAGGGAAAATATTATGATTTTGAAGTGATTCTGACAGGTTCTTGCCTGATTGAACGGATTTTTGAAGATCCTGGCAGATGCAAGACATCTTTTCATTATTGGATACAAGACCAGACACCTGCAGCGCTTTAATTATCGGCACGCCTGTTGTTATGAGCATTGAAAAGCTTCGGATGAAATTAGTTGCCGCTGCGATTTTGTTTAATTTGCCTAAAATCGGCATTGAAAATTTAAAGTAGTCCCATTTCGTTTTGATATATTTATTTTTACGCAGGTATTGAAAAGAATATAAAAACAGGCAAAAGAATATTATTAAATAAATCCAGTAATTTCTGAAAATAACACTTATAACGATAAGCATTTGTGTCGGCCCCGGCAGTGATACCCCGAGTTGACCGTAAATTTTTGAAAATACAGGCACAATAAAAATTATCAGAGCGGCCACGATAACAATGCACATAAACATAACTATCAGCGGATATGTAAACGCATTTTTTATTCGGACTCTTAGATCGTTTTGTTTCTCCATATAACGAGCGCTGATTTCGAGGCTTTCAGGAAGTTTACCGCTTGATTCGCCCGCCTCAACCATACCAAGAAAAAAATCTGAAAATATGTCTCGGTATTTTCTAAATGCGTCCGTAAGCGATGAACCTACTGATATGTTCTTTTTTACATCCGCGATAATATATTGCAGAGATTTGTTTTCTGTTTGTTTTTCGAGTGTATCGAGACTTTGTACGATTGACAGACCTGCGCCGCACATTCCTGCCAGTTGATAAGTAAATGGTATGACTTCTGAACGTTTGACATTGAAAGATTTCGGATTGAATTTTGTTCGTCTTTTTACTTTTAAGAGTTTATAGCCGATTTTCGTAAATTCACTTTTCAGCGCGCTTACACTGTTTATATCTTCATAAATACCGTTGAAAATATGGCCGGCTCCATCACGTGCTGTATATTCGTATGTCGCCATTAATCCTCCTGCATATCAACGACGCGATATAATTCATCGACAGTGGTCGAACCGGCCATAACTTGTTTGATTCCGCTCATTCGCAGAGTTCTCATACCCTCTTTTATTGCCTGATATTTTATCAGGGTATCGTTTTTGCCTTCAATCATCATATTTCGAATCGTTGTCGAAATCGGCAAAATTTCATAAATAGCTTTTCTTCCTGCGTATCCGCTTTTGCCGCAATTGTCACAGCCGATGCCGCGGTAAAGAACCATATTTTCAGGTTCATCTGCAAACAGCGTCTTTTTGATATTGGGTTCAGGCGTATACGGTTGTTTGCACGTTACGCATGATGCCCTGTAAAGTCTTTGTGCGATAGTACCGAGAAGAGAAGATGCCAGCATAAAAGGAGGAACCCCCAGATTTATAAGTCTTGATACGGCTCCTGCGGCATCATTGGTATGCAGAGTCGAAAGCACGAGATGCCCGGTCATTGCGGCGCTGACGGCTATTTCAGCTGTTTCATAATCTCTTATTTCGCCTATTAGAATCACATCCGGGTCCTGTCGCAAAATACTTCTCAGTGCCGTCGCGAAGGTCAATCCCGCTCGCGGATTTGTCGGTACCTGAGTAATTCCTTCAAGTCTGTATTCAACCGGGTCTTCAACTGTAACGATATTATTTTTGCCTGTATTAAGAAGCTGCAATAAGGAATATAGCGTTGTGGTTTTGCCGCTTCCGGTGGGGCCGGTAAGAAGAATCATTCCGTATGGATTTTCAACAAGTTTTCTTATCTGCTGATTATCGAACGAGTCCGGTGCGATATTATCAAGGTTCCATCTGTTGCCGCTTTTATTGAGAATACGTATAACGATTTTCTCTCCGATGATTGATGGCAGCGATGAAACTCTAAGGTCGTATTCTTTATTTTGATGAACGGTTTTAATATGGCCGTCCTGGGGAATCCTTTTTTCGGCGATATCCATTTTGGCAAGAATTTTTATATGACTTGCCATTTCACCCTGTGCGGTAGAAGGAATATCTAACTCTTTTCGCAGGATTCCGTCAACCCTGTACCTGATAATCGTATCTTTTTCCTGAGGCTCGATGTGAATATCGCTTGCGTGTGCATCTATAGCTCCGCTTATGATTGAAGCCACAAGTCCGCTGACCGGGTCTTCGCTTTCCTGGAGTTTATCCAGAATTGCCAATGGGCGCTGCTCTTTTTCCTGCTCTGCATTTTTTTTGAGCCTCATTGAGACTATTGTCTGCTTGGTTACATTCTGAATATTGAAGTGATAACGTATAGCGCTTTTTATAGCATTTGGAGCCGCTGCCTGTGGGATAACTTTGCATCCGGTTCGCATTTCTATCTGGTCGCGAATAGCGAGGTTCATTGGAGAACACATCGCCACAAATAATTTATTGCCATCCAAACGAACACCTATTAGGTTGTGTTCATTTGAAATTTCGTATGGAATCATATGCGCAGCGATTGCTTCGATCATGTCGGGTGATAGATTTATAAATTCGATATGCTGGCTTTGAGCAACAAGCCTGCTTAGCTGTTCCTCAGTTGCGAGATTGTTTTCTTTAAGAAATGTAAGTATATTTTTGCCGTTTTGAGCGCATTGGTCAATCATCTGGTCGAGCCTTTGTCTGTCGGCGATGCCCAGACTGATTATCACTTCATATAACGGATTTTCTGTCTGCAATTCCTGCATATTTTTTCCCGCGTCCGCTAAATATATTTTCTGCGCATTTCAAAAATCGTCAAAACTGTCCTGTTGCTTAACCTAAATGTCATTTTGTTCTTTGGCAACGCCCGATAAAAGTGAATCCCATTAAAAGCGCTCGAAAAGAATGCTCTTCTATGGAATAACTTATTTTTTACTTAAAGCCGACCTCAGAATGGTCGAAATTAACAAAGGATATATTTATAAGGAAAATGCTATGCTCGGTTTGTTTAAAACGAAGAAAAAAACTGCTACAATTCTTGTTGTGGATGACGAACCAGATCTTGTCAGTACAATCAAAGCCAGACTTGAATGGAACAAATTCAAAGTAGAGACAGCTTCCAACGGCAGCGCGGCACTCGAGAAACTTGAAACTATAACACCCGATTTGATTCTGCTCGACGGTAATATGCCTGTGATGTCAGGTTTTCAGATGCTTGAACGGATGAGACAGGACAGCAGGTTCAGGAATATACCTGTGATAATGTTAACAGCGGTTTGCGAATCGACTAATATTTCATTGGCAGGTTCGCTCGGCGTTACAGAGTATGTTACCAAACCTTTCGAGTATCCTCAACTGCTTGAGAAAATTACGAACGTCATTGATAATAAATGACCCGTAAATTTAATGGTGCCGCTTGTCTGACTTAATGATCAATGAAAAATTAAACCTCATCATCGAACGCAAAAGTAAGAGTCTCGAAGCAATTTTTGATGCTATTCCCGTCGGCCTTATGCTTGTGGATGAAAATCTGGTTGTTGATAGAGTCAACAATGCGATTCGAAGGATGATAGGAAAAGATTTTAAGTACATAATCAGTAATTCGATTGGCGATGCACTGAGCTGTAAAATCGCGATTGGTAAACGCTGCGGCGAAGGCGATTGCTGCAATATATGTCCCTTGAAGACAAATATTGCCAAAGTTTTTAACACCTCGCAGGCGATTGAAGAATATGAATTTGAAAGCGAAACCTTTTTCCGCGAAAAAGGCGCAAAATTATGGTTTTCTTTAACTATCAAACCTGTCATTGTAGACGAACGAAATCATGTTGTCGTTTGTCTCAATGATATTACTGATAGAAAACTCGCTGAGGAAAAACTTGCCGAATCTATGGAACTTAAGCAGCAGTTTATTTCTACCGTTTCCCACGAACTGAGGACGCCTTTGACCGCCATTAGAGAAGGTTTAAATATTGTTCTCGAAGGAGTTGCAGGCAGGCTAAGGAAAAAACAGCGGGAATTTCTGCTGCTCGCAAAGAGAAACGTCGATCGGCTCAGTACGCTCATTAATGATGTGCTCGATTTTCAAAAACTCGATTCAGGCAGAATGAGATTCGATTTCGCATATTCCGATATGGCTGTAACCATAAAAGAAGCGGCAGAGACAATGACCCTGATGGCCAATAAAGCAAAAGTGGAAATGTCCCTTAATATCGATCCGCAAATTGGAGCCGCTTTATTCGATCATAACAGAATTATCCAGGTACTGACCAATCTTTTAAGCAATGCAGTTAAATTTACTCCTGCAGGCGGCAAAGTATCTCTTAGTGCCTTCCAGCAAAACGACATAATTTCAATTGCTGTTTCTGATTCAGGTATGGGAATTCCCAAAGATGATATATCTAAAATTTTCGAAAGATTCTATCGCGTAAAAAGACCGGGCAAAGAAATCGCAGGTACCGGTTTGGGCCTGCCCATTGTTGCTCAAATTATCAGCAGGCACGAAGGAACAATTTCTGTTGAAAGCGAACTGAATAAAGGAACCACCTTCACTATTACACTGCCGCAAAAAGGACCTCACGATTTGCCTGTTCCCGATAAGGTAAAAGATGAGATTCTTGAAAAAACTATCTCATGACCAAACTCTATTCAGGTGGATTTTTCTTGCTGGAAATATACATATCATATTGAATTTCAAAACGTATTTTGTGTCTAGCTTCTTCTTCCGCCAGCTCAATTACTACATCTCGAAGCGCTGCGTTGCTTACTAAGCTCAGCAATTCGACATAGAATATGAACGCTTCTTTTTCTTTTTTCATCGCCAGAATAAGCAAATCCTCGTAATCCATTTGCATTATATCCGACATATTGACCATGTAATCAAGCGGAGTCAAACTGGGATTTCCCTTTGCATCGGATGCTCTTGATATCTGACCGAGCTTTGTTATTTCAAGCTCGAGCCTGGCTCTGTGTTCAAGCTCCTCTGATGCCAGTTCCTTGCATAATTGGCTTATCTGCGGATCCTGCACATATTGGGACAGAAGATTATAAAAAACATTAGCCTCTGTTTCTCTGCTGATTCCCACCTGTAGAATTTCTGCAATATTTTTCAGTTCAGCCATTGTATTTTCCATCGTAATTACCTATTATATATGCGTAGCGGCACTCAGGCAAGGCTAATTCTTTGATTTCCCTTTTCATATCTTATGAACAATTTGTTTTTTCATTGCGATAGCCGAATACACCCGATCCATTTTTAATCCTCAGCGTCTACTGCCGAATTTTCAGTAAAATCACGTATACTTCTGTCAGACTCAGGTAATTTCATCATCCAGTATTCCGCTAAATCTTATCGTTAAGTCAAATCCGTGATATTAAAAATTTCAAGGTCGATACCTGCAAGTTGAATCGCTGGTACACCCGCGCACTCATCAAAACCTGCGTAGCTGAAAAATGGTTTGTCATTCCTATGTTTTTTATCAGCACTAAAGACTATTTTAGGTAATTATGGATTCGCATGAGCATGAATTGCCGATAGGACGCCTCTGCTGCTTTGGTAAAAGACGAGTTTGGCTTTTATGAGAAATGAATTTGCATATCATCCATTAAGTAACGCTCAACCAATAAGATATTAAAAATACAAATGGCCTAATGTGAAATTGCGGGATTATGAAAGTCCTAAAATAAGCATATAGATAACCATTGTAAAAAACAACATAGATGGATAGGATAGACACCGCTTCTATGTTTGAACGAACCTGGAATGTAAACTGACAGGTCCATAACGAAGCCAAACGTCTTGTAATATATTAGGAAAAAAACGGAGGTTATATAACATTTGCTGCTCATGCGGTAGCCTGATACTCCGATTGAAAATATTCTCGTCATGATAGATTTTTTTAAAAATGCAGTTTAGAAAGAAGCGGCATGTCTGAAATTTTTTATACTTCGCAGTCTCGTTTGCGTTTTGATATCAACCGTCTCACGGATATGGGAGTAAAACGTGCGTATGTTACCCCTTTCGATACGAATAATGAGGTATTATCAAAACCTGAAATTATTTTATCTAATCTGGAAAAACTTGCTGCTAAAGCCGAATTGAGTTTGAAGAAAAAACTCGAAGTCTTTCCTTTTTTTATAACCATTAACCATCCTGAAGGTAATTACCAGCTTCCAAATCGTTACAGAATGCAAAAAAATATCGACGGTTCACCTCGGCCGGCATTTATTTGTTTCCGCGACAAAACTCGTCAACAGGAAATGATTGCGTTCGCAAAAAAAGCTGCCGGGCTTGGATTTAATCGCCTGATGTTTGACGATGACCTGCGAGATGCATTTTGTTATTGTGATGAGCATATTACCGGCTTCGCCGGCTTTAAAGGCAAAAGCAGATCGCAGATTGAACATATTTTAAGCAGCATTCTTGATAATCCTGAATATGAAAATCTGCGTCAGAAATGGTACGAGTATAAATATCAGGGAATGATCAATTATGCTCGACAGATTGAACAAGCTGTACATAGTATTAATCCAAAGTGCAGAATAGGTATTTGCACATCCGCAAAACGCTGCCAGGATTTCTCAGGCCGCAATCCCGCTGATTGGTTAAAAGTTTTCAGCACTGAGGATGCACCGGCTTTTACACGTCTCTGCGGCGAATGTTATGATGACGATATACGGCATATCTGTCAATCGACCGGCTGGTCGCAATACATGAATGATTGTTATCCTGAAAATACCGAAAAGATGCTTGAAGTAACGTCTGTACCGGCGGTTTCTTATCGAAGCTCCGGTTCTGTTATGTTCGAGACTGATTTAGTTATTGCCGCAACCGCTCAAAAAACAATCCATTGGTGTTGGCCTGAAGAATTTGAACGTACAGGCCTGTGCGATGCCGTTATTGAAAGCAAAAATCATGTCTTAAAAATCTCCGAAGAAATAAAAACCAAACCACAATCGCCTTTATGTATTTACATCGATTCCAACCTCGGCTCATATACACCCATAAACATATCGGTTCCTTACGGTGCAACAGATGACCCGATTAACGCATATAACATAATTAGTCTTTTGGGATTGCCTGTAATTATCCGGCCTGCTATACCTGAAAATCAACCCGCAATAATTTGTTCTTCATATATAAGCAGGAAAATGATAGCAAATATTGATGAATATATTTTTAATGGCGGCGTTACGGTGTTGGATTCAAGGGCAGCCGAATGTTATAGAATTTATGGAGGTCAGGTTGCTTTCAATATTAGCGGCTCTTTTAGTTTGAACAGATATGAAATTTTATCTGATGGCAGCAGATGCGATATAATAGCTGATTGTCCCTCGGATTCGATATCTTATATAGAGACGAATGAAGATTTGAAATATAAATGGCGATCTTTCAATGTGGATGGCAAAGAGGCAGGCTGTACCGCTGCAATATTTGCTTTAGGTAAAGGTAAACTTATAATTTTCGGTTATAATTTATCCCGCACGAAACAGGTTTTGCTTTGCAGTCAGTGGAGAAATAGAGTGTTAGATATTCTCAGTTTCGCAAATATTGATTTTTCTGTTTATTGGAAAGGGCCTGTGGCAGTTCAATGTTTTTATTATGATAAAAAAACAATACTCGCTAATTACAATGCAAGTATAGTAGCAGGAGAAATAAAAACTCGATTCGGCCAAACACATTCGTTAAGCCTTAAACCTTATGAGTTAAAAATAGTAAAAATGAAATAAACATTAATTCAGCTTCGTTTAAATCATAGCACAATTGCAGGTCCTGCCTCAGAAAACAATTCAACAGGTTACTGGAAACACATTAAAAGTAAACGTGATAGCTGATGATGGTAGATAATGGAGAACGAAACGATTCTGCTAATTAAATTTTTGGATTATTTTAGATGTAAAATAAAATTTTCATTGTAAACTGGTTCAATATTCAAAGGTATTGGCCATATATATCTATGGGGGCTTATACCCAAATATAATATACTTAAAAATTAATTAATGTTTGAATTTCTCGGGAACGAAAATGTTTGCATTTGGAAGAATATTAAATCCAGAGTTCGGAATCGCGGAAGGTAATTATTTCAGATTGGATAAATTGCCTTTAAAAGATGGATTTTCATTGTTGGCTGGCGGGTACGAAAAACATCTCTCTGATGATGATAAGCAGAATTTTTCATTTAATTACCATATGATAAAATTCATTGCGGACGGTGAAGGAGAATTAATTGCATACAATAAAACATTTAAAATTTCTAAAGGCATGATGATAGGGCTTTTGCCGGAAACAAGCCATAGCTTTAAAGGGATTCGAGGTAAAGGGCTATCATATTTATATGTCTTGTTTCAAGGTAAAAAGGCCATTGAATTCTTCAAAAAATGCGGCTTTGAACAGCAAGTAGTTTTGAAATTGGAAAATCCAGATATTGCCGGAAGCCTTTTCTGGCGGATATTGAGGCACGGAAATAATTCGACCGAATATACCTACGAAATTTGTTCTCTTTATTTAAAAGCTCTTTTTTTGGAAATGGCAGCTGCTTCTAAAATCAAGGAGCATACTTCAACGCTGTCAGCTTTAACATTTAAAGAATGCAGAGATTACATTGACGGACATTACACGGAAATCAAAAGTATAAATCAGGTAGCTGAAAAATGCTGCGTTACACCTCAATATTTAGCCCGACTATTTTCCAAGCAGGGAAATATGTCGCCTCACAATTACCTTATGAGGGTCAAACTTAATACAGCGGCAAATTTACTTGTGACCTCTTCGTTGTCGGTATCGCAAATATCTCAAAGAGTTGGTTTTGATGACCCTTTTTATTTTTCAACTTGTTTTCGAAAAAAATACAGCCTTTCACCGAGAAAATATCGCGGTAAGTATATGGAAGTTATGGAAAAGAAAGATACTAAGAAAAGAAGGGAAAACTAACAGAGGATGGAATCTCAAGCAAAGATCAATACAGAAAGGATATTTGCATCAATGTTTAATTATAAACAATTAGTTGTTGATCAGTTGGAATTTAAATCGACGGTGCCGGTACCTTACGGCAGATTGTCGTTTGCGGATGGGATTTCAAATAAAATAGATCAATATTATGGCTCCAATCGCTGGAAAAATAATCTGCATAATGCGATTGTTTCATTTTCAGGAATAAAAGAATCTGACAATCATGAAGATATTTTTAAGGACGATTATGGCGTAACCTGGCGATATGGAATGGGAGCCAAGCACATCGAGATTCCTGCTTTAGAAAAACCATCTTTAAATGGATACAAATTTCCTTCTGTCGAAGAATTGTGTCCTGATAGAATTTTAGAGGAAACTGAAGCGAAAATTGCTTCTTCGAAAGAATATTTTTCACTTGTTACTTTCAGTTTCGGCTTATTCGAACGTACCTGGACTCTTCGCGGCTTTGAAAATACTTTAATGGATATAGCTGCCGAACCTGCCTTTTATGAAGATTTAATTGAAGCTGTTACAGAACATCAGCTTCAAATGATTGAAAGATTAATTCAAACTTCAGCAGATGGAATTTATTTCAGTGATGATTGGTGTGAACAAAGAGGTGTTATTATCGGTGCTGCGCGATGGAGAGAGCTTGTAAAGCCCAGAGTGGCCAGGCTCTACGATAAAGTTCATGCTGCCGGAAAATATGTAATATCGCATTGTTGTGGAAATGTTTCGGAAATCATTGGCGATTGCGTTGAAATTGGTTTGAATTGCCTTCAAAGTGTACAGCCTGAAGCAATGAATCCTTATGAATTAAAAAAACTATTTTCAGGCCAAATGGCTTTTTGGGGAGGTTTGGGTTCTCAAAGAACAGTGCCTTTTGGGACGCCAAATGAGATAAAAAAGGAAGTAAAAAAATTACGAAGTGAAATGGCAAAAGATGGCGGCTATATACTCGGGCCGGCAAAGATGATCCTGGATGATACTCCTCTTGAGAATGCGATTGCAGTTTTAGAATCGTTCAATGAAGAATATAATTATAAGACGTTATGAATAATAAATGTGTATTAGGTTCATTTTGACTAGGTTTAGGCGAGATATTGCTATGTTTTCAGGCAAAGATACTTGCTATATTGATTTATACATATAAAAGATTTCAGGAAGGGAGGTAACTCAAAAATTTTTTGTTGATTTAAAGTGCTGTAAAAAGATTAAAAAATTTTAACTTTTTGAAGGAGTTGAAGATGAAGAAGTTAGCAGTAGTATTTTTATTTTTATGTATGGTTATGGGGGCAAAAGCAGATGACATTTTTTGGGTTGGCGGTAATGGTTCATGGTTGGACCAGGCCAATTGGTCAGAAGCGACACCGACATGGTATGTTCCCGGCTGGGTTGAGGGAAATCCTGCAAATCCGGATAGTACTTGGGCGGAAAACGCAAATTTGGCATACGCCTACATAGAAGATGGCAATCCTCAGGTTACATGGGCATCAAGACCAGATGGTGTGGTTCAAAGGGTATATGTAAATGGCGGACATTTGGAAATTGATGCGGATATTTCTACCTGGAGAAGCTACCTTGGCAATAAAGCAAACAGTACAGGAACAGCTACTCAAATTTCCGGCACCCATTATGCTGGAAGCAATATGAGAATAGGCGGAATTAACGGCGGCACAGGAATTTATAATCTCCAGGGCGGTTCATTGGACCTTACCACTTCTTATATTGGTGATGCGGCTGGATCAACAGGTATATTTAATCTGTCTGGCGGCACGCTAAATACAATGAGAACGACTACCTATCTTGAAATCGGAAATTTAGGCAACGGCCAATTCAATCAAACTGGCGGCACAGCTTTGCTTAACAGACCTCGCCTTGGCTATCAAGCTGGTTCATCGGGCATTTATTCGATTTCCGGCGGCTCATTAATAGTTGATAAATATATGGGTGCATATAATAATAGCACATTCACTGTAAGCGGTTCAGGATCTGATCTCATAGACATACAGCAGATTAGTTTTAACCGT
Source organism: Planctomycetes bacterium GWF2_41_51 (assembly GCA_001825665.1). Taxonomy (GTDB): domain Bacteria; phylum Planctomycetota; class Phycisphaerae; order Sedimentisphaerales; family UBA12454; genus UBA12454. The sequence goes on along the minus strand of MHXZ01000112.1, from coordinate 23,620 downwards.
GCTGTTGGTGCGAATATTAACTTTGTCGTTGAACTTGATGCTGATGGAAGCACGCTGGTACAAGTTGGAACAGATGCAGCTTCTATCTATAATGTAGGCGCTTTGTTGGATAACGTGATATTTAAAGTAGATACGCTCGAAGGCTTTGATGGTCAAATCGGCGATACTTATGATGTTATCTGGGCAAAGAATTTTGGTATCCACACAACTGGTATGTCTTTTGTTAATCTTGATTCTACCCTGTTCAGTTGGGCAGTTGTAAATGCTGTTGATTTTGGTTATGAAAGCGGTGAGTTGCTTCAATTAACGGTAATTCCGGAACCAGCAACAATGCTTTTAATGAGTTTTGGAAGTTTCTTATTCATTAAACGTAAAAAATAAAACTTCATTATTTCCCGAAAGGCAGGCTTAACCACCTGCCTTTTTTTTATATTCATTTTTCTATGTAGTTTCAATTTTCAAAGTAAGGCTTTTTAGTAGTTTTTATCAAATACAAGAGGAAGTAATGATTGTAAAAGGGTTTTAAGCGGCAAATTTTTTATCCAAAAAGAGGTAAAAAATGCAAATTGGTTCATTTTTTAAAGGTATTGGCGAATATTCGCTATGTTTTACATAAGGGGATTTAGTTATATTTATAATATCAAATTTTAGCAAAAAAGCTTATCTTCGCAATGAAAGGGTAATTTTATGTTAAACAAGTCTGAACAAGGAATGATAAAGCGATGTCTTGGATTTACTCTTGTGGAATTGCTGGTAGTCATTTCTATTATAGCGACTCTTTTGGCCGTTCTTATGCCTGCTTTGAACAAGGCCCGCGAACAGGGGAAAAAGGCGATATGCATGAGCAATGTGAAACAATTATTTGTCGGCTGGAATGTATATGCGATCAACAATGACGGCAAGATTGTTTTTGGTGCGACAAGGCGAGCACGTCAAAACGGTGCCAAAAGCCTGATGTGGAAAACAGCAACCTCATATCATCCCGAACCAAGCTGGGTAGCATGTGCAGATTATCCAGTTCCAAGAGCATTCGAGGAGCAATGGTTTCAGGACGCATTAATTGACATGGGGTTAATGTGGCCTTATATGCAGAATCTTAAATCGTACCGCTGTCCAGGTGCAACTGCAAAAGATAATTCAAGAAGCTACGCAGTCAGCTCAATGATGAACGGATACAGACATGACGGTACAGGAGAAGAATGGGGTGGAAGATTGAGCAGAATTTACAAGAAAACATCGCAAATCAAGCAGGCCGGTGAAAAAATGGTATTCATTTGTCAGGGCGGAGTCTTTGAAGAAAATTATGGGTTCGAATGTTACAGTCCTTTTCTGGCAACAAGACAATGGCGTGATATTCCGCCACAGGTTCATAATGGCAAAAAAGGGACAACACTTTCATTCGGTGACGGGCATACAGAATATTGGGCATGGAAAAAAGATTACTCAAAATACGATGGATCAACTTACGTTGTGCCAAAAGAAGATGACGATTTCGACAGAGTTTACAGAGCAATATGGGGTTATCCTATAGCTTATCCTCAATAAATGTTTAAAAAAGAAAAAGAAACTGTTTAAATAAATTTACTCAGGAGGAAAAATGAATTTGAAACTGATAAAATGTTCCCTTTTAGTTTTGCTATTCTCGTCTTTAGCATGTGCAGATTATTATTGGACTTGCCCGACCCCAAATGGATATTGGGATGTATCTGCAAATTGGTTTGGCGAACCGGATGAACCGCAATGGATTTTCCCCGGTTATGTTCCTACGGGAGAAGCATCTAATTGGAACACTGTGTTTGCTCGCGTTCAGCAAGGTTCTGCTGTTATTAATTCAGATCATATTCCAAATGGCAGAATACAGCGAATTTATCTCGGCGGACCAAGCGGTGCATCATTAACAGTAGAATCAGGCACTATTAGCATTTATAGATTTTATATGGGTTGTGGGGCCGGATGGTTGGGTACCTTTAACCAAACTGGCGGCACAATTAATATTACTGCCACAAGCCCTCCTTCTGTTGATTTTGGCCAAGGCACTTCGGTCTACAATCTTTCAGGTGGAACATTTTCGAATGTTAATAATACATATATGCCGTATTCTGAAAACGTGACAGTTCCGATTGATTGTAATTTCACAATGAATATTAGCAATGGTGGTATTTTCAGGGCAAACGGAGGACGTGTTTATTTAGGATATGTTCCTGATTCTGTCGGAAGGTTCAATCTATCAAGCGGCCAAATTATATCAAATGGCAGAGTTTTTGCTTTCGGAATAAACGGTGGAAAGGGCTATCTTAATCAAACCGGTGGAGATTTCATTTTTACCGGTATTAATGGCACTACAGATAAATTGCAAATTGGATCAAGCGGAGGTTATGGTGAAATTTCAATTTCCGGTGGAACTTTCGAATCTCGATTTCCAGTTATTATAGATAATGGTATTTTTAAAGTCAGCGGCACTGGTGCAACGAATATAGCTGCGATGGGCAGAATGGGTGTTGGTCCATGTTTCCGTTTTTGGAATGGTATCAATGAAACGCTTGCTTATGAATTAGATTCAAGTGGTGTTACGCCAATTCAACTCACTAATTTCTCGGCTGACGGCAATGCTGTTCTCACTAATGGAACAATGACAATCAATACTCTTGGCGGTTTTAATGGAACCGCTGGAACAGTTTATCCTCTTATGTATGCATCGGCTGCAACAAATAGTATTACTGCTTCTGATCTTAAACTTGTGGTTCTGACACCAAATTATGATTTTGAATATTATATCGAAAATGATGCTGTAAAAGGTCAATGGTTGAAATTAAGACAACTTAATGCCTCTATTTGTAATAGTGGAAACGGTTTTTGGTCAAGTTCCGGTACATGGCAAAACGGGGCGCCATCAATCAGCAAAAGCGCTGTTATCAATGGCGGAACTGTCTCTCTGCCAACCGATGGTTCGCAATGCGAGGCAAAGAAACTGCGAATCGGAGGAATTGGTTTACCTGTATTAAATATTGACAATAATTCAAAATTAAATCTCCAGCAATTGGTCGCAGGCGGCGCGCCTTCACAAACCGCACAAATAAATATTTCAGGCGGCAATGTAAAAGTAAATGGTGATGTAATGATGGCATTATCGCCGGGTGCAAACGTTATAATCAATCAAACCGCAGGCGATGTAAATATTACCGGCGATCTTAATATGGGCTGGAATACTACAACTACAGGCGCGGCAGCGAATGTAAATTATACGATTTCAGGCGGCAAATTTGTTCAGCATGGCGAAGTTTTCAGACTGGGATATTGCAACTCACAAGGCAACTTTACTCAAACAGGGGGTCAGGTTGTATTTGATGTGAATGTCAAAAGCTCATGCAGATTGGGCTATAGCGATGGTTCAGCACAATACAGTATTTCCGGCGGTTCTTTAACTGCTCCGACAAATTTTGTAATTGACAGTGCAAGTTTCGAAGTGCTCGGCTCAAACATTGCCAGCATATCTTTCGACAGGTTCAGAGTTACCGACAAAGGAACTTTCCTGGTAGGTCTTGATTCAGACATTACACCTGTTGTAGCAACCGATGGCAATGCGACTTTTGAAAATGGCTCGAAAATTGTTGTTCGTTTGCTTAATGGCTTTGCAACTGGTTCGACTTACGACATAGTAAACGCAAAGGACATAATTGATGAAGGTCTTTCAGTAATATCTGAAGACGCGAATTATACTTTCGGATCGCAAATTGTGAATGATGATTTTGGAAGAAAGACTTTGAGAATTGCTGTCGGATACAGTAATGCAACAGCTCATTCTCCATTGCCGGCAAATGGAGTGAAAGCATGTTATCAGGACGCACAAACATTACAATGGACGAACCCAAGGCCAAGCGAACCAACAGGAAGCGTTTCATGTGACGTGTATATCGCTGATGCCGCAATCGATCCGGGTTTTACCAATCCGGTGAAGATAGTAAATAAACAACCGGTCGAATTTGCGACAACAACTCTTAATCCTTTGAAATCTTATCTGTGGCGCGTAGATGTTTACGATAATTCTTATGGAGCAGAAAATAAGGTAACTGGAAATGTATGGAGTTTTACAACTGCTCAAGCAGCTATAAAATCTCTCGAATGGAATTTTGAAAATACTTCAGATGGTGCAGCATATCAAAAAGCTATTAACGGCGATGATATTATAGTTACTGCTCACGGTGCGTATAGTATTGATACGGCATCTAATACTGTAAACGGCTGGGGTCTTGACGGACTTAAACACTGGCAAGCTCCCGCGACAGGATATGGAATGTGGCGATCAATACCGGTATGGGATTGGCCCGGAGTAGCGGCACCTGGTTCAACGCAATTCGGCATTGCCTGGATAAAATATGACTTTGAGCAGGCATATAATCTCGGAACGATGTGGATTTGGAATCATAACGGCGTTGGAACAGGCGGACCATCTGATATTGAAGGTGTTGAAGAAGCTTATATTGAATATTCCGCGGATGGTGTTACGTATAACACACTTGGAACGACGCACATGTTCGGTGAAGCTTCGCATGGACCTGATTATGCTCATAATACCGAAATCAACTTTAACGGTATTTCCGCAAAGAGCGTAATAATCACCCCGATAAGTAATTTCGGCGCAAGCTATGTTGGTTTGAGCGAAGTAAGGTTCGGTATTAATAACACAACAGCTACGGAAACTGTAATTCCTGATTCCGCAGGTTCATGTACAGCAAAGGCAAGCGGAAATTGCATTGTTGAAACATCAGGCATTTATGCTTCCGAAAAATGTATCGGTTTCAACGGCGGATTTGATTATCTCTATTCTAATTCAACTAATGCAAATGTGCCGATAGATGGGAATTTGCCATGGTCAATGAATTGTTATGTTTATCTTGATCGTCAGCCTGCCGGTGGTACGTTGATAGCAGGATTCGGTGATTTGAATGTTGCAACTGAAGGATATCAGAGATTTATTTGTGCTCAGGCTGATGCTTATATCGGATTCTGGGGACAAGGTTCTGCAAGTGATATAACATGCAGTGATAAATTTGATTTACGCAAATGGCAGATGATAAGCGCAACTTTCGACGCAAATACTGTCCGCATCTATAAAAACGGAAAATTGATTGGTTCTCGAAATGTTAAATTTGCGAATTCAGCAGCAAAAGTTCGAGTCGTTCCGCGGACAGGACGAGCAACACAGCCGGTAGGCGTGACAAGAGGTCCTGTTGCATTCTTCGGCAAGATTGACGATGTTACGATGTATAATGGCGTATTGTCTGAAACTGAAATGAAGCAATTGGCTGCACGTTTGCCGATGGGCGAAGATCTTAACGCTGATGGCGTAATCAATACTAAAGATTTGAAGTGTATCGCTGAAAACTGGCTTAAATCAGCTCCATCAGCACAAGACGTTGATGCATCAGGTTTGGTTAAATGGACAGAAGATTTTGAAGATGGAACCGGATTCCAGAGTCGCTGGACAACATTCAGCGGTGACTGGACAGGCAAAGTCATTGTTGCCGATGCTCATGCACCGCAGGGCGGCAGTGTGCTTTCGCTTATTGTACCGACCAACTATATGGAACGTTCTATCGGCACAATGAACGACGTGTTTGAAATAAGCTGGTATTACAGCGCAGATGGCGCAAATGGCGCAGGTGATTCGAGAATCCAGATCGTGGATGCCGAAGGCCTTAGTCTGGCAGTAATTCATCATACGACGGATAATGCTATGGGCGTGATATATGCCAATACAGGTACGAAGGTTTATTCGTTCGCACCGAATGATAACTATATTAAAGTTACTTTAAGAATCGATCAGGAAAAAGGAAAATGCGCCTTGCTGATTAATGATTCATTGCTTGAAAGCGGTTTTGCATTATCGAATGGAAATGCGGGATCGGCTGCGGCAATAAGAGTTCAGAAAACCGTTGAGCAGAATCCGATATCTTATTTCGATGCAATCAAAGTTGATGAATCTGTGTTGAGTGTTGAATATCCGGTTTGTGATTTTAAAGTTGATGGAATTGTGAACTTTGAAGATTTTGCCGTTCTTGCGGAAGAATGGCTCAGGACTTTTTAAGATGTATTCAAAGGTGGCCGGCCAATATGACCGGCCGCTTTATTTTGAAAGATATATATGGGGAAAAAAAATCATACGTTTCTTTTAACTTTAATTTTTTTATTTTCAACGGCATGTTATTCCGAGGTTATAAGTATCGGAACAGGCAACTTAAGCTGGAATTTCCCTTTTCGCACATTTTTTTACGATAGCCGAACACAAACAATTTTTTATGCAAGTGAGATTAATGTAACCGGCTTCATTACAACCCTTTCAATGAATATGGTAAATTCACTGCCATCTCCTGTTAATAATGTTAAAATTCGCTTTAAACATACAAGCCTTTCTTCATATTCAGCAGCGACATTTGAAAGTGATGGATGGATTGTCGTTTATTATGGGCAATGGCCTGCACAAGCAGGATGGGTAAACGTTAATTTAGATACTCCATTTTTTTACAATGGCGTTGATAATCTTTTAATAGATATAAGTTTTGACCGAAGCGAATGGTCATCTTCTTCATTGTACACAAAATCGACAGAAACGGGCATTGCGCGAAGTTTATATGCGGCAAGTGACGGCAGTGTATATGATCCGCAAATATGGGGTTTAGGCGGTTTAGGTGCTGCATCGGCAATAAGCACGAAAATACCGAACATCAAATTGAATTTCGAATCTAAATCAAAATGGCAGCATCTTGGCATCATGTGTTTTAATAACAGATATGCCAACAATGTTGAACAGGATCCATGTGATAATTATACATCTGTTCCGGCAGGCTGCACACCTCGACGAGATAGAATTCTTGAAATGGTAAAAACTGCGAGCAAATCTTTCGGCTCCGATGGCCCGGACATTATCGGTATGCAGGAAGTTTATGACAGGCGAAATCATATTTTTGATGTGGTAAACGGACTGGATTATAAATATTCGTGGACAGGCATATCGGAAACAGGGACGATGAGCGTTGATGAAGGGCACAGCTATAATGTGATATTTTATAAGAAGGAGCGTTTTAGTGCGAAAGATCAGGGAGCGTTCTGGCTCACCGAAACTCCCGATGTCTGTTCAATTCATCCTGACACGACATACGTACGCACCGCAACGTGGGTTATTTTACACGATAAGCTGACGAACAGAGATTATTTTATTCTTGATACGCATTTAGATGTTCTTACAACATCCGCGCGCGAATGCGGAGCAAAGATTATCATGGACAAATTAGTGGCTCTGGCGGGCAATCTGCCAATCATAATCATGGGCGATATGAACGGATATGAAACGGGAGATTTCTATAAGATTTTTACCGGTCAATTGTATCAGGACGACATTATATTGCATGATTTTTACCGTGAAATTCATCCTGTTAAGCAGCCGGTCGAAAGGACTTTTCAGTCTTTTGACGGTACTGTCAATGGCAGCAGGGTTGATTATATCATGGGACGAGATTTTATATGCAAAGGCGCTTCAATAGAACGCGGAAAAGTTTCAGGCAGGTATCCATCAGACCATTATCCTGTTACGGTTCATCTTTATGTGCCCAATGACCGGCTCGCAGATTTGAACAATGATGAAGAATCGAATTTGCTCGACATTAATGTTTTTTGCGATGACTGGCTCAATACCGAACAATTACTTACGTGTAATACGACAAATGATGGTCTGCTTGCTCGCTGGCCTTTCGATCAGACAATTGGTGGATTGGGGTTTACGCAGGGTATCATCAATGGCGCTGCAGTATTCGATGGATTCAGCGATTCTATTTATTCATCAGCAAATTATTCAGGCGGCCGGACACTTAGTAACTGGACGATAGCGGTCTGGGTGCGGCTTGACAGGATGCCTTATGAGACTTCATCTGGGTATTATATGATGAATATTGTGGGTGATGAAAATAAGAATGCCGGCAGCATTCAACTATCCGTTCGCAGTAATGCTAAATTAAGACTTGAAGTTTTTTCAACCGACAACGGCGGCCTTGAAACTGCTTATAATGAAAATCCATTGCTGACAAATCAATGGTATCACGTAGCTGTTGTTTACAGCAGAAATCCTAATCAGGTTAAATTTTATATCGATGGCGAGCTTGAATGTGTGCGAAATCTGACGAATCAGGTTTTGTGTTGGATTGGCCCACTTTATATCGGTAAATACGCAGACAGCCGTTTTCTTGACGGAACGCTCGACGAACTGCGGATTTATAACAGGCAATTGATGGAAGATGAGATTGAATATCTCTCGGCCGGCGGTTCAAGCCCGGGAACTGTTACACAAAAACTCGAGGGCAGAACAAATTTTATCAATGATCAGACCGGAATAATAAATTTTCGGGATTTCACAGAATTTATCTGGAATTTCAAATAATAATTTTCCTCATTAAGGTTTCAACCAATGACAAGCAGAGAGTGCGTAATTAAAACCATAAAATTTAAATCGCCGGAAAGATTGGCATACAAACTTCCTGATGAGTACGGCAGTGATATTTACCGTTTTGAACTTCCACAATCTCCCGATTTAAGGCCAAGGAATCAAAGGAAATTTACGGATGAATGGGGCGCGATTTGGGAAAATATCGGGAATTGCCAGGTTGGCGAAGTGAAAGAATATCCGCTGAAATCATGGGACGATTTAAATAAATTGAAAATCCCGAATATTCGAGAGCCGCACAGATGGCAGGGCATAGAGAAAGTCCGCGCGGCCGCAGGCGGTAAATTTCTGCTCGGAAAAGGAATATCGATATACGAAAGGATTCATTTTCTTAGAGGGCTTGAAAATACCTGGATGGATATTTATACCAATCGCGATGACATAATCAAATTGATAGATATTCTCGTTGATATGAATATGTACATTCTTGATCAATATGCAACGACAGGTTTTGATGGGATAATCTGGAATGATGACTGGGGACTGCAAAAAACTTTGATGATTCCGCCGCAGCTTTGGCGTGAAATTTGGAAACCGAGATATGAAAAGGTTTACAAAAAAGCGCACGAATATGGCATCCTTACGTTTCTTCATAGCTGCGGCTACATAATCGATATCCTTGATGATTTGATAGAAGCCGGTCTCGACGTTATCCATATGGATCAGCAGGAAAATATGGGACTGGAATTGCTGGGCGAACGTTTCGGCGGCAGACTTACTTTCTATAGTCCCGTTGATATTCAAACAGTTATGAATCAAAGCGACGAAAATATCCGCAATTATTGTAGAAGAATGGTAACAACGCTCGGCAGACCGCAAGGTGGTTTTATTCCACGATGGTACGAAGACCCGCAGGGTGCAGGACATACACAAAGAGCAATAAAAGTAATGTGTGAAGAATTCCTTAGACTCTCCGCCGAAAACAATAAAAATTATATAGATGCCGCAGCATCTTAAATTTTTTTTTTGAAAGGAGTAAATATGGAAAAAAGGAAATTGTTATTAATTGCAATACTGATGATTTTCTCCTTCGATTTGTTTGGCTGGAGTTCGAGTGATCCTGGTGACGAGCATGAAGACATGGCAGTTTATTTTCTTAGCTGGACATCTTTTCCGTATATGACCCCATATCGGATTCATTTTGATCAGGCGGGACTGGATGCCGATGACATCATTGATATAGCAAACATCGAATCATATCCGCCAACAGGAGAACACTGGAGATGGGAAAAAGTTGATACGTTAAATGACCTCGTTCAATTACCGCTGACGAGCAATGCAGTAGGTGCCATTATTCACGCGGGCGAAGATAGCGGCGTTCCGGCAAATCATCGGCCGGGAGCATGGGAATGGGATGGTTATTCTCAAACTTACGAGGATAACGCAGAACGGATTATGGAGCATAACGCTAATTATTACGGGTACTATGCTGGAAATCCTGCACTTGCGTATAATTATGTTCTTAAGGGCAACTGGTTCGATAAAATGGACACATACCTTGCTGAGAGCGCTACTATAGCCGCAACTTATCGCAATTGGTATTTGTCCCATCTCTATAATCGTGAGTGGCTGGGTTTAAGTTCAACATATATAATACCATCTTTACGACAGAGTCTTCGGTTTACTCAAATGCTCACGGTTCATTTTTTGGATTATTATGAACTTAGTGAGCCGGGCTCTACAATCGCACATTGGGAATTCGAGGAAAATGCATTAAACAGCAGCGTTGGACATATAGCTGTAAATTCCAAAGGCAGCAATCCGGTAAATCTTCAGTATGGCAGCAGTATAACCAGCGTTGATGTGCATGACCCCACATGGGTTTCGGGGCCTCTTGGCCAGGCGATTCATTGCAAAGGCTGGACAGAAGCCGGAAACAATTGCACTTATGCAAGGCAAACCGGCACATGGACTGTTGATGAAATGAATATGCTGGCCCCGTACAGCTCTTATTCTATTGAAGTTGTATTTAATGTGGAAAATTATATTTCGAGCACTACCGATCCGAATAGGTTTTTAGGAATTCTTACATACAGAGATGATGACCCTACTAATGCTGTCATGCAATACAGAATACGAACTTACAAAGAAAATGTCAGCGGAACATATCGTACCTTCGTGGATTTTTATGCAAATCATCCCGGCGGGTCAAGCACCTCAATTGCGTTTAATACAGATGCAGCAGGTTTGCCTTTGATTGAAAATAAATGGTATTATCTAGCCGCGATTTTCCATTACGAAACAAGCACGATGGATCTGATTGTCCGAGATATGGCCAACGGCAAAACCGTATCGACCACAGCATCGATGGGACCGACGCCAGGTTTTACAGGCGCAAATCCAAGTCCTGTTTATCTTATAGGTTCATCAAGTTATTCCAGCGGCAAATGCTTTGACGGCCTTATAGATGATGTTCGTGTCAGCAACAGAGCATTGAATATCGATGCGGAAAGGCTCTATAACTCTACTTTAGCACATTGGCGTTTTGATGAGGGTACAGGTCAAACTGTTTACAACACGCAAGGCGTCGCGGGCGCTAATCTACAGCTTGGTTTGAGTGGAGCAGATGTTCATGATCCCGATTGGGATGATGGCTATTGGGGCAAATCTCTGCATGGCGAAGGATATGTTCAAAATGGTAATGTCGCAACCTATGCGATTGCTGACCCTGTTAATGGATATGTCTGGCCTCTTGTAACCTCGAACGCTCTTGTGCCGCTGGGTTCATATACTATTGAAGCGATATTTAATTTGGAAGAATATCCGACAAGCGGAACAACTACTATGGGTATCATTGATTATTCTGATTATATCGACAGCAGCATACGATACAGAATAATAACATATCTAAGTGGCTCGAATACATGCATCCAATATCAAAGCGGAAATACTATTATTACATGGGACACAACAGCCGCTGGAATGACCATCACGCCAGGCAAGTGGTATTACATTGCTGCATTATTTAATGACAGCACAGACAAAATTGATTTGGTTTTGCGCGATATGCAATCCGCTACTGGTGCGAGCATAAGCAATACTAATAATACTATGCAGAATATGGTAATTTTTTCAGGCTCACCGCGTCCTATATTATTTATTGGAACTGATACTTTCAACAGCAAAAGTTTTGACGGCAGAATAGATGAAGTGCGTATCAGCAATAGCGTTCTGCCTGAAAAGGATAGGCTTTATATGCATGGTTCAACAATTGCTCACTGGAAATTCGACTATGATTACGCTACGGCAGGACAGGTAATCGATAATGTCGATAATGATATATTGCTGAATTTGCAGCTTGGCTGGGATATGTCGCCTTCGCCTGATGACCCGCGCGAGCCGATACTTGAGCCGACAGGCGGCTGGTACGGAGGCGCTATGCATTGTAAAGGATACATCGAGGCAGGAAATAATTGCACATACGCAAGAACAAGGGTATGGGATGATGTGAATAATCCTGCTGATGCCGCTGAAATAGCGGCTCTTCGTCCAACAGCGTCATATTCTATAGAAACTATATTTAATATAGATGCCTATCCCGCTGATGGTTCAAGTATGGGAATTCTTCGTTACCGTGAATACGGAGGCAGCAATAGGACTTTGTACTTGATGAAAACATATAAGCAGGATGTTGGCGGAACGCTTCATACATTTATTGCTTTTTACGGAAGCGGAACAACTGTAAGTTTCGATACACAAGCAGCAGGTTTGACATTGAATCCGGATAATTGGTACTATTTTGGAGCATTTTTTAATTCTGCAACCAACAAAGTTGATTTGTATGTACGCGATTTGGAAAGCGGAACAATGGTATCTAAAGTAGACCAGGCGATGAATCCATTGCTTGACTTAACAGGGGGTGATCCGCTTTTGATGATAGGTTCGGAAACATCATCGACAGGTTCATGTTTTGATGGTTTGATTGATGGAGTGCGAATAAGTAATCAATATTTACCTGCTGATTGCAGACTTTATAATTTACCTCGTTGATTTAATGATAATATGGTTTAATGTTACCGGGCTGAAGCAAAGTTTTCGGCCCGGTAATTTCTTCTTTGATTAGAAAGGATTTCATTTGTTTTTATTAGATTATCTAAAACCTGCAAAACCAATTGAGCCGATAAAAGATGTCGGCGCAATTAATAAGCTGTTTCGCAAATATCGGCTGAATATAATTTTTGCCATGACGCTCGGCTATGGCTTTTATTATACTTGCAGATTAGGTTTGTCGGTTGTAAAAAAACCATTAATTGATGGCGGCATACTATCTCCGGAACAACTTGGCCAAATTGGGGCCGCGATGTTTTACGGTTATGCATTTGGTAAGTTTGTTAATGGTTTTCTTGCAGACCATTTGAATATTCGTAAATTGTTTGTAATGGGCTTGGTATTATCTGGCTTATGCAATTTGTTTTTTGGGTTTTCTCATCTTTTATGGATTTTCATTTTAGTATGGGCGATAAACGGATGGGTTCAAAGTTTGGGCGCCGGAAGCTGCGTAGTAAGCCTTGCGCATTGGTACACATTTCATGAACGGGGCAGATATTATGGAATATGGAGCACTTCACATTCTATCGGTGAAGGTTTAACATTTATTGTAAGTTCGACTCTTGTAACATATTTTGGCTGGAGAGCCGGATTTTTAGGTCCCGGGGTAGCTTGCATTGCACTTAGCGGTTTGTTTTACTGGCTGATGCAGGATAGACCGGCAGCTTGCGGCTTACCGAGAGTTAGCGATTGGAAAAATGAACATGGCCAGATAGTTGAACCAAAAACATTAAATACGTTTTCTGCTCAAATGGAAATATTCAAAAATCCTGCGATATGGATTCTATGCTTTGCTAGCGCCATGATGTATATTACACGCTACGCCGTTACTAGTTGGGGAATGTTATTTTTACAAGAGGCCAAGGGGTACAACACAGTTCAGGCTGGTACGCTTCTGGGAATAAATACATTTATGGGGGTGATAGGGGGATTGGTTTATGGTTATATTTCAGATAAAACTTTCAATGGACGAAGACCGCCGGCGTCGTTTTTATATGGTATATTCGAATTGCTGTCACTTGCGATAATATTTATTTTTCCTGTGACAAACTTTTATATTCTTGCATCGGCATTCGCACTATTTGGCTTTACCATCGGCGGAATGCTTCTCGGTTTTGCAGGATTATTTGCGGTGGATATAGCTCCAAAAAAAGCGGCAGGTGCGGTTGTCGGATTCATAGGCATTTTCAGTTATATTGCGACAGCCCTCCAAGAACACATCAGCGGTTACCTTATCGAAAAACACTCACAAATTGTAGATGGCGTTATGAAATATGATTTTAGTTCAGCAATTATTTTTTGGATTGGCGCTTCCTTAATTGCCACATTGCTTGGCCTCTTAGTTTGGAATGCGAAAATTGAAGAATAGAAAGGAAAAGTATGAAATTAAAAAATGTTTTATTAGTTTCGGCTTTATCGTTTGTTTTTGTCGGAAGCTCATTTGCGAAAGAAAACAATTCAGACACAAATACAATTTCCAAAGCCTGCAATAATGCGGATAATTTCCAATTTATTATAATGGGGGACCGTACAGGAAAAGAGCAAAAAGGGGTGTTTAGTGAAATATTGCAAAAAGTCAATTCTATGCGCCCTGAATTCGTTTTAAGTGTCGGCGACAACATCCAGGGCTACACTGAAGATGTTAATGCGTTAAATGCACAATGGGACGAATTTGAGTCTATGATAAGTTTATTGGATATGCCTTTCATAAATGTGGCAGGCAATCATGATGTAACTAATAAGGTTGAGAAAGAAATTTTCAACAAGCGTTATGGCAAGCCATATTTTCACAAAATTTATAAAGATGTGCTTTTTTTGTTTATAGATACACAAGACACAACTTTGGAATTGACCCCTGAAATCAGCGCAGAGCTGGACAAAGAAAATAAAAAACTTAAAAATATGATTAAGACCCAGGGATACACTCCCGAAACAATGGAATTTTTCGAAAAGTATGAAGCAAAACAGCGCCAATATAATGGGGGAAAAATCAGCGATGAACAGTTCAATTATTTCAAAGATGTGCTTGAAAAGAATAAAAACATCCGATGGACGTTTGTTCTGCTGCACAAACCTATATGGAAAGAAGAAGTCCCTCCAAAAGCATGGACTGACCTTGAAAAATTATTATCTTTAAAGCCGCATACCGTAATCGCAGGACATGAACATAGACATCAGTATGAAGTAAAAAACAATCACGATTATATAATTATGGGCACTTGCGGCGGCGGTTGGGTTTGGCCCAAAACACTAACAGGCGTGTATCATCACATTCTATGGATAACCATGGATGGCAGCAAACCTTTAATCACAAATATATATACAAATGGAATTATGGAAAAATCAGACATCAGGCCTTATCAGCATAGTGTTTTAGCCGCACCAGAGGTTAATGAAAATGGCAAATAATGTACAGACATATAAAATAACAATGACGGGAAAAGAAAGAATATTAGCAACTCTTCATGGTCAGCCTGTTGACCGGCTCTGTTGGTCTCCGCTGGTTGATAGATATTTTATCCGTTCCTTGCCTTTATTAGGTTTCCCGGCATTAAACGTTCCAGACACTTGCCGCTTGATAAAAGCAGATGTAATGGAACGCCACTGCCCGGTCGTGGATTTAAAAGATGACTCTTCGATTAAACGCCATTCACGTTCCACAGCCCTGGGCCGTGTAGACATAATTGAAACACCCGTTGGGACATTGACAACAGAAATCATAGACCACAAAGCTACAGGCAGAGATCATATTCATAAATTTCCTGTTGAAACATTGGACGATATTAAAACTTTCACGTACATTAATGAGCACAGCTTTTTTGAAAGAAACTATCAGGCCTATGATGAATGGTCGCAAAGAATAGGAAATGATGGTATTGCCACCGCAGAGGGATCTGCCACGCCTCTTCAGGTATTCCTTATGGATGTTTGCGGTCTCCAGAAAACCATTTATTTGCTGATGGATTATGAAAAGGAAATGAAGGAATGCTTCCAGGCAATTCATAATCAAAGCGTACAGGGATTTAAACTGATGGCCGAAGGACCTGCCGATGTGATTATTTCTTACGAAAATACTTCATCGACAGTGATAAGTCCGGAATATTATCAAAAATATTGTGCGGAATTTCTTGATGAATACGCTGATATCTGTCATTCCGGCGACAAAATTTATCTTACGCATATGTGCGGCAAGCTTTCTGTTTTCACCCAGCAGCTTCGAAACGGCAGGCAGGATGGAATCGATTCTGTCTGTCCTCCGACTACCGGTGATATATGGGCTGATGAAGCGCGTTTGGGATGGGGCAATGATAAAATAATCGTTGGTGGAATCGAGCCGCCAAAGCTTGCGCAAATGTCGGTTGCAGAAACTGAAAAATATGTTACAAATATCCTCGATCGTATGCTTATATTTAAAAAATTTATTTTGTCAACAGGTGATGCAACAGCTTTCGGAACGCCAATTGAAAATCTGCTCACCGTTGCTAAGGTTGTGAAAAATTATCCATGGAAATAACAAAAATTGCTGAAAATAAAACAGAAATAAATAAAAATATCAAGGCTGTAATTTTCGATATGGGCAATGTGCTCGTATCGCTCGAATTCAGCAGGGGGTTATTGAAATTCTGCTGCGGCGATTCCATAGATAATATTCCTGAAGTTTTGAAAAATCGTGTTTTTTCAGACTTTGCCGAAGGCAAAATTAATCCTGAACAGTTTCATCGTTTGACTTGCGAGCAATTTGGCTTGAATTTCTCGTTTGAGCTATTTTGCCATCATTGGTGCAACATGTTTAATCCTATGCATGGAATAGATGCGATTATAAAAGAACTTGATGGCAAAGTTGAGCTTGGCCTTTTATCCGATACAGATCCTTTGCATTGGGCTTTCGTAAATAAGAATTGGCCCTTTATAAAAACAATAAAAAAAACAACTTTGAGCTTTGAAATCAATTGCTGCAAACCAGCCCCACAAGCTTTTCTCAAAGCTGCCAAAAAAGTAGGCGTCGCTCAATCTGAATGTCTTTTTATCGATGATCTGCAAAGAAATATTGATGGCGCGAAAAATGTTGGTATGAATGCTTTGCAATTTATTAATGTAGAGAATCTTTATATCGAATTCGTTAAAAATGGATTATTGGAAGCTCACTTAAGAAATCTAAAATTATAACAGCTAATTGTTTTATGTAATATCCTGATGCCAAAATATATACCGTTATTCTATGCAAAAAAAGTATCTCACGAAAACATTATGTTTTCCAATGCATACTTGTTTTACGAAGTATTCGACGTTTGGAAACCCTTGCCATAAGATAAGCTGCCTGCCATTGATCCATATTTCGATACACTTATTTTTCTCCATAAAAAATAGTCTTGTTTTTTTGTAAAAATAGTAAGTAAGGCGTAGAGGGTTGTACTCTACTATGTATTTATCATAATTGAAGTATTTTAAAGAACTTAGAAATGCCGCTTGGTTTCTGTTTGTAAATTTGTACACCCATTTTATTTCCTTTCCAATGCAACCGCGCAATGTACGAATATGTCTTATTTTTTTCTAATTAATGACTTTGTACATTGTGTAATTGTGAACTCTAAACTAAACATATTATGTCGTGTTTTAGTAGCGTTCGCGAACAAGAAAACGGGAATTTTTAGTTGCATTTGAGTTGCATTTTATAGCGTGAAAAGGATTAAAAAATTATCAGGTTAGAATAGGAGGTTTGTAAAATTAATTATAGTAATGAGAGCACAAGCTCTTGGTTTGTATGCATTTGATCTTCACAAACTAAAAACGGAGAGGGCGAGATTCAATTTGCCCACTTTCTGTAAACTCATGAAAAACTTGTATTTAACACTTAACTCAAATCAAAACAAAGATTTAGACTTTCTTGTTTCTTTACTATCTCAGCACGATTTTTTACTATCTTAATACCCGTTTCAAGGGCACTTTTAAGGGCAACATAATAAGCTCTCAAAAAGACAAACAAAATTATAGCATAAAAAAAAATAATATCTATCATTTCAGCTTCCCAAGCTGAAAGTCGAGAGTTAGAATCTCTTCGCCCGCTTTTTGACTATAACTGACAAGACCTGCCAATAGTTGTCTAACCTTGCCACGTTCAAAGGCTTACGACGAGCGTTCTGAACTTCTTGGTATCTCTTTTTACCATACATTGTCTGCAAATGCCAGCAAAAGTCCGAAGCGGTATATTTTTACTGCAAGCGCGGATTGGCCGCTACGTTTGGCAACGTTTGCTAATTTTTAGCAGGTTATACTTCTTTCGCAGGGGAGAGATTTGTCACAACCTGTGCCATCGTGTGCGATTTGGCGGATAACCTTTTTAAAGCTTAGTACTATCTTGGCACTGTTGAGAGTCTGTAAATGAAGCTAATAAGATTTTGGGCCGTTGTAATCTCTTACATTCCGTGCAAACGCTGCAAAACTTAGTTTTTAGTAAAACTTTTCTAAGTCATGGGCTGCTAATGAATAATGAATTGCAATTTGTTATTTTTTTGTTCATGCAAATACTGCGCCTCTTTGTCGCTGAATTGCATCCGTACAACTATTATGCATATTGTTTTTGAAAAGTCTTGTAGAATGAAGCATTTATGGTTAAAATATCTATAGTATGTAACTACTTTGATTAGGATGTGAGTTGCTAAGAATGGCAAAAGAGGCTAAGGCAAGAATTAAAATTAATAAACTTCTTGAAGAAGCGGGCTGGAGATTCTTTGATGGTCCAAAAGGAAAAGCAAATATTCAGCTTGAAGCTGGTGTGAAATTCTCGGAATTAGGCGATGATTTTGAGAATGCTCAGACACAAGATAAACGTCGGGGCGTGATTGATTTTCTTCTGCTTGATAGAAGCGAAGAAAGGGTCAATTGACCCTCTGTCTGCCAAAGAGCAAGCCAGAAATTATGCACGCAATGTAAATGCCAGATTCATTATTCTATCAAATGGAAATATCCATTATTTTTGGGATGCTAAACACGGTAATCCCGAAACTATTTCACGATTTCCAACACAAGAATCCATCACGCAGTATATGGCTTATATACCAAATCCCAAAGAACTTGCGAATACCCCAATAGATGAAAATTATATTATAGAATCACAAATGCCGAGCTTTGCTCGAGATCCAGATTTTAAGGATGAGGCTCATCGTCCAGCATTTCTACGAAATAACAATCTAAAACAAATGCGTCCGTAATGTAACACCGGATGATGTTTACTTCGGCAGAAGAGATGAAATATGAAACGCAGGGCCGATTTGAAGGCCAGAACAATTGAAAAAAGGAAAAAAAATTAATTCAAAATTAGTGGAAACCGTGAGCCCAAAACCGCCAACCGAATAGGCCGCTTAATTGTCTCATTTAAGCTGACGACGTACAAAAATAACCCGATTAATTCTGTTCTTGTGTTGTGCAACTGATTTTATCCGCATATTTGTCATATAATTCTTTGGCAATCGCCCAACTATCACCAATTGGCTTGTCTGAATAACGCTCATTGGAAAGCGTCCATTTCCATTCGAATTCTGTAATTTTGTCTCGAAATTTTGTTTCATCGAAGGCCGTTTTATTTTTCAGGGATTTTTCCAGTGCTTTGACAAACATTTGCCAGCGTTTCAGGTAAAACCCTTTAATCAATCCCGCCCAATCACGCTTGGCGTAATCGTTAAGCATCTGATTCTTATCGCCCCATGTTGTCAGAATATTTCTGGCGTTTTGCTCGTAGTATTTTTGTTCAAATGTATTTACACCGAAACTGCGAGCATCATTAAGCCATTTCCCAAGCAGTCGTTCGCGGCGGCTGCCGGCAAGTCTGTCTATTTCAGCAATAACACCGAGGAACTCGGAAGATGATTTCTTAAATGAGCCTATATCCTGTGCTTTATAGTCCGACATCATCCTGGTTTCTATGCCGAACGCATAATTACCCAATGTCTCGCAGGCGATATTAACTAAATCAGTAAGATAGGCATCGGTGCTTTTATTTTCGGCCTTGAGCATCAGTCCCCAAACTTTCAGTAAAACCAAATTATCATAATCGCTGTTGCTTTTATTCCTTTTCTTTTCGCTAAGTTTAATTGTCGGACGTAGTGACTCAATTCCGTGCCATCTGCTGGAAGCCTGCGAATATACTTTTTGCAGAAGAATTTGCCATGCCTTTTCCACGTTTCCGTCCGGCCTGCCACATCGTCTTTGAGCATATTTGCAAATCCAGTCATTTACATCGGTGTAGCTGCAATCCCACGCTTTTTCCATAACAAACTCATACATCATTGGATTCATTATATCCAGCGCCTCAAGTGTCAAACCGACTCCTTGTACTTTTCCTTTTTGACAGCCGTTAAGAAGTTCTGTTACACTATTGTTCACCGTTTTTATATTACCTTTGAGATAAGTATTGCCACCAAAATTACCGAGATAGCACCAGATATAAGGCTGACCGTAAAAACCATCTGTAAATTTCCAGACCTCCTTATTTTCACAATAATAATCCAGCAGTATCATTTTCCCTTGAGGTACGGCATCAAGCATAGCCTTAATTCTTGGATTGGTCCATTGTTTACGCTTATAGGAAAAAGTCCAGCTCATTTGAAGTCATGCGGCATCTTTATCGACAGCACTCATAGAATCATAAATCGTTTTAGCGACTTTTGCAAGATACTCTGGTTCCCAGCTTGGCGGTTCCATTTCATTAAAAGGGTCGGCCCCATAAATATGATCGGTTCCAAAATATTTGCTTTGCTCTTCAAGAAAACTTTTTTGTATTTTTAGAAAAAGCGGGTCCTGCGGGTCTAAGAAATGTGCCCGGTATTTATCATCGAATTCGCACCATTTGCCGAGCAGGCTGATTTTGGCTTTGGGATAGACATTTTTTATCGCAGCCGGAACATGCCCCGCAAATCCCGGCAGTACAGGAGTCATTCCAAATTCCCGCTCATGTTTTAATATTTTTTTTTGCAATTCGAATTGGTCGTCGATGTAACTTTGCGGCAAGGGGCCTCCCCAGTAATCGATATTAGCCATTCGATGCCATGGCAAATGTGCCGGGCCGGTGAAATAGCTGCGAATCTGTTCATCGGAAAGTCCGAATTGCTTCCACACTTTTTGCCATATCGCCTCCTGGCCGGTAATTGCCAGCGGCATATTAATCCCGTTCAGAGCCATCCAGTCGATTAATCGCTGCCAGTCATCCCATCCCCACCACGGCATAGTATACCCGAACGTGCAATAGTTCAGAAAAAACCGATATTTACAGGGCGTTGTTTTATGAATTTTCTTATTGAGTTTTGGCAATTGTGCCGGAAGTTCGATTGGCGATTCCAAAAACCAGGATATCGATACGTTGCAGAGTAATATTTAAGATACCAATTAAGACCTGTCGCCTGCGATATGGCGTTATTACCTCTGATGATTATTTTATCTCCCTTACTTTCGATTTCGAATACATCCATACCGTTATCGGCTGGGATTTGTTCGAATGTGAATGTCGATCCTTGCTCTCCAAGCAGCCGTTTGGCTAAAGAATCTACAGCTGATTGTCCTGGCAGTACATTAATATCTCCTGAGACTGTTTGAGACAATACAAATAGGCATATTCCGCCAAATAATAGATAAGCAGTTTGTTTATGCATAAGTCAATCGTCCGTAATTATGTGTTCTTCATACGGTCTTAATGGCTCCTTTTTTTAAATTCAAAAATAGGAAATTTCCTTTTTCGCCGCATACTTATTGGGATACTATTTTATAATTGGTTTTAGTAAAGAAGTCCAAAGCTGATAACCAGCTTCATTCATATGTAAACCATCGATAAAAATATCTTTACGGGGTGTACCTGATTTATCAAGCATAACTGTTGAAACATCTACAAAATACAAATTTGGTTGTTTTTGGCAGATTTTTTTTATAAGTTTGTTAGCTCGTTCCATTTGAGGCCAAATGTCCCATCTTTTGATACTTGGTTTAATCGAAATAAAAATAATTTTAGTATGAGGCAGTTCCTCGCGTATCGCCAGGACAAATGCTTTAAAATCAACAATGAGCATTTCAGGCGATTTGCCATGAGCGATATCATTATCGCCGGCATAAAAAACTATAGTAGCAGGCTTGTAAGGAACAATTATACGATCAGCATAATAAACCGAATCGGCTATGAATGAGCCTCCAAAACCATGATTTATTGTATTGATTCCCTGAAACCATTTATCGGTATCCCATCTTACAACGGTAGAACTTCCAACAAATAACACTGCATCTTCAGGTGGAGGATTATTGTAATCCATCTGCGTAAGCTGCTGTATTGTATTCTCCCATCTTTTTGGATCTTTCATATTTAAAGATTTCTCATGAAGTTCTTGTTCAGATTTGCTTAATTGGCATCTATTGAAGCAGCCCGATATTAGTAATATTGAAAATATAAACCAAAGAGAAATAATATGTTTATAATTGTTATTAATCATTATGATTGTTATCCTCACAATTTTTTACAATAAAAATTTATTGTTTGCTGAATGTACTTAATTTAAAATTATCAGTTCTAAAAGGACAGGCAGGTAAATCTGCACTATTATACAAGTTTCCATTTGGGTTGCTTTCCCAACTATAACGGACGGCAACAGGATTTTTAATTTCATCAGACCAGACAACTATTTTGTTATCCTTAATTTCTGCTTGTGCCCATTTGAATTTCTTGTCAACACCTGCGATCGAAAATCCGAGCAGACGATCATCTTTAAATTTCAAACCATCATAAATATGATCAAATGATAAAATAACTTTATTATCATTTACCTGCATATTGTTGTACATAAGACCATTTGAGATTACCTTTTTGCCATAAACTTTTTCAAGTGCGATTAAGCACAATCTTTTGCCTACATCCTGTTTGTTCTTTGGATGAATGCTGTTTGCTTCGCCGATATCAATGGCGAGAGCCATTCCAGTATTAGGCAGAGAAAGCGTATCTATTTGCGCCTCACGTAATTCCGCCCATTCATTTTCAACAGGTACAGGTGAAGGGTTTCTAAATGAAGCGAGTTGAACAAAGAGAAAAGGAAAATCGTCGATGCCCCATCTGGTTCGCCAGTCTTTTATCAAGGCCGGGAAAAGTTTTTTATATTGGCAAGCTCTGCCTGCATTACCTTCACCCTGATACCATATTACGCCACGGAACGCATATGGAATTATTGGGTATATCATTCCGTTGAATAGAACAGAAGGCCAGCGATGTCTTGGGTCTTTGATTGTTTTGGGCGGCAATTCTTTTGCGCCTTGAGTTTGCCATTGTTGATATAATTGTTCATATTCCGCCATGTCAGAATAATACTTTCGAGCAGATGCTTTATTTTTTTTCATTGTTCCTGAAAATTCCTGCATTTTTTCGAGAACTTCACGGCTGGTCCATGCTTCTATCGGAGTACCGCCCCAAACAGATTCAATTAAACCAATTGGAACATTAATATCATTATATAAATCGCGTCCGAAGAAATAGCCAACAGCACTGAATTGTTCGACAGTTTCGGGTGAACATTCCTTCCATTCAGTTTTGATATCATTAACGGGTTTTTCAGAAATTAGTCTATCAATTTTACATAGACGAATATTTGAGTATTTTGCATTTGATATTTCCTGCTGAGAATTGTTTGATTGTAAAACAGCCCATTCCATATTGGACTGGCCGCCGCATATCCAGACTTCACCAATAAGAATATCGTTAAATGTGACACTATTTGAATCAGAATAAACTTTCATTTGGTAAGGGCAGGGCAAATTATGTTCATCAATGTATATTTTCCATTTTCCAGGTTTATCTGTTATGGTCTTATAAGTTTTTCCGTCAAAATCTATTTTTACCTGCCGGCCAGGGGATGCGTTTCCCCATACCGGAATTTTAATATTTCTTTGCAGTACCATCTTTGACTGAAAAATACCTGCCGTGTTGAAAGCAGCGAAACACTTAATAGAAAAGAAAATTAGAGGGTATCTCTAAAAATTAGTATTTTTATGTGCATTTCAATGCACTTACGATTATTTTAGCTCTTTGGCATTCAAATATATTATTCCATCTTTCGCAAG
>MHXZ01000111.1 GCA_001825665.1 Planctomycetes bacterium GWF2_41_51 | reverse complement strand
AAAAAATTTATTGTCAAAAAGGCAATTTTTAGAGATTGCCTTAAGTATTTGTTTTTAAAGCATTCCCCACGGATTAGCGGGAAAATTCAATCGCGATCAGTATATATAGATTTATCCTGCCTCCATCAGCAGACTTATCTTCTTTCCCTAATTCTTCTCAACCGAGAATCTCGACCCTGCTGCGGCTGAGGCGGAACCTCTCCTGGTGTTTCATTGCTTACTTCTTCCTGATTTACCGGTTCAACAGGCGGCTGAGATTGCGGCTGAGGGACATTCGTTTCTGCCGTAACTTCTTGCATATTCTGAGCTTCGGCTTCAAGTGCTTTCAACATTTCACCTAAACCGCTAAGTTCACTGGCTTCACCATCTGACATTCCGACCGCATTAGGGTCATTTTGAAGGCTCTTCAACCATTCAATATTCGCCTGAGTTTGTTTTAAATGTTCTTCTTGCGTAAGACCTGAATTTTCAGCAGGTTGCGTTTCGTATCCAGCCGGAATCTGTTCTACCTGCAGAGATGCCTTTTCTTCTTCATTTAAAAGAACTATCGGCTCGTTTTCAAATATCGTTCCGGTATAAGATTTTACAAAATCAGGTTTGTCTTGGCGTTCGGCTAAAAGTTCGTATCTCCTGCCGTTATCATTAATTAGGATACCGCCATCGCCTACTTTTTCAACTTCCAAATGGCCGACTTTACTGCCCTGCTTAACCCAATGCAGACCTTTGCCAACCTCATCAACTAAGGCCCATGACTGGGCGTTATCATCAAAATGGTAGCTGGTGCCAAGTAACTTAAACTTAGCGCTGACCTCAACTTGCGGCCTGACGGGTCTTCGGTCGCCCGGGGAGACAACCGGTGCAACCGGCTGGGGCGGAGGCGGAGGATTAATACGCAAGGCAAATTCCCTTGCCTGTCTGACTAAAGGCGTATCCTGCTCTGTGTCAGAAGTCCTTTTGCCGCCGTTACTTGCCTGCAACTGCTCCGCTATTCCGGGAGTTTTCAGTAATCCTTCCAGTTTAACATCAGCATAAGATGAAGAAACCAATATAAGGAGCGCAAAGACGATCAAGGCCTTTGAAAATCCCGCTATCTTTATTGTTTTCATCATCTTACGAACACCATTCCAAAAATTTCGAGAATAAATCTACTTAATTTGACATCGGAGATTCAGATAAGTTCCCTGTAATTTAAATTTCAGAAATCCAAAATTTAATTGGGACAAATATCCAGTATACGTAACTAAATCACTTACAGCATTTTTGAATCAATAAAATTTTGTAATATCGCGCAGGTTTGGCAAAATAACGCAAGTTTTGGGCGTTGTTTTTGAGCTAAAAACGAGGCTTGTCAAATACTCTGTTTTTTTCATAAGTCCTTTATTTACGTTTAAAAAAAACGGAAAAATAAAGGATATTCAAAACAACGTAAATAAAAGAGTTATGCGCTGCGACAAAATGCAAGAGTTGAAATAATAATCACTTAGAACGAATTTGTGGAAAATTGCAAAAAATGAAATAAATCATTAGAAATTTGAAGAAAAATTGAAAAAAATGGTATGAAAAGTATATCGAAATGAAGCATTTTATATAGATATAACAGGTCCCCAATGCCCTACTATCTAACCACAAAGACAGCAAATAATTTTGAGTTTTTTAAGAGTTTCTCTTTCTAATAACTCGAAAATTTAGATACCCAGATATTTTTTGAGTTCTGCTTTTGGCCCTTACCGCTGAATTCAATCATAAAATATTTTCGCATATAGAAGCCTGATTTATATAATACCAATTGGTATATTTACTCGCGCATTGTGAGGTTTGTTAAATTCTTTGCCCGCTTCGCTTTACCCGCGGAGCATCGTACGAATGTTTTGGATCCGTATAATCCACGTACATACACATGCACTGTAAAGGAAAAGACATGACAACAAAAACTATAACGATCGATATGGAAGCATATAAAAGACTTAAAGCAGTTAAAAAGGACAACAATGAATCATTCAGCCAAACAATAAAAAGAGTTGTTAAAGAACCTATGGATTTAAAAGCGTTTAAAAAGAAATTGAAAAATTATTCATTTAGTCCTGAAGCTGTCAGAGCAATCAAACAACATATTAAACAACGAAGCATAAAATGCGGTTAAAATTATTACAACTATTTCTTTTTGCAGCTTTCTGCCTTATGACTGGATTAGAATCCGGCATCTGCGAAGCGAAATTTTTAAACCGCGAATGAACACGAATATACACAATTAATAATGCAGATTGAACTATGATTTACTATATAGGCAGTAAGCTTGCTGTTCTGGTATATGGGCTAACGATTTGCGGTATCGTTTTAGGAGCAATATTTGGTATTTCCATATATACCGGTAATAATAACTCGAGCGGAATTCTTGTTATACCATTTTTATTTATACTAACGGCCTGCGTGCTCAGTTTTGCTGTATTGATTTTAAGTTTTTTTAACAAAGAACTTTTCTCCAAATATTTTAAAAAAGTTTTTATTACCTTTATTTTAACTTTCAGCCCATGTTTTATTATAGCAGGTTTTTTCATTGGTGTTTATTATGCTATTTTTCACGAAGAACCTTATAATGAATCGCATACCTCATCAATCATAAGCAATATTGAAAACAACTTTAATTTCAAGTTTCCTGAAAAGATAGAATTGCTACGAACGGGAGATACAATTGCCGGCGGAATAGATCGCCCATACGTTTTCATAGTTCAATTTGTTACTGACCAAAATGGCCTTTATGAAATTAAACAATCCGGCGATTGGGAAGATATAACTGAAGAAATTGAAAAAGGCAAATGGGCAGATTCAAGATTTTTTACAACACATACTCCGGAATGGTATAAAAAACCTATAGAGAAAGGCAGAACCTATGAGGTTTTGCCAGAAAGCACTCTGCACATTATTTGCGTTGAATTAAATGCATCTGAAAGCGTAATTGTCTATATGGACGGATGGTGCAATTCACGCGACTTACCAAAAAACATACAAAGAAAATGATATTTAGTGTACCTGCAAAAAGTAAGATAAATTGAATTGGAGCGTAAAAAATTAAAATTGAAGGTAACTAATAATTTGAACTATTGAGATTGCCCGCCATAGCGGGTAAACCGCCGCCGTAGGCGGTAAACTTGATCGTTTTTGAATAGCCAATGTGTTTGGAATTCCTCCCAACATATTGGCAAGGTTTGTTTGCAGGGATGAACGCACAATGAAAGATAGGGGTTGAGATTGCCACGTCGCTTCGCTCCTCGCAATGACAGTGGAACGCAAGAGTGGGCACACAGTGAAAGAAAACGGTTGAGATTGCCGCGGTCGTTTTGTGTGGCTAATGCCACAAAAACTTCCTCGCAATGACAGCAGAGCGAGTTTATTAACGTTGATTATTGCCATTTGAGTTCGGCGATTCTTACTCCGTCTAAATTTGGATTGAGGGCGGCGATATAATATTTGTTCCCATCCTTTATCACTTCCGGTGCGGAAAGATTGAATTTGCAAACCATATACGAATCATCATCAATGCCGAAGTTTAATGGATTGCTGGAATGATAGACAATGAACTGACCACCGGGGCCGTAGAATTGATTTCTAAATAAATAATACTCGCCGGGCGCAGGTTCGATTACCTGCGGACATTCGGATGATGCCCAGCCAGTTCCGCCGATACCGCCATAGGCGACAACCGCGGAATCAGACCACGATTTTAAATCCTTGCTTGTGCGGCAGAAGACGTAACCTTTTTTCGAAGGACAGGCAGTATAATAACAATGCCATTTTCCTTTTGTCCAAATCAACATCGGGTCGCGAGTGTTTACTTCGGGGCCGCCTTCGGTGAAAACGGCGGCTGAATTATTTTTTATAACGCGTTCAAAATTTTTGCCGTCTTTGCTGACTGCAAGACAGATATTGTTCCAGTCGCCATAAAGCATCCAATATTTATTTTTGAACTTCACAACATAAGGAGCCTGCAAACCGTTCGGCGGTTCGCCGCATTTTGATTCGGACATCATCGCAATGCCCATCGGAGTCCAGTTTGCGTCTGTTATATTTTTTCCTTCCCATCGATGGAATAGTCTGTTGTGGCCGGGAGTGTTCGTGCCTCTGATGCACGACCATAATTGCCATGTGCCGTCGGCGGCCTGCCAAATGCAGAAATCGACGGGTTCCTGTTTTTGGCCGGTGTATTTTCCCAAGTCTGGATTGCCGGCGATTTGAGTCCACGGACTTGCAATAACAGGTTTTAAAATTTTTTGTTCAGCAGCAAAACACAAATTCGAGAAGATAAATACAATGAAGAAAAGATTACGCAAATTCATAAAATTGACCTTCCGGATTTTCGAGAACGTTATATAATAATTTCATAAAACAACAAAGATTTTTGAATGTACACATCGGCTGGAGAGAATGATCGATATTCGGGAAATATCTGCCGGTCTTAATCATCGCAGGGACTTTACTCATAATTTCATTTTCGATAAGGTTCTCATTTCCTTCGTTGATAACTTCTTTTTCGAGCCAGCCCATAAAAATAAAGTTAGGAAACTTTTTGCGTAAGGTAATTAAATCATTTCCGGCCTTTACTTCGACGGGGTATGTCGCGTTTACGCCTGTCTTATCGAGAAGCGGAACTAATTCATTAATATTGCCATCGGTATCGATGATAACGATTTCTGCGGCATTTGATTTTGCAAGGTCAACAACCTGGCGATAAACGGGTGAACAGAATTTTTCAAAATGAGAAGGACTGATTAACATCCCCTGCTTGAAGCAGCAGTCTTCTGATAACTGCAAAATTTCGGGTTTTAATCTTTCGATGAGCGGATAGAGATTTTTTTTTCTTATATCGTTCTGCCAGTCGATGATATCCTGCACTAATGCGGAGTCGTCGTAAAGCAGCGTGCCGGCGAGTTCGGTTCCGGCGAGATTGCGAACTTCGCCCCAGGTTGAGCCTAAGGACATAAAAAGCGGGAAAGTTCGATTGTCGAATTTTTTGCAATGCTGCTCAATCTTATCCGGCGACCATAATTTGCCGGGCATGTATAATTTTTTATAAATATTCCAGCTATCCCAATCGCGGACATGATATTTTATAAATTCCGGCATTGAATAAATATCGTCGTTGCCGATTAACTGTTTTGTTAAAGCGCCGGTTTCGTATTCGAGGATTTCAAATTTGCCATCAACTTTTTTATTATACTTTGCGCCTGCTGCGGGTTCGGCGGGAAAAAAATCGAGCGTCAACGGAGTAATAGTTCCCCAAAAATCTGACCAGCTTTTTGCGGCATCGGGCGACCATAATGTTTTTTCGTTCCAGCCTTTTATGCGGGCGGGCATACCAGTATCGAGCAAACGCTGATAAACTTCTCCCCATGCGCCGCCAAAGGCCAAACCCGAAGCACCGGGGAAACCGATAATCGGGACGTAATCGACGGGCTGTCCTTTACAAACTGCTTTGAATCTTTCGAGCTGGTTCATTATTCCTCAAGTTCGCTCATCAGGCCGACTTCGAGAGCCTGGACGGAAGCGCCGAATTCATCTTCGCCGATGAACCAAACTTCTATCGAGCCGTTTTCGGGTTTGACATTTTTTATTACTCGGTCGAGAGCGGTGAAATCTCCGCCGGCTTCTTTGGTAATATTCATTTTTGAAATTACTTCTTTTTCATTTACTTTGACGGTTACGGTACGAGAAATTTTCTTCCAATCGGCGGTACGTTCGAGGAATGGATGCAACGGAGTATCAGCGAATTTGAGCTTTACATAATACAAGCCATCGCCGACGGTGAGATTAACCCAGAACTCTTTGCCGTGAACGCCATAACGATACAATTCTTCGTCCTTTGTATTTCCGATGTACATACTGCGGCGTTTTGTCCACCATGAATCTGCAACAGTATCTTTGCCGTAACCGCTGCGTATGACCCATTCTGTCGCGGGACGCCATGCGTTGCCTTTGGAATCGATATAATCAGTTCTTAGGGGATAACCGAAAATCATTCGCTGGGTTGCGGTTGGTCCGCCGCCCTGTCCGAAATCTCTGTCGGCTTCGGCGTTGCTGTATTGAATGGCATTAATATAAATTTTGCTCCCTTTTGAAATAAGATTGCCTTTTTTTTGCGGGACGATTTTCAACTGGTGTTCTTCGTTGGGTAAACCATTTATATAGTAAAGCAATTGCTTTTCACGTTTGGCAGGATTCCAGCAATCGATTAAAGTTAATTGTTTTTTGCCGTCGAGCCAGACGTCAGCGAGGCCACCATCGGGAGCGACTGTGCCGATTAATCTTGCCTGATTGCCTTTGAATTTAAAAATCATATCATTGTTTGCGAGGAGTTCGTTTTGCAAATCGTTGTTGCCTGTTACAACAATATTAGTTTTACCATCGTGGCGGATATTCACAATAAAATCGCCATCGGGCAAAGGATTTATCTGGAAACCATTTTGGCGGAGTTTTGAAAGTTTGGAAAGTTTCTTGCCATTTGCGGTTATGAAGTCAGGCTCAAATGATAAACGCAAAACATCGATTGTATCGGCGGGAGCATTGAAAGTGGAGTATGTGATTTTATTTTTTTCATAGGTAACGGAATTAACGACGGAGGTGCTTCGCATAATATGGTTTTCACGTTTGGGTGCGAGGGTTTCGGGAGACCACGCGAGGGCCTCCATAACCTGACAGAGAGGCCATGGATGCGCAAGGTTCGACCATTCGCCGGTTGCGACGGCCTGACCAAACAAACCATCTTTAACAACACCGTTGACGTCGCTGTCGTAGGTTGCCATTATCATCATTCTTCGGCCAATCTCGAACATACGGTCATCTTCAGCTAAGACGCCGAAACGAATGAGGGTTGGTGCGGCTGTATATTGATTGTATGAGAGCGAAGTTCCGCAGCAGGTTGCGGATTCGGGGAAAGCCCATGCGCCGCTGTACATATTGCCGTGGGAGCCGGGGTCTGCGCCGTTGCGGTGGAAAATCAAAGTTAAAACATTTCGCAGGTCGTTTTTCCAATTCGGGAAATCCTGCGGATTTTTCATAATGTAATCGCCAATCATTGAAATCGTGCCGCAGATAATCGGGTTGTCCCAATCCCAATAGCTTCTGCCCCAGTGGTCGTTTTCGAGCCATTCAGGCCAGATGACGTTATTTAAATATCTTATGCCGGCCTGACGAGCGTTTACTATTGCGTTGTTTTTGCCTGTGCAGCCAAGTTCAATTAAATCATCGAGGAAAAATAAAATTTGCGTTACGCTGCCTGTGAGTTCATCTGACCAGCCGACAACTGATGGGTCTGTGTAACGATTCCACGGCGGCATAGTCGGGTCGAGATTGCATTTTTCGGCGAATACATCGCCCCAATGTTTGGCGGCATGGAAATATCTTTCATTACCAGTAAGTTTGTACGCTCTAATTATTTCAGTTCCGACAACTGCGCACAGGTCAAGCTGGTTTCTGGCCTTCTGGTCGCATTTGCCGTAAGCCTTGCCGTTAGTGGGAGTGGCAATTGGAAAATTCGGCCAAGAGTCGTTTTCATCTGTCTGTCCGTAATCGAGAATGTAATCTGCGGTAAGAGGAATATAAATAAATGCGATTGGGTCAGAGCTGTACATATAATACGCTGTGAGGCCTTTTATGATGCTCCACGCTCTTTGTGAGAGGTCGCCGCACATCCAGTCATTTGTTGGGGGAATTAAAATCGTGCCGTCGTCTTTGATACTCCAGTGGGAGTTGTAAACGAAATCGGGGGCGGCCATGACGGCTTTATTTTTATCTACCCAAGGGTATCGCTTCATAACTTCGACGGCGATGCGGAGACGCATATCGAGGGGGCCGTTCTGGCCGGGATTCCATGGAGCTATAACGCCATATTGGTCGTGTACCGCTTTGTTTGCATAATAACTATCAAGTGTCATAGCTGCGAATGCCGGGATTGTGAGAAAACAAATAAATGCGAGCGAACTTAGCTTTTTTTGGATAGAGTTCATTTTTCTTCCCTAAAACTTTTATAATTTTAATCCAGATGAGATTGAAAATCAATAAATAGATTATCTCTGTTAATGCGAAGAATCTTATCCCCTCTTTTTATATTAATATCTTAGGTCGCTTGTAACAATATCCCATAAAGGATGCGGTTTTCTTGAGCGAATATTAGATCTTGGCGGAATATTCGCTTTATCAAAAACCTCATTACTCTTCAAATAACCGGTATGGCCATCGAAAAATGCCACTACCGCCCCGCCGCTGTGGCGATAACAAGTCTGCCCCATATTTATTTTACCTTCGAGCACCTCGCCGTATTTATCCCAAAGGTCGGGATTCGCTCTTTCATAACGAGCCTGATAATAATTGTTATCTATGAACATCATTATTTGAGCAGGTGTTTTTACGCCGGCCTGGGAATTACCATAGTATTTCTTATCCGACGGCCACCATGTCGAATCATCTGTTAATCTTCCGTTTCCTCTCCATTGTTCGCAATTATAGCCGTAGCTTATAACGACTCTCCAGCCTTCAGCGTCAAATATTTTTTGTGAATATTTCATCGGGTCTCTTATTAGCTGGGAAGCACATCGAAGTTCCTGCGGGAACATAAAGGCATCGTCCCAGCCGCCATCTGCTATCTCGACTCTTGCGCTTACGGAAATATATTTCCTGAAAGCTTTGTTCTCACACCATCTTTCATCCCAAGTATAGGGCGAACCAGTTGCCGGATTGATACCGGAGTGGGGCTGAGAAAATGGGACGAATTTGCCATCGAAAGCAGCGGCATAAGTCATATTCGCCAGTGCATAAGATTTTTCAAGAGAAGAACAAACTGTTCTTCTTCCCAATTCACGAGCCTTTGACAAGGCAGGCATTAAAACAGCAAGCAGAAGAGCAATGATAGAAATTACTACCAGCAACTCCACTAACGTAAAGCCTTTTTTATTTTTCATACCCATTCCTTTCTGCTAACCTGTTTTTATTTTCTTTCAAAGGACTGCTTCCTGTGATGAAAGCAGTCCCCGAAAGTCATACCGCTAAATAAGTTATTTCTTTTTGCGAAGTAAAAGAGCGCCGATTCCAATCAGCAGCATAGTCGTCGGTTCCGGAATACCGTTGGCATAAAGGTCCTGAATCTCAGTTTGGCTTAAGGCTCTGTCGCCCCAAATTGCTATTTCATCCAAAGCGCCCATAAAGAAATCTTTATTCGGCCAAGTCTGATTGCCTATTTGCAAAACAGCTTCTGCCCAGCCGGAGTCATCCCATATATTATTCAACCCCTGATGGGTAAAACCGCCTACAGTGCTAATAAGCTCGCCGTTGATGTACTTTTTCAAAGCTGTGCCATCATAGGTAAGCGCAAAATGATACCAGGTATCCATTTGACCGGTTGTACCAATGTCCTGCTGGAATGCTGGAGAACCATAAGGCCAGAAATAATCGTGCTTCCAGCCCGGAACGCCTAATTCGATTTCATAGTTCGGGCAGGAAATAAGTCTCTGATAACCGCTGCCGCCGCCTGCATTCATACTGACAGAATCTTCGTCCTGTCGAATCCACATACCAAAACTGAACAAGCCTCCGAGATTTTTTATGGAATCACTTTTTGCAACTAAGACACTGTTGAAATTTGAGCCATTAGGAGTGCCGAACAACAATGCTCCTGAGCCGGTTCCATTGCCGCCTTTGCTTGCGATCCAGGAAGGTTTAGTTGTTCCAGTGAGCGGTACAGCGGGATTACCAGCTTCGGTTGCGGCATAAAGCAAACCTGTGTTTCCATTGCCGCTGCTGTCGAATGCATAATCTCCTGAGCCTTCATCAAAGCTCCAATAGGCTCTCAAACCAGTGGTCAAATCGGCTTTGGCCGAAACAATCGTAATCATTAAAATCATCATAACAAACAGTAACTTCTTCATTTTCTTTCCTCCAAAATAATATTAATTTTTATACTTCGTAATTCTTGCGAAAATTATTACGGACATCCGGCGGGGTCAACACAATCGAGCCACGCTTCAACCATTTGGCTGACATCTTTAAAGTCGATAGCACAATCATTATTTACGTCCATTTCAGGAGTGCCGCCAAATCTATCGTTGAGTTCGTAGCAGGTGTATGCACCATTATCAAATCTCGGTTGTTTGCTTACGAATATTTCTTCAAAAGTTGGATAAGGAGTTTCAGGATTTTCACAATAAGCTTTCACATAAAGGCTTTTACCTGCAAGTGAAGCATCCGCAGTGAAGCTATTTTGCGGCGTTACCCAATTTCCGAATGGAACATTATAATTGTAGCTTCCCCTTATAGGTCCCTGTATTTGACCTTTAAGCGAAAGAATAAGTCCCCAGTCAGTTCCTTCAATACCCGTTGGCTTGTTCTGACCAGACGCGAGCCAATAAACATTTACAATCATATTGGGGTCAATTTCCGGCCATTGGACATAACCGGCGGCATAATCGGCGGCATTCAAAGCGGCCATATAATCAACGTAATATGTTTGACCCAACTGAATAGTTTCGCTGGTTATTTTCTGCTCTATCGCATTTGTGAACCAACATGAAACTCTTCCGCGGGCAGGCTGCGGCGCCGGCGCCCAAAGCATAGATTGCAATCCATACCAAGCACTGCCGGGATTGCTGCTTGCGTCCCACCCTGGTATTGAGCCTTCTGTCCAATGACTTACATAATTAAATAAATCGAGCCAACCATCATTATTGTTGGTTCCCATCGGAAGCGAGCTGTAATCTTCGAAATCTCCATTAACAAGCAAGTTCTGACGAGGCCATACATCAGGGGCTTGCTTTGCAACAGAAGCTTTTCCTATAATAGCAGAGCCTGTGACTGTTCCGCCTAAAATTGGATTTGCTGAGTAATCGAATTTGAGTCGTAAATATTTACCGGCTGAAGCAGCATCGGCAGTATATTGAGCGTTAATCACTCGCCAAACAAGTTCACTTGGCAGAATAAAATTGGCTTCGGCTACGACGGTTCCGGAAGCGTCGCCGGGATTTGTGACATACTCGAGCGTAGCTTTTACCATAGCCAGATACGCATTGTCAGCACCAGCAACAGTTGCTGTAAAGTAATAAGACTGACCGTTGGCAATTGTTTCTGAAGTAATTGTCTGCTGCATAACAATATTTGCATCGATGTAAGCTGCAACTGAACCGCCGGCGGGCTGATAAGAATAAAACTCGCCTACCAAACCATTTCTATCTACGTTCCAGACACCGGCAGCATTGGCATCGGTTGTCGCAGGAACAAACTGCCAGTTAGTCGGAGCACCGCCATCGGTATCTGTGTTTGCAGGTACTCTGCTGAGGTCTGCATAAAAATCAGAATTAGCAAGTAATTCGCCAGCGTTAATCGCAGGTTCAACACCAATATCTGCCGACCACTCATTAGCAAAATCAGCAAAATCTCTAAAATTGACGACACAGTCTTTATTAATATCTCCGCCAATAGTGCCGCCATTATAAGACGCGAGCGCATCACAGGTAAGAAACTCATTGACATCAATGCGCACTTTATCGAAATATGCGAATGCAGTTCCTCTCGGATTTCCGCTTTGCTGTTCGATATAACAAACAACCTTGAACCTGTTGGCGTCATCTGCCTGAACAGAAGTATAAGTTGTGCTCAAGTCGTACCATGTTTCATTTGCAGTAATTGTCTGACTAATATCAGCGATGAGAGTCATATCCTCATAGTTATCAGCATCAACTCTATAGAATTTAACGCCGACTTTATTTCCGATTGCGTTTTCGCCGCCGACGCGTGCAGTAAAATCATAGACGATATCTTTATAAGCTCTTCTTCCGAGCGCTACTTGTGCAATCTGGTCACCAACGGTGCAATATTCGGCATATTCGATTGTTGTCGGATTGCCGTCCCAAAGACCTGCATTTACAAGACCATAATAATTCGCGTTATCAAGGATACCTTCCATTTCCCAGTTCCAGGAATCCTCTCCTGCTGCTTTGTCGCCAAAATCAAGAACGATCTGACCGTTGTTGTACCTGATAATAAAACTCGGGTCCCAAATGTAAGTGATAGGAGTATCGCTTTCGGCAGTTAACTGCTGCCATGGGCCGGAGAAATCTCCTGTGCTGATTGTCTGAACCTGAGTCTGTGTTAACGCCTCATTGAAAATCGCTACATCATCAAGAGCACCAATGAAATAATCCTTTTCGGAATCTGTTTGTCTTGCGAAACGGAGATATTCCCAAGTGTCCCAACTTGTCGGCAGCATTTTATTCGGAGATGTAAAAGTCTTTGTGTACACCGGAGAACCATTTATGTATTTGGTCAATGTGCTGCCATCATATACAATCGCATAATGATACCAACTGCCTGTTGACTGAGTTGCACCAATCGCTCTTTGCCATGACTGGTCATCGGGCCAACCGGGTGAAGCATCGTAAGGCCAGAAGTAATCAGACATATCGGTAGGAACGCCAAGTTCAATTTCAAATTTCGGACAAGATATAACTCTCTGATAACCGCTTCCGCCACCGATATTTATTGCCGGGTCATTGACATATTGATTAATCCAAAAAGCGATTGTCCATTTGGTTCCAATGCTGTTGATGGTTTCCGGCCGAGGAGTCATAGTGTAAACATAGTTCCAATTCTGATTATTCAAATCGGGGTAAGTTCCATCAGACATTGTTCCAAATTCAAGAGCAGTACCGTAGCCGTTATGAGAAATCCATCTCGGATTTGTACTTGGTGCTGCTGCACCGGCTACTTTACCATCGGGGCCTGCCCAAAGTCCTGCATCATTACCTTTGCCTGATGAATCAAGTGCATCTGTTCCGGTTCCCTCATCAAAACGCCATAATCCAACAATTTCAGCTTCGGCTGTCTGCAATATTGGTGAAGCCATCATCGCGCAAAGAACAGCCATCGTTAAGATGGTACTGAATCTAAATGTTTTTTCCATTCTTCTCATCGTATTTACCTCCAAATCCTATTTATTTTTATTTCGCGTGAATTTTCAGCTTCATTTCCTAAACAGCATAAATTCATCGCTACGCTTCTTACGATACTATATAAAAATGCTGCCTCTTAATGGAATAGTTAAAACTCTCAAAAGAGCAAAAAACATATAATACTTAAGTCTTTAAATGAATAATAAATCTTTATAGGACAATCGCGTTTCCGCATTGGAATAAACTTGCATTAAAATGGCTGAAAATTTCATTCTTTTCATAACATTATTCTAAAATAATCAAAAATTTTTGGAATAGCTTAAACTCTCAAAAACATATTTAAAAATCTCATTCAGCCTTATTTTTTAGTTAAAAATACGTCAAGCTCTCAAAAAGATAATATTTTTATCATCGATGTTTATTAATGAATTAGCCTTTTCCTCTTGATTTTAACTATTGAATCAGGCATATTAGTAATAATGTTTTTATTTATAGGTTAAAAAATATATGGGAAAAAGTCTCAAACACGAAGAATTCGAGCAAAGTTTAAAGTTTTTGGCAGACAATCTTGTTATTGCTCCGGATAGCGACCGCAAGCTGTTGAACCTAAGTCAACCAGAAGCTACCCCTTTGCGGGAAAGTGATATTATATTGGCTTCAACATGTGATATAAGAAAGAAGTTCGAGGCAGAACGGCAGGACCCGACTGTGCATATTCTTATATTCTCATTAGAGGGTAAAGCCAGGCTTTTCACTGAAGAACACAGAAAAGGCATCACAATAGAGCCTAACCAGGTGATAATATTGCCGGCACATTATCCTCATTATTATACGATGGACGGCACCTATTGGAAAGCTATCTGGTTTTATCTTGCCGATAGCGACACCTGGCACCAGGTAAGAGATTCAAAACCGCATATAAGAACATCCATCACATGCGGCGAATTAGTAAATGCAATGGAAGGTTTCTGGTCAGAGTCGTTAAGAAACGAAACGAGAGCGAGACTTGCGGCACGGCATTATGCTGAGATAATAGTATTAAACATCGAACGAGAGCTTGATATGGAGGAAAGCTCCGGGAACCGCGAAATGCGGCAGCAGTTATATAAATTGTGGGATGTAGTTGGCGCAAACCTTGAAAAAAATTGGACTGTTGCGGCATTAGCGGAAGAAGTAGGCATTTCGCCGCAGCATCTTTATAGAGTCAGTATGCATCTGTGCGGGCATAAGCCGATGGAAATGGTTACGCTTCTCAGGATGAGAAACGCACAGGAATTATTAATTAATACTAATTATATGATTAAAGTAATAGCGAGACTTGTAGGATATGGAGACGCATTCAGCTTTTCAGCCGCTTTCAAGAAGCACAGCGGAAAAAGCCCGCGACTTTTCCAAAAAGAAAATCGCAAAGAAATACCCACTGAAATAGTTAAATGGAATTTTCGTAAAAAAACGGCAGTTAAAGGAGTAAAAAATGAAATTAGTTAAGTCGATAATTTTTGTAATTATCCTTTTTTCATTCAGCAGCAATGTATTCAGCGCAAAAGAATATACATATATTGATATTGTCAATATGCTCACAGACCTCGAAAGAGTCGCGACTCTGCCTGAAAAAGGAGAATTATGCCGACAGTGGTCAAGTTATGACAGAGACAGCAAATATAACGAAAAGACTGGAAAGTATGTAAACTGGGAAGCCAATGGAGACGGGTACGGAAAAACAAATTGGATTCGCAAAGAAAGAGGACGCTATGTCGTCGCTGAAATGGAAGGCCCGGGCTGCATCTGGCGATTCTGGACAGCAACTGCTTTCGGCGGCAATATTACAATTTATCTCGATGGACAAAAAGTTCCTGCTGTAGATTTGCCTTGTGAAGATTTTTTCAATCGCACAGAGGAACCTTTTACGAGACCTCAGCTTGTGCACATTGTCGGGCAAGGCAAAAACAATTACACTCCTATTTCTTTCCAAAAATCGTGCAAAATTCTCGCGGATAAAGATTACGGGCAATATTATCAATTCACCTATTCCCTTTTTCCAAAGGGAACAAAAGTTCAAACATTCAAACGCCAATTAAGCGAGGCAGAATCGGCGGCACTGGATAAAGTGAATGAACGACTTGGAAATACAGGGCCTGATTTTAACACGGGAAGAAAAGACGAGAAAACAGAAGATATAAATCTTACGATAAAGCCGGGGGAAAAAAAGACAATTGCTGAGATTGCTGGCACAAGAGCAATCACATCGTTTACCATAAAAAATGTATTTCCAAAAGAAGTTGAGCAGCAGAGAAAAATAGTCAGAGAACTTGCATTGCAGATTTTCTGGGATGGACAAAAAGAACCGGCTGTATGGACTCCGCTGGGCGATTTCTTCGGAACGGCGCCGGGATTGAATAAACATTCTTCAATTACAAACGGTGTTACAGATGAATATTTGTATTCGAACTGGTTTATGCCATTTGCGAAATCGGCGAAACTTGAAATTATCAATGACGGCAAGACAGAAATTACTCTTCCAATTCAGATTAAACATATTGCCGTCAAATCAATTAAGAAATACGGCAGGTTTCATGTGAAATGGCACAGGGATATTTTCCTGCCGAGCGAACCGGAAAGATGGATTGACTGGACGATTTTGACAACACAGGGAAGAGGACGCTTTACAGGCGTTTCGCTGGAAGTATGGAATCCGCGCGGCGGCTGGTGGGGTGAAGGCGATGAGAAATTTTTTGTCGATGGCGAAAAATTCCCATCAACTTTCGGCACAGGCTCTGAAGATTATTTTGGTTACGCATGGTGCAGCGACGAATTATTCTTCCATCCGTTTCATAATCAGCCTATTTCGGAATACCATAAAGGTCATACTTCAAATAACAGATGGCATATCGTTGATAATATTCCTTTTCAGAAATCGTTTGATGGTTACATTGAAAAATATTTTGCAAACGACAGGCCGACTTTGTACAGTTGCGTCGCATACTGGTATTTGTCGCCAAACGGAAACGATCCTTATAAAGCTGTCTCACTTGAGGACAGATTAAATTGGTACACTGAATTGAAATTTCCGCTTGAAATGGACGGCATACTTATGCTCGAAAAACCGCAAGGAGTGGTCGAAGCACAGGGGATGGTAAGTTTTAAGGCTGACAAATGGACTGACAATCAGCAGCTTTGGTGGATAGGTGAACCGGGTGCGAAACTTCGAATCGGCATCGACGTAAAGAAAGAAGGAAATTACAGGATTTTAACGAGGCTCACTAAAGCGGCAGATTATGCGATTATTCAATGGCATCTAAACGGTCAAAAAATTTCTGAACCCATAGATACCTATCACAAAGAAGGCGTAATCGCAACTAAAGAAATTGATCTTGGAAAACATCATCTTTCAGCTGGAATGAATGAACTGAACGTTGAAATCGTGGGAGCTAATCCCGAAGCAATTAAAAGATATATGGTTGGAATAGATTACATCAAAGTAAAACCCAATTAATCGAAAGAAGACATCAAGTGGAAAAGAAGAAATTATGTATTGTTGGCGCAGGTAACGGCGGTAAAGCTATCGCAGCAGATATGGCGCTGGCGGGTCATGAATGCAGATTATTTGAATTCAAAGAATATGCAGACAATATCAAAGCTGTTTGCGAACAAGGCGGAATACACACTACCGGAATCGCGAGAACTGGTTTCGCGAAACTTGCGGCGGCAACGATGGATATGACAGAAGCGGTAAAAGGTTCTGAAGTCATTATGGTTGCTACGCAGTCTCTAACGCACGAAAGAGTCGCGAAAGAGCTTGCACCAATTCTGGAAAACGGGCAGGTGGTAATTCTTTGGCCGGGCAGCGGCGGTACTCTTGTAATGCGAAAAATATGGGATGAGATGGGAATGGATAAACGTGTTATTTTAGCGGAAGCTGTAACATTCCCATATTGCTGCCGAGCCTTGAACGGGCCGGGAACAGTCAACATACATCGTGTTGACGGGCCTAATATGCTTTTCGCTGCATTGCCTGCGTGTGATACGGCGGCGGCGATTAAGGCTCTGGAAGGTACTTATGCCAACGTAGTGAAACCCGCTCGCAGTATTCTTGAACCGGCGTTTTATAATGTGAATATTATAGTGCATCCGGTTGGGGCGCTGCTGAATATGGGCAGAATAGAATTTTCCAAAGGCGAGTTCTATATGTATAAGGAAGGTATAACGCCTTCTGTTAAAAAAGTGATATACAGCATGGATCAGGAGCGTTCGAATCTTTTCCGCGCTTTGGGATATAAGCCTTATACTTATGATGAGGTTTTCGCGGACAGTTTTAATATGCCGGTGGCAGAATTTGCGAAAACATCGAGCAAAGGGCCATTCAGTATGCAGGATAGATATGTTACGGAAGATATTCCGATGGGCGCGACTCTGACGGTATCAATTGCGAGGAAAGCGGGAATCAGTACTCCCACTTACGATTGTATGATTCATCTTGCGTCTGTTGTTAATGAAACAAATTACTATTCAATCGGCAGGAATCTTGAAAATCTCGGACTTGCGGATTTGTCGTTGATACAGCTTGAAAAATATTTGCAGTCAGGACAGAAATAATGATTAATCACCCTCTTGCTTATACAAGGATGTTGGCAGACGACGATATAGAACGAATTTTATCGGCGTCGTTCAATGTTCTATCCGATACGGGGCTGCAAGTACAATCAAAAGAAATATTTGCCGTAATGAAAAAAGCCGGTGCCGTAGTCGATGATGCAGCAAACAGAATAATGTTTTCCAAAAAAATGGTTGAAGAGCACCTCAAGACTGTACCGTCAGAATGGGTGCTTCACGCACGCAATCCGCAGCGAAATGTTGCTATCGGCGGAAAGTCAATGGTTACGGCGCCGGGTTACGGCAGTGCATTTATTGCGGATAAAGACGGCAAACGACGATATGCAGAATTGAAGGATTTTAAAAAATTCGCATACCTTGCCTATCGCAGCGACGAAATTGATGTTACAGGCGGTTTGCTTGTTGAGCCGAATGATGTGGCGCCGGCGCTTCGGGCGGCGGAGATAACGGCGGCTTTGATAAGAAATTCTGATAAGCCTTTTATGGGGTCGGTTGCGGGCAGAGAAGGCGCAAAGGATTCTCTTGAGATTGCAAAGATTGTGTTTGGGGATATTAAAAGCAAACCTTATATTCTTTCGCTGATAAACATCAACAGCCCGCTGCATCTCGATTCGAGAATGGCTGACGCGATGTATGAATATGCTATGCAAGGCCAGCCGATTTTATTGACTCCGGGGATTATGATGGGAATCACGGCACCTGTAACAATTGCGGGAGCATTGGTACAAGCCTTTGCTGAATTGCTCGGCTGTGTTACAATTTCGCAGGTTCTTCGGCCGGGTTTGCCGGTCATTATCGGCACAGGAGGTTTCGGAAGCGACCTTAGAAATGGAGGGCCGGGGTTTGGAAGACCTGAAAACGCTTTGGGAACTCAGCTTGGCGCAGAAATCGCTCGAAAGCTGAAAATTCCATTTCGATGTTCGGCGGCAGTTACGGGGGCAAGGAAAGCTGATTGCCGAAGCGGATATGAAAAAATGATGACAGCAATGACGGCAGTTAATTCGGGCGCTCATTTTTGTTTGCAGGCGGCAGGAATTCTCGACTGCATAAATTCGATGAGCTATGAACAATTTATTATCGATACTGAAATCTGGTCGTATGTAAAACGTTTTACAAAGCCGGTTGTAATTAATGACGATACTATTGCGCAGGAAATTATAAAGAATAATACGTCCGGCCTGCTTGAAAACGAACACACAGTCAAGTATATGCGGGAGGAACTTTACTGCCCTGCTTTAGCAAAGCCGGATAATTACGACCAGTGGCTGAAAAACGGAAATTCTGATATAATCTTACAGGCAGGTGAGAAGGCTGAAGAAATTTTGAAACATTTTCGGCCGCCTGTTTTGGATGAAAATATTGAACGTGAAATAAAAGCATATATTTCACGCAGGAAAAAATCAGTATAGGTTTTAGGATGAATGTCGAACAATTGATTTCACAAATAAACGCGGATACTATGTCGGAAAATCTCTGGCAACTTGTGAATATTTCCAGTCCGACCCGCAATGAAAAAAATGCCGCTTTGCAGTTTGCTAAAATGCTCGAAGAGGCAGGCGCATCGGTAGAAATCGATTCAACCATTCCCAATAGTCCTAATGTAATCGGCAGATTAAAAGGCAATCGAAAAGGACCTGTTCTTCAACTATCGGGGCATCTTGACCATGTTGATGTTGCGCATCCTCAACCAACACGCGATGGAAAAATAATCAGCGGCAGAGGCTCTGCTGATATGAAAAACGGATTGACGGGGATTCTTGAAATTGTAAGAATATTGAAGGCAAACGGGTGCGATTTTTCGGGTGAAATTCTTGTTACAGCTTACGGACTGCACGAAGCACCACTGGGTGACGGAGCAGGATTGAGAAACCTTATCGAAAGAGGTGTTAAGGGAGATGCGGCTATTGTTTTTGAGGGGCCGGACAATGCGGCCGCAATCGCGGCGAACGGAATGAGCATCTGGAACCTGAATATTAAAATTAAAGAACCGGCCTGTCATGAGTTTTCAGTTGAGCCGGGACGAACGGACTTGCTCGGTGTGGTTATTGCGATTACAAACGCACTGAGGGAAAAAGATGAGGATTTAAAAAAAGCCAAAAACAATTTCCCTCTGCTTGCACGCGAATCGCTTTTCATCGGGCAACTGCATTATGGTGATTTTTATAACCGCGTTCCAAATTCCGCATATATGCAGGGAACACGAAGATGGCATCCTGATAAAAATTTCGGGGATATAAAAAAGGATTTTGATTCTATTATCGATAATTTGAAAATTCCACAATCAGTAACGATAGAGCAAAACTGGATTTTTGTCGGGGAATCTTATCAAATCGACGCAAATGAAAAAATCGTCCAAAGTCTTGTTAAAGCATATAAAACGGTCTGTAACAAAGATTGTCCTATTCGCGGACACAGCAGCGTAACGGATGTTTGCAGGATCGTGCGGCAGGGTAAAATTCCCGCGGTGCTCTGCGGTTTTGGAACTGACAGCGGACACTGCGATTATGAATTTGTAGAAATAGCTCACATAAAAAAATGCTGCGAAGTCGCGTTAAGGACAGTGATGAGCTTTTTTGAGGATGCAAGATAATTATGAAAGCTGTATTCTGGCAGGGAGGAAAAAAATTTGAATTGGGCGATGTATTGAAACCGAAGATTGGCGATAATCAGGTTTTAATAAAAGTCGAAGCAGCTTCAATTTGTACCAGCGATTTTCATTACGAAGACTGGGACTGCAAACCGCCGATTATCCCCGGACACGAAGCGGCGGGAACAATTGCAGAAATTGGAAATAAAGTCAAAAACGTTCAGGCAGGATGGAAAGTTACTGTTGACCCTGTTCAGAGGTGCGGGAAATGCGCAATGTGTGTTTCGGGCATCGGGCATTTATGTATGAATACGCGGCATCTGGGCAACAGCGAAAATCCGGGCGCGTGGGCTGAGTATTTAGCGGTTGACGCGGCGAATGTTCATAAGGTGCCTGAAAATGTGTCTATGATTGAAGCTGCGCTGACCGAGCCGGCTGCCGTTTGTATGGAAAGTTTCGAAAGAGCGAAATTCCAGCCGGGCTGGGATGTGCTTATCCTCGGCGATGGGGTTTTCGGTTTTATTCACGCGATGTTTGCGAAAATTTTCGGCGCAAAAAACATAATCGTGTCCGGCCATTACGATGAAAGACTCGAAAGAATTGCCGAGAAAACCGACGCGATAACCTGCAACACACATAAAGAAAATCTTAGTGATATAATTGATAAAGTTACGGGCAAAATCGGTGTTGACCTTGTCATTGAAGCTACGAGTTCGGGTGCGGCTCCAAATATCGGTATCAAAGCATTGAAGCCGAGAGGAACGCTCATACTGTTCAGCTATATCTGGAGACCGGAAATACTGGATGTCGCAATTGTGAATATGAACGAATTAAATATACTTGGTTCGTGCA
Organism: Planctomycetes bacterium GWF2_41_51; assembly: GCA_001825665.1. Classification (GTDB taxonomy): domain Bacteria; phylum Planctomycetota; class Phycisphaerae; order Sedimentisphaerales; family UBA12454; genus UBA12454. The sequence continues at coordinate 3,948 of MHXZ01000111.1, read as the reverse complement.
GGTCGCTTAATTGTTTTGATAAATGTCTGCAATTAATGGCTGAGAAAAAATTAGATATGGCTTTGCTTGCTGATATTAAAGTTCCGCTTGCAAAAGTAAATAACGCCATAAGCGAACTGAAGAAAAATAAAAAGAACGTTTTTAAAGCGATCCTGATTCCATAAGATTTGGGCTTTTATGCACTCAATAAACAATTTACAATTAAAAACATCACAGGCCGCTTTATGGCTTATCGGGCAATCTGGTTTTATCTGCAAGTGCTGCGATAAGATTATCGCGATTGATCCATATTTGAGCGATTCAGTCGCAAAGAAATCTCCCAAGTTGACAAGGAAGTATCCTCCTCCGATAAAGCCATCGGATTTGAAGGTTGATTTTTTTATAGTAACGCACGACCACCTCGACCATCTCGACCCTGAAACAATTTCCGAATACAAGCATAAACAAACAACGAAGTTTATCGCTCCACGACTGGCAAGTCAAAAACTTATGCAGCTCGGAATAAACAAAGATAATATTATAACCATAGATTCAGGCCAATCCAGGAACATAGATTCAATTTCCATCGAAGGTGTTTATACAATTCCGAATGAGCCGAAAGTTATCGATACGTGCGGCTATTTTGTAAAATTTCCTAACGGCCGTTCTTTCTATCACACCTCGGACACTGATTTATCTGACTTGCTTTTGGATGCAGCGCCTAATGCCGAAGTTGGCCTGTTCTGCATTAACGGCAAATGGGGGAATATGAACGCTGAAAAAGCAGCGCGACTTGCGGCAAAAGTAAAACCAAAATTCGCGATTCCTCATCATTATGATTTGATGGAGCTAAACAGCGAAAATCCCGAATTTTTTAGATACTGTATGAGCTATACAGAACCTGCGATTCAAGTTGAAATTTTACAGTTAATGCAGCCTTTTATCTGGGATTAAAAACGGACTTTTGAAAGGTATAAGATGTTGTCAGCAGTGAATAATTTTCAGTTACACTTTCTGGATTATCTCGCATTTGGTACATATCTGCTGATTGTATGCGGAATAGGTTTTTGGGCTGGCAGAAAAACCAAATCAGACAGCGAAGATTATTTTCTCGCCGGCAGGTCTCTGCCGTGGTATGTCATCGGCGCTTCGTACATTGCCGCTAATATCAGCACGGAACATTTCATTGGTATGATTGGTGCTACTTATATTTTCGGAATATCGGTTGCAATGTACGAGTGGGGAAACATTAATTCTTTTTCCGTTCTAATCTGGCTTTTCATTCCTTTTCTTCTGGCAACACGAGTATTTACAATTCCCGAATTTCTTGAAAAACGTTTCAATATAATTTTGCGTCAGTTCTTCGCTTGCCTGAGTGTAGTATCGAATGTATTCGCGTTTTTGGCGGCAGTTCTGTATGGCGGCGGCGTTGCCCTGCAAACTCTTTTCGGCTGGCGAATCGAAATCGCGATTATCGCTCTCGGCGCTGTTACCGGGACATGGGCAATATACGGCGGATTAAAATCAGTCGCGTGGATGGATTTGTTTACGCTGATTATTATGATTTTTGGCGGAATTATGGTTGCCATCCTCGGCTTATATATGCTTTCCGGAGATGAACATTCCTTAGTCAAAGGCTGGCAGACAATGATAGAAGCAAACAAAGCAAATTCAGGAGTATGGGCACAAGCCGTTTCGCAAAATGCCCGCAATATGGCCGCTTCGGATACTTATAACCGTTTGTCTGTAATTCAGCCTGCAACTCATATCGTTGTTCCGTGGCCGAGTTTGATTTACGGCTTTCTTGCAATCGGCATCTGGTACACCGTTCTAAATCAATTTATGATTCAGCGAGTATTCGGTGCGAAAAATATGTATCATGCGAGAATGGGAATCGTTTTCGCAGGTTATATGAAAATTCTTATGCCTGTTATTGTCGTTGTACCGGGCTTGATACTATTTGCGGTTTCCCCTGAAATAATGCTCAAACCATGGGAAGAGATTCGCCCTGCGGCAGACCAGAGCTATGTTCGTATGCTTCAAATGGTTGTGCCCATAGGCTTAAGAGGATTATTCCTTGCCGCGTTATTCGGCGCAATTCAATCCACTGTCAATGCAGTTTTGAATTCCACAGCCACAATTGTAACCCTCGATATTTACAAAAGAATGATAAACAAAAAAGCCTCCGAGAAAAAACTCGTTACAATTGGAATAATTTCTTCAATTTCGATTATTATTATTTCAATTCTTATGGCAGGTATTATATCGAAAATGCAGCTCGGATTATTTATGTACATCCAGATACTCTACGCGTTTTTTGCCCCGCCGTTTGCCGCTATTTTTCTGCTCGGAATACTTTATAATAGAATTAATTCCAAAGGTGCGACTGCGGCAGTTTTCAGCGGATTTGCATTTGGTATTCTTTTGAAAGTTTATCTCGCTCTATGTCCCAACCTTCTGGGAGCAGCAATTTATGATTTAGTAGTTCCTTTTGGAAATCAGGCATTACTGAGCTGGCTATTCAGCGTAATCGTATGTTTAACGGTTTCTCTTGTCACCGCCCCGCCAAAACCTGAGCAGGTCAGCGATAATTTGACTTTGAACTGGAAAAAGATGAATATTTTCGGCGAGCTTGGCGATAAATGGTATAAAAGCGTAATTCTCTGGTGGAGCTTGTTTGCTGCGTGTATAGCGGCATTGATACTCACTTTTTCACAAATTGTTTTTGGGAAATAGCATAAAAAACTGTTAATCTTAAAAGATTGAAGAATAAATAAGAACTCGTATAATGTTCAAAATATTTATTTTTATTTTAACTTTTTTACGAGTAACAAAATGGCAAAAATTATCACTGTCGGTTCGGTTAATATGGATTTGGTCTTACACTCCAAGCGAATGCCTGTACCCGGCGAGACAATCAAAGCGGACAATTTTTATACCAACCCGGGAGGCAAAGGAGCGAACCAGGCTGTTGCAATTGCGAAACTCGGAGGCAAATCGATATTTCTCGCACGCACAGGAGACGACGGCTACGGCAGCGAATTAGCCTCTGCTCTTAAAAAATACGGTGTTGATACAAGCTGCGTAAAAACAACAAAAGACTGCTGCAGCGGAATCGCTGTAATTACCGTTGCCGCTGATGGTGAAAACTCGATTACGATTGCCGGCGGTGCAAATGACAGGCTTAGCCCGCAGGATGTTGATGATATAGAAGATAATATCGCTTCTGCTGATGCGGTTATGATGCAATTAGAGGTCCCAATCGATACTATAAAACGAGCAATTCAGCTCGCGAAAAAACATAATAAATTAACTATTTTAGACCCAACTCCTGTTCCGGCCGACGGCATACCAGACGACCTTTTCCGGGTTGATATTTTCAGCCCCAATAAAAGTGAAACTGAGATGATTACAGGAATTCCTGTCAAAACAGATAACGACATCAAAAAATCATGTGACTTTATTTTTTCAAAAGGTGCAAAACAGATAGTGATGAAACTTGGCAGTGAAGGCGCTCTTATCGCAAGCGCTTCTGGAAACCTTAAGCACATCCCTGCTTTTAAAGTTAAACCAATTGATACTACCGCAGCGGGTGATTGTTTCACGGCAGCTATGACTTTGAGTTTTATTGAAACAGGTTCCATTGAACAAGCTGTCCAGTTTGCCTGCGCCGCAGGTGCTCTTACAGTAACCGCAAAAGGTGCACAGCAGTCAATTCCTAACCGTAAAGACGTAGAAGAGTTTCTTAAAAAACAGTAGCAGAGTGAAGCAGTTAAAAACTCGCCCGGGACAAGCCGCAGTAATTATCCACCCATTAAGCACTTAAAATTCCAAAAAATCACAATTTCTGAACTTGCAAAAAGATTTTTTTTGTGATAATATGGTTTCGATACGGGGCCATAGCTCAGTTGGGAGAGCGCTTGCATGGCATGCAAGAGGCCGCAGGTTCGACTCCTGTTGGCTCCATTG
>MHXZ01000110.1 GCA_001825665.1 Planctomycetes bacterium GWF2_41_51 | reverse complement strand
CTGGTGTCAGAATGCGGTTAACAGTGATAATGTAGACGGCGTAAACATTACTATGTGGCTATGGAATGATCTGGAACGGAGACTGGCTTTGCTTTTCAATGGCGCATATTATGCGTGGAATCCTCTTGCCAAGTCCGACTTTTCACATCTGGAAGATATCGAAGCTTGCGATCTTAAAGTATTTCCGATAATGTACTGGTGGCAGAGCAATTTCAGAGATGCTTTTGCCGACGACATAGAAAGAGATCGCGGCCCGTTAGTCTATAACGGGTTTTATCTCTGGGGCAAGAATCACGGCAAGGCTGTTGCTCCAACAGCTATTGCAGCTAATACCACTGACGGCCATGATTATCTGAATGAACACTAATGGAATCGATTGTATATATTATTCCGGATGATTTGGATAAAAGAGTGACAGCACTAAATAGAAAGTAATTTCATGAACATGCATTTTATAGATTGGAGTATTGTTGCGATTTTTGCGCTGGGACTTTTCGGCGTAGCAATATATACAAAGCGATATACGAGGAGTGTTGCAGATTTTCTCGCCGCTAATCGATGTGCCGGTCGTTATTTAATTTGCATTTCACAGGGCGTAACAGGAACCGGTGCTATTTCATTCATCGCAATGTTTACAATGTATTACGAAAGCGGCTTTACTGCATACTGGTGGACGATAGCTCTCTGGCCGATAGGTCTTTTGATGATGTTATGCGGCTGGATCATATATCGGTATCGCGAAACTCGCGTGATGACGCTGGCACAACTGTTTGAAGTTCGCTACAGCAAAAAATTTCGTATTTTTTGCGGCGTTCTGGCATGGTTATCCGGCGTAATCAATATGGGCATTTTCCCTGCTGTGACTGCCAGATTTTTCATAGTTTTCTGTGGTTTGCCGCAGGAGTTTCATGTTTTCGGTTTCGCAATATCGACATTTATCTTTATTATGACAATTGAATTGTCGATAGCGTTATTGTTTACATTTCTGGGCGGAATGGTTGTTGTTGCGATAACAGATATGCTGCAGGGATTTTTCTGCAACATTGCTTATCTTGTAATTATAATTGCATTGTATTTTAGTTTTGATTGGTCGCAGATTTTAACGAGTCTTAAAACCGCGCCGCCGAATGCTTCAATGTTGAATCCGTTCAAGACTGCCCATGCAAACAGTTTTAACTTTGCGTTCTTTATGATGAATATTTTTATATACATTTATACAGTCAGAACATGGCAGGGTGCGCAGGGCTACAATTGCGCAGCCAAGAATGCGCACGAGGCCAAAATGGCCGGCATTATTGGTACATGGCGGGGACTGATTCAAAATACGCTCATATTGATATTACCCATTTGCGCTTTTACATTTCTGCACCATGTTGATTTTGCCGCTAAAGCACAGACAGTGCAGCAGACTATCAGCGGTCTGCCCGCAGGCGAGATACGATCGCAAGCTATGGTGCCGCTTGCCCTGGTGCAGATGTTGCCAGTTGGAATTATCGGGTTATTTGCTGCGGTGATGCTCGCTGCCGCGATAGGCACAGATGATACATACCTGCATTCCTGGGGATCGATTTTCGTTCAGGATGTCATATTGCCGTTTCGTAAGAAATCGCTTGAGCCCAAACAGCACATTTTACTGCTAAGACTCTCGATACTGCTGGTTGCGGTATTCATATTCTTGTTCAGCATGTTTTTTAGAGAAAACGATCATATCTTTATGTATTTAACTTTAAGCGGATCAATTTACACCGGTGGAGCAGGATCAGTATTACTGGGGGGGCTCTACTGGAAACGGGGCTCGACTGCTGCTGCGTGGTCAGCCATGATAATTGGCGGCGGGTTGGCATTTTTGGGTTTGATGACTCAAACTGCCTGGCCTAGTCTGGCTCCGGTGCTGCTGAAGTGGTTCCCCGCAAGTCATTTTATAAATTCCAATTTAGAGAAATTTCCCTATGACGGTATGCAGATCAGTTTTTTTTCTGTCTTATTTGCCATCCTTGCCTACATAGGTGTTTCACTATGGAATTGGCTGGTATTGAAAAGACCTGCATTTAATATGGAACGCATGCTGCATCGCGGTCCCTACGCTATAAAAGGTGAGCATATAGATGGAAAAGCTGTGCCGGTTTCTGGCTGGCGGAGTCTTTTGCCCAGCAAGGAATTTACCGGAATGGACAAACTGCTTCATTCTGGTCTGACAGCGTGGACACTCGGCTGGTTCCTATTCTTTGTCGCAGTTACAGCATACCATTTGATCAGAGGCACCACGGATGAATGGTGGGGCAAATTCTGGTTGTTTTTCGTGATTCTCACTATTGTTCTCGGAACCATCACAACAATCTGGTTCAGCATCGGCGGAATAAAGGATATGAGGTATATGTTTAAAGCATTGCGTAGCGCAGTTGCCGATGCGGAGGATGATGGCAGAGTTAAAGAAGATGATTTGAAGGTCAAAACCGATTCTGGAGAAAAGGCTGTAGTAAAAACATAACTGAGAGGTTATTCCGGCTTAGCCATAAATCCAAATTTTTTATAATATTTTCGGAAGGTATTTTTAAAATGGTTTCTGAAACGCAAAAATCTAAATTAGCTCTATTCGGTGGTGAAAAAGCAGTTCAGTTGCCGGAAGAAGATATGTTTACGTGGCCGATAGTAACCAGGGAACATGAAGAGGCTGTTCTTGAAGTAATTCGTAATCGTACTATGTCAGGTACTGATATTACGAAAAAGTTTGAACAGGAATACGCAAAGAAACTCGGTGTAAAATATGCGATTGGATTTAATAATGGCACCTCCGCGATCCAGACAGCCTTGTATGGTATGGGCGTGGGAATCGGGGACGAAGTTATTTCGCCAAGTTTGACATATTGGGCCACGTGCCTGCAGGTTTTCAGTCTCGGAGCAACGGTTCGATTTGCTGATGTCTGTTCTGATACCCTTTGTATTGATCCTGATGACATTGAGCGCAGAATAACCCAAAAAACTAAAGCTATTGTTGTCGTACACTATCTGGCAATGCCAGCGGATATGGGCCGAATTATGGCTATTTCTGATAAGCACGGCATCCCGGTTTTTGAGGATATTTCACATGCTCACGGCGCCAGGTATAAAGGCAAAGAGGTTGGCACTTTTGGACTGGCATCAGCAGCTTCGCTCATGAGCGCAAAGTCTTTTGCGATCGGTGAAGCCGGCATGATGTTTACTAATAACCAGAAGGTATATGAAAGAGCTGTTCTTTTCGGCCATTATGAAAGACATAATGATATAAAGTCCACAGAATTACAGGAATTTTCCGGTCTGCCGCATGGCGGTTATAAATATCGTATGCACCAGGCGAGTTCGGCATTCGGGCTTGTGCAGTTGAAACTGTATGATAGGCAAATTGCAGAAATAGATAAGGCGATGAATTATTACTGTGATCTTCTTAAAGATGTGCCCGCGCTGTACCCAATCAGGCCAGAACCCAATAGCGGAACTACAAAAGGCGGCTGGTATATCCCGGCTGCAAAGTATCGTTCTGAAGAACTTGGCGGTCTTTCATTAAAAAGATTTACTGATGCTCTTTGTGCAGAGGGTAGTTTGTGTTTTCCTGGTGTCAATAAGCCGCTGCACATGCATCCTGTATTTACTTCTGCTGATATTTACGGCCATGGAGTGCCGACCCGCGTTGCAAACATGAGTGAAAAGGACAGGTCCGTTTTTAAACCGGAAAGTCTGCCTGTTACAGAATCGATTAACAATGAAGTGCTCATGACCCCCTGGTTTAAACATTATAAACCCGAATACATCGAGCAGCACGTAAATGCAGTAAAAAAAGTTGTTGAAAATTTTCATGAGCTGCTGCCGGGGGACACAAAGGAAGAGATCAAAGGTGAATTAAGCGGTGCAAAAGTTCGGAAAGCCAAGCTGTGATATGTCAATCAATTCACTTTAGATAGGATTTAAAATTTGATAAATCTGTTTTAATTTGAGGATTTGTATGAAGGAAGTAAATAGCCGTCTTGCTTGTCTTGATGTCCTTCGAGGATTTGATATGTTCTGGATTATTGGCGGCTGCTCTCTGGCAGGGGGCCTGATTTCCTATTTAGGCTGGCCTTGTTTACAGCCTCTCACTAGGCATTTAGAACACACCGAATGGATCGGTTTTACTGCCTACGATCTGATTTTCCCTCTTTTCATATTTATTTCCGGTGTGGCAATGCCGTTCTCGTTTGAGAGATATCTGTCCTCGCACCAGAAACGGAGTTTATATTTAAAGGTAATCAGGAGAGCGGTGATTTTAATACTGCTCGGAATATTTTATAACGGTCTTACAACGGATCTTAAATTTGCAGATGCCAGGTATGCAAGCGTACTAGGCCTCATAGGCTTGGCATATTTTTGGTCGGCAATAATCGTAATTAATTTTCGGCCGTTATATCAGGCAATTTGTGCCGCAGGCATCCTGTTTTTTTATTTTCTTCTGATGAAACTTGTTCCTGTTCCCGGCTACGGAGCCGGCGTCCTTACGCCTGACGGAAATTTTGCTTCATTCATCGACAGACTTATAGTTCCGGGCCAGTTGCTTTGGGGCTCTGGCGATCCTGAGGGCATCTTGATGACCTTGCCCGCTTCAGTGCTTGCGATTGCAGGGGCTCTGGCTGGTAATCTGCTCAAGAACCAGAAAATAAATAGTTACCGTAAATGTCTTATTATCAGTGTTGCTGGAATTGCCTGTCTGTGTGCCGGTTTGTGCTGGGGAATGTATTTTCCAATAATTAAGAAACTCTGGACGAGTTCATTTGTCCTTTATACCGCGGGTTGGTCTTTGTTGTTGTTGACAGTTTTTTATCTTGTTGTCGATATATGGGGCGTAAAGAAAGTGTTTTTTCCACTTATGCTGATCGGTTTAAATCCCCTTACGATCTATATCTGTGCTCGAGGCATTATTGATTTTAAATACATGACTGATTTTATTTTTGGCGGTGTAATGAGAGTTGTTGGAACCGGCTTGTCACCGATAGTTCTCGGTCTATGCACACTGATTTGCGAAATTATATTTCTATACATATTGTATAGCAAAAAGATATTCATAAAGGTTTAGCACTAAAAATAAGGGTGCAATTTGGTTTAGGAAAATCCATCCGCAAGAATTTTTTGACAAGGGGGACAAATCGCTTGAATTTAGTTCAGAAATCATGAAAATCCGACGTTAGAACTCCATTAAATCGTCCTGTTTAACCATGACATATCTCTTTATATATAAAAGAATTAAATGAAAAAATGGTTCCATTTTTTTTGTCATCAGACGGGAGATTTCTGATTAAAAACTACTTGCCTGAAAATTTTTCAAAGAAATGGGGAAGTTTAAGTTTTTAAGTTGACTCAACGTAGTATAGTATGTATAATAGCGTAACGTCGTAAGATTAAGTTTTTGAAAGGAGGTTTAAAGAAGAAACAAACAGTTTTGGCATTCTAGTTTAGTAAGTTTCGTGTAATAAAAAATTTATTTATTTGGTAGGAGTAAGAAAATGATGAAGAAGTCAAGATTTTTAGTTACAGCTTTGTTACTTTGCAGTTTAGTGTCCATGTCTTTTGCCGGTAATTCAATGTTTTTCAGTGCCGGTGATTCGGATGACCCGAGCGGTACTTCCGCAAATTGGAATAATATTAGCGCGTGGATGGACTTTAATAACACCGGGGGACACTTTGATCCTGCATATATACCGAGTACCGAAAACGGTGACAATGTTTTCATTATGGACGGCTGGAACTGGGGTAGCGATCCGATGGCTAATACAGCTATTATCAACACCGATGCCTCCACCAGAGGTTTGTGGATCGGATATTGGGGCTGTGCGGGAAGCATGCAATTAGAAGCCGGTGCTAACTTGGAGGTAACTAACCAGTCCAATATCGGTATTAATGGAAACGCTGCCGTCACCCAGAATGCCGGTACATTTTCGAGCACTGGCGTGCGTATCGGTGGTGACGCCACGATCAATCTGAATGGCGGTCAGATGACAGCTAGGAGCGACGGCTTCGTAGTTGGCGACGCTGGCGGTGGTAACGTAACAATGAATCAGATTGGCGGTACTTTAACAACGAACGCTTTCGCAGTCGGCAAGAGCGGCAGCACCGGCATTTATAATATGACAGGCGGCACGCTCAATGGTGTTCAGTATGGCGGAAATTTCTATATCGGTGCGATTGGTTCAGGGGCAGGTTCGGTTCAATCCGAATTCAACCTCGGCGATGCTGCCGGCACAGGAACTATTCAGATGAGCCAAGATGCAAGTCTTGCAATTGATAGCCGCAATTCCATGCTGCGCGGCTGGGGCGTTTTTGATCTGGGCGGCGCAGGTTCAACTGCTGCAAGGCTCTGGAATGACGGCGTTGTCAAGGCCGATGGTTATGGAACTGACCGTGACCTGGATCTCTCACAATTTAACCACGTTGAAACTTATGAAAATATTAATACAACCACAAACGGATGGTATGCTGTTGATCATGGCAGACTTCTTCTGCCGTCAATCACAGTTGCCGCCGGTGATGGCAGCTATAACTGGGGTGACGATTCCTATTTCACTTCGACCAATCTCGTCAACAGTTTGCGTGTAAACTTCACAGGTGCTTCTGAAGGCAAGCTTACTGCGGCACTTTTGGCTGAAGATCGCAGCGATGTTGCCGCTCATAACGGTTTGGCATTCCTGGCAGTTTGGCAGATTGACCAACTGGCATTTGCAAACGCCAATATTATCTTCAGATTTGATGATGCCAAGGCCGCAGGACTCGGCATTGATGAATCATCACTCAATGTATACAAACTTGTTAATGGTGCTTGGGTAGCTATGGCGGGTACGGTTGATTCGCTTGCTAACCAGATATCCATATCGACGGATTCCTTCGGGACGTTCGCAGTAGGTGTTCCTGAGCCGGTTACCCTTATTCTTTTGGGTATAGGTGCTGCGTTTTTAAGAAAAAGAAGTCACTAATTATTATGAATTGATTGTTTTGGGAGGACATTGTGTCCTCCCAAAACATAACGTTGCAAGACGCTCTAAGGAGATCGACATGAATCATAAATTATTTATAAAAGTCATTATTGTTGGATTAATAATAATGGCAAATACCAGTTGGCTATTCGCTTACGATCCACAGAGATCCTATTTCTTTGAGGACTGGCGAACATACAACCTGGATGACCCGGATGATCCCTTGAACAGTGACTGGTATTACGATCTTACGACACCATGGTGTGATGTTTATGGAATGCCATGGTATTCCATTCCTCGTTGGGGAGTTCTAAAAACTGACCCGGATGGAACAGTGTGGGGAGATACTGTTTTTGTCGACGATGACAGAACTTGTATGATCCGTGAGAAAGACGATAATGACAACCCGGTAATTAATGCCATCGGCCATGGGGCAGATATTTATATCCTTCAGATAATCCTGGGTTATTTTAATGTCGGTGGCGAACCCGGCGAAGGCGGCGGAACCCTGTACCTTCACCCCGGCAATTACACCGTTAGATTAATGGGTGAATTGAATGCTCAGGAACACATTAATAATATATGGCAATATGGTGGTAATCTTATGGGCCAGATCAGAATTGGCTCAAAGCAGCCTGAATATGGCGGAGCTTTTGTACACGATAATGCCGACGCTAAATATGATATGTATGGCGGCACCTTAACGACAACATGTAACCGCGAAGCAAATGCCGGGCTTGTTGTTGGTAACTCGTCGCCTGGTGTAGATTTGAGATGTGACGCTGAGTTCAATATGTATGGCGGTTCGATTATTACCAACCAGTTAGCTCTGGCTAATCAGGATTGCAATGGTGTTTTCAACATGAATGGCGGTACTATTACCTTCGAGGATTTCGTAACGGCGACAAATCCGACTGATTTGATAATTGGCTTTGACCGTCTCGCTAAAGAAGCAACGTTCAATCTCGGAGATGTAAATACGACAGGCACTTTGGACGGCCCATATACCAATATAACGGTGCGTTCCAATTTGGGTATTTTCAATGGCTGGGGTACTGTTGCATTTGGCGGTACACTCTCTAACTCAGGTATTATTGATGCCAATGGTTATGGAATCGAGAGAGATTTGGATTTCTCTTCAATGAGTTCTGTTCAAGAACCTAACGACAACGCAGTTGGCAGTGCTAACGGTTGGTACGCTGAAAATAAAGGCCGGCTGGTTCTTCCGTCTATCCTGGTTGCATCAGGAACTAACATATGCAACTGGGGCGAAGCCGCCGAGGATACTGATATCGATATGATCAACAGTGCCAGGATTACTTTTGATTCGTCAATGGCTGGAACTTTAACAGGCAATCTGCTTTGCGATGGTCGCTCGGATCTGCCGGTAAATTCTTTTCGTGTCATAGGCGCCTGGGATTTTCAAAATACCGCTTCGGTTTCGAATGTTGGCATCGTGGTCCGCTATGATGATCTGCTGTCGGCTCAACTTGAAATGACAGAAGCCGACCTGAAGATTTATCAATACCAGACTGACCAGTGGGTTGACGTTACCAGTTCGATCGACACAACAAAGAAACAGATCAGCGGATCTGCCAGTTCGCTCGGCATCTTTGTGGTTGGTGTTGTGATTACCAATCCTGCCAATTGTTATGAGGTGCATAAGATCGGGCAGGGTTATCTCGGCGATTTGAATTATGACTGCGAAGTAAATTCTGAAGATTTGTCCATGTTTGTAGATCAGTGGTTGATGTCCGGTACACTGGATTCTGATTTCAATCACAGTTCAACAGTTGACGCTTTGGATTTCAACATCCTGGCTGAAGATTGGCTCCAGAATAATAATCCTTGATTTAAGGGAAAATGGGGCTGTACTGTACAGCCCCTTGCTTTTGGAATTGTTATTTTTGAACACTGTTAAGCAGCAATGAAGATGGTTCCGATAATTTGAAATACAAGCGTGTGGTTTTTTTGAGCTGAATTTATGACAATGATTAAATCAATTGAATCAAATAAAAAAGTGAAATTTGACTGGATTAGAAAGGCCAATTTTGCATCATGGTGGGTTACATGGGAAGACCTTGAATGGCCTGATTATGCTGTTGAAAAGAAATGGGAGAATCGTGCGCAAATCTTCTCTAAGGCGGGGATTAATGCGGTTGTTATATTCGGATTCCATTTCAGATGGGATTATCTTCCGGTGCTTGATCGCGTTCTTGAGATTTTGGCAAGAATTACAGAAATCTGCCATGCTCATGGTCTCAGAGTCATTGAGCATCATTCCGCAACATTTGTGCACCGAGTACGGAATGTAAAAGATCGCTGGGAAATTAGAATCAGGAACAGGCATCACGTGCCTTTTTATCCTGATAATTGTCAGGAACTGAGTTTCAATGGTTCAAAGCTCAACGATTGGCGGCAAATATCAAGTAAGGACAATAAACCGGTTTACCATGAAGGCTGGAACAACGAATGTTTCTGCCCAAACAATCCTGATTACCAGAAAGCTTACCTGGCGTTCATCGAAAGACATGTGGAAAAGGTCAAGTATGATGCCCTTATGTCCGATGATCTGCAGTTTTTACCCGATATATATACCTGCGGGTGTTCTCATTGTAGGGAAAAATTTTACAATGCTACGAAAATGGAATTGCCTGACCCATCTGAAAAAGATTTCTGGGAAAATCCCGCAAATACATATCGTCAGCAGTGGATTGATTTACGTTATCAATGGACGGCGGAACATTATCAGAGGCTTCGTGAGTTTTTGCCGGAAAACATAGCATTATGGGGCTGTGCTTCGAATTGTATAGGAGCGAATTTAACGGGTATGGGGGTTTCCCCGCAGCATTATGCGCGTAACTGGGATGCCATATCCCATGAAATATATCATCGTCTTGATCCTGTTAAAAACAAGGTTGAAGTCAGGGCAGGTCTTTCGGCATTTGCTTCAATTGCCAGACAGCATAATGTACCGCTGATAGCGATTTTTTATGTGCAAAGGCCAGAAGATATTAATTTATGGACAGAACTTTTGGAACAGAATAATGCAAGGCCGTGGCTATGTAAGCAGGTTCGTATAGAAGATGCTGTTCCGGAAGAGGAACTTCTGCTCAACGGTGCCTTTTTCGCAAAAAAACGTGTACCTCCGAGCAAATATGCTGCTGTGACAATCAGATTTTCACAGAAGCACCGCGATAGTCTGCCTGAAAAACTGGCTGAAAAATACGTTCAACGTTATATGCAGAAATGTAATTCTATAATTGATAAAAATTACATGGTGGATGTGGTCTTTGATGGCTATAAAAGCACGTGAGACGAGCCCTACAGAAAAAAGTTACAGAATTTTAGATTAAAATATTGACATACATCTATGATACGTGCTATACTATATAAGTATGATGCAGTGCTAAACACGTAGTAAATAAATAACTGGGATAATGATAATGTCACAGACGAAAATATCAAAAGTTGTTTGTTCACAAGGTTCGAATTTATTTTACAAAATCCAAGAAGGTGGAGGAACGATGAACGGAAAAAATATCAAATCAATGGGTTTTACCTTGGTTGAACTCCTCGTTGTGGTTTCAATAATAGCAATGCTTCTGGCAATTCTGATGCCTTCACTAAGCAAGGCCCGAGAACAGGCCGTAAGGATTGTTTGTGCCTCGAATATGAAATCAACTGGAACGAGTATGGCCATGTACCTTAGTGACAATAAAGGCACTCTGCCGCCTGATTTTATGTTTGGAAGGGCTGAAGGAAAAGAAAGTAACGACGATCTTACCACTGTCTTCTGGCAGCAGAAACTTATTCCCTACACCAAAAATGGAAAAGTTTTTACGTGCTCGAATTACGAGAAATATTTTTCAACAAAATCGTCATCTGCAAATAAGACGAAACAGGAATATTTGTACAATCAAGTAAACAAAGACACGAACTGGTATTACTGGTATTGTTCTGGAGAGGCCCCTTCATTTGGATATAATCATCGTGCGCTTGGCTGCGGCGGTTGGAAATCCGGTGAATTTGGTTGTTATCCGCGCCAACCAGATCCTACTGGGGCAAACACGAGATTGCCAGTGTTGCAGGTAAAGGCAGAACGTATTAAAAATGGCTCAGGTACAATTTTATGTCTTGACAACGTAAGTTCATTTGCTGCTTCTCCTTCAACGGTAAGAGATCCCGCAAATTCATTATCAAACTCAGAGTGGATGAAAAAGTATCATCCTCAGAAGTTTCTCCATAACAAAGGTATGAATCTGCTCTATGTTGACTGCCATGCTGTGTGGAAGAGCTCGGAATCACCGGAATTTAAACCTGTTGGTGTTGAGCAGGATCATCCTAGCTGGGGCAATTGTCGTCAATTTTAATCCAACTGAGCGTAATTCCGCAAAATAGGAATATAAGTTCTGTCAAGTGTTCTATATGGAAAGGCAGTTTGCAGCAAATTTCAAGTAGCCAGATATATTCAAACACGAGTTTTATCAAATCCTCTGGAAAAAATGTAAAATATAAATCATTTTTTTTAATTTAAAATTGCTTTGGCCATTTTGTGCTCATCGGATTTTACGAAGTCATGCATACAGGCGTAATGTTTTGGAGGACAAGTTATGATTAATGTAGTTCATCTCGGGCTGGGCCCTCTGGGACAAAAAATTGTGCGTTTTGCCCTTGAACGGAGAGTTTTTAATATTTTGGGAGCGGTTGATCCCGATCCCGCCAAAATGGGCAAAGACCTCGGTGAGTTTTGCGGCCTTGGGTCGTTGGGTATTCCTATATGCAGTTCCCTTACAGAAGCGTTGAAAGGTAAGAAAGCGCAAGTCGCTATTGTTACTACCGTCTCGAGCCTTGTCAAATTCGAACCTCAAGCTGTTGAATTAGCTAAAGCTGGTTTGCATATTGTTTCGACCTGTGAAGAACTTGCGTTTTCCAGGCGGACACAGCCCGAAATATCGAAACGGCTGGATGCAATTTGTAAACAATCCGGTATTGCTTGTATTGGCACAGGAGTCAATCCGGGTTTTCTGATGGAATATTTGCCCACAGTTTTGACAGGTGTATGCCAAAAAGTCGATTCTATTCATGTCTGGCGCGTGCAGGATGCGTCAATACGACGTGTGCCGTTCCAGCAGAAAATCGGAGCCGGTCTTACGCTCGATGAATTTCGGGAAAAACACAGAAATGGTACACTTCGCCATGTAGGTCTGCCGGAATCTGTTGATTTTATTGCCGCCAGAATGGGCTGGAATTTGGATCGAAACGAAGAAAGCCTTGAGCCGGTTATCGCAGATACTGATATTCACAGCGGCTACAAACCAATTCTAAAAGGCATGGCAAGAGGAGTGTATCAGACAGGGCGGGGCTTTGTAGGCAGCAGGGAAGTAATTACGCTTGAATTCAGGGCTGCTGTTGGTGAGCCGCAATCCTATGATCGTATCATGATCAATGGAAATCCAAATATTGATTCCACCATTGCCGGAGGCGTAAATGGTGACATTGCAACTTGTGCAATAACACTCAATGCAGTAAAATCGATACTGTCCGCCTCCCCCGGTCTCAAAACAATGGGTGAAATGGATGCAGCGACATATTTTTCAGCCGTGTAATTTATGACTTCAGAAACAAGTGTTTGACCGAGATATGATAACGCGTGAGACAGAGTTCGCTATTTGCAATTTATCTACACACAAAAAAAGTAGTAAAGTCGGCGAAATGCAATTCTTTAATTGGACTGCAACGGGGCCATATCGCTTCATTTTTTTGAAGGACAATAAGTTGTGGAACAACTATGAAAACCTGATATTTGGAATGAGTAAAATGGCGACGAAGGTGAAGCTGAAGAAAATTGTATAAATCAGGAAAATCAAACATGTCGACAAAAACTATAATGCCCAAATCGACTATCCTCGAAACGGCTTTATTCAACCTTGAACAGGTCGCTGGAAGGCTTGGGGTAGATAGTCAGTTCATGGAAAAACTATCTGAACCCAAGGAAGTAATAAATATATCTGCTAATCCGTTACTTCCAAGTGGACGAAAGCTAAGTTTTAAAGCTTTTATTGTTCGGCACAATGATGCAATGGGGCCTGCTAAGGGCGGGATCCGCATGAATCACAACGTTACAGCTGAAGACATTACTGGCCTTGCAATGGAAATGACATGGAAAACCTCTTTGATTGGTGTACCATTTGGCGGCGGCAAATCAGGTATTTGTGTCGATGCCGCATCGTTATCTGCTGCTGACAAAGAAGCCGTACTGCGATCTTTTACCCGTGCTGCACGCCGGCATATCGGACCGGAAATCTACATTCCTGCTCCTGACATGGGTACAAATGAAATTGATATGGGTCACATTCGTGACTGCATTGCCTATTCCAGCGGGACATCAATAACAGACGGTTGTTTTGTAACCGGCAAACCTGTCATACTTGGTGGAATCGTAGGCAGACGCGAAGCTACGGGCAAAGGTGTTGTTTATAGTATATTGGCAGCCTGCAAGAACCTTGGAATAGATATTGCAAATGCCAGGGTTGCAGTACAAGGTTTTGGAAATGTTGGTTCTGTCGCGGCATTTGAAATAGCTCGATGCGGCGCAAAAGTGGTGGCAATATCAGATATTGAAGGCGGACTGCTCAATACCAACGGAATCGATATGGCAAAACTTGCTGCTCATATTTCGCAAACTGGTTCAATGAGAGATTTCAGAGAGGCTGAAACAGTAGATAATAATTCCGTGCTTACCTGTGATTGCGAAATTCTGATACCTGCTGCAAGCCAATCCCAGATTACAAAGAAAAACGCGGATGGTATAAAAGCAAAAATCATAGCAGAGGGCGCTAACGCACCGACAATGCCTGAAGCTGATGAAATTCTGAATCTCGCCGGAAAATGCGTAATTCCAGACATTCTGTGCAATGCCGGAGGTGTATTTGTGTCGTATCTTGAATACACCCAGGAGACGCAACGTGAACAAATGACACTTTCCCAAGTGGAAAGTCGTCTTAAGGAAAGGATGGATACAAAATTCGCAGAAGTTTTGAATTATGCGCAAATAAAAATGCTGAACTTGAGACAGGCAGCAATGGACAAGGCGGTAAGCCGTGTTGTTGATGCGCTCGAGGCACGAGGTTTTCTACCATAAATTTAATATATTAAAACTCAATATGTGTCGTGCTTAACTTTTAATGATTAAGGAAAACATATGAAAATAGGAATTATTGGAAGCGAGAATTCACATTCACTTGCTATCGCTAAAACCATCAACATTGAAAAAAAAGTAAAAAACTGCAGTGTGGAGTTTTTGTGGGGTGAAACAAAAAAACTGGCACAGACTGTTGCAAAAGAGGGGAAAATACCGAATATTGCCAAAAATCCTTTGGAAATGCTGGGCAAAATTGACGCATTGATCGTCGATCATCGCCATCCGAAGTACCATCTTGATGCGGCACTTCCTTTTATTAAAAAGGGCATTCCTGTTTTTATCGATAAACCTTTGTGCTTTAATTCCGCTAAAGGTGAAAAGTTTCTTAAATTAGCAAAACAGACCGGATCACCTGTTACAAGTTTTAGTGTTGTTCCTGAACAAAAAAAATTCAGGCAGTTTATTTTAAAGAAGAACAGGATGGGACCGGTTTTAGCGGGAGCAACATATGGAGTATGCGACGTTGATAGTCCGTATGGAGGTATTTTCTTCTATGGGATTCATCAGGTCGAAATGGCTCTCCAGGCATTTGGTTTTAATGTTGACCGGGTTTCTATTTCTAAAAATCAAAATGGAGCGACAGGTCAACTGATTTACTCAGATAATAAAATAATAACACTGAACTTCATTAAAGAAGGATGCCCCGGTTTCTCGATTGGTGCCGTCGGTGAAAAAGGTGGCGTATTCGAGAATATCACATTTGATTCCAATCCGTATCTGGGAGGCATGAAAACCTTCACTCGTATGTTCAAAACGAGGCAGGAGCCCCAAACGCACGAAAATCTATTAGTTCCAATAAAAATTCTTGAAGCATTGGCACGCTCATTAAAGAGCCATAAAGTGGAAAGAGTGGGTTAAAATGATAATCGACGTTCATGCGCATGTGTATACTTCTCCAAAAATTATTTCTCGTTTTGGTACGAAACCATTTCTATCGGCCGAGGAGCAAATCAGCATAATGGATTCTAAAGGGGTCGATAAGGCTGTAATTCTGCCGCTCAATAATGCTGAAGCGCCTGCGGAACATCAAAGCATAGGTGAGGTATTGTCCATTTGTGAAAAGTATCCGGGCAGATTCATCCCGTTCTGCAACCTCGATCCGCGTTTGCCGTGCAGGCCGGACCTGATTAATGCCGATTTGTTCGTGAGATACCTTGAGCAGTACAAAGCTTTGGGCTGTAAAGGGCTTGGCGAAATGGCTTGCCGCGTTTTTTGGTATGATCCGAGTTTATTGGCACTGTTGGAAGCCTGCAGCATTGTAGGGTTCCCTGTTCTTTTCCACACGACAACCCCGGATGAAAATTCCTATGGTGTTCTGGATTACATGAATTTACCATATTTGGAATTTGTGCTGAAAAAATTTCCAAATTTAACGATTATAGGCCACAGCCAGGCTTTCTGGAGCGAAATAAGCGGTGACTTAAAATTGGAAGATAAGAATTCATATCCCGTAGGCAAAGTCACACTTGGCGGCGCGGTACCAAGATTGCTGCGCAATTATCCGAATCTGTACGCAGACATTTCAGCTGGCAGCGGCCTTAATGCCCTCTCACGAGACCCAGAGCATGCATGGAAATTTATTGATGAGTTTCAGGACCGCATACTTTTGGGACAGGATTATTGTGCGATTGATAATGATATGCAGCACGTCGAATGGTTAACGGATGCCCGGAATCGGGGCAAAATTACACCTTCCGCGTTTAATAAAATCACATCTGGGAATGTTTCCAGAATTTTAAACTTGTTTTGAAATTGAGTTCTCTTTTTAAAATCTACGTTATAAAGGAAAATTATTATGGAACGGTTGGCAATAGACGGTGGTAAACTAATTTTCGAAAGACCTTTGCCTGCGCGCAAGCTGATAGGCGAAGAAGAAAAGCTTGCTGTTATGCGTCTGTTTGATGATGCTATCAAATCTGGGGAGGCGTTTGGATATAACGGGCCCGCAGAAAAGCAATATGAAAAGGATTTTGTTGATTTTATGCAAGGTGGTTTCGCCGACGGCGTTAACTCGGGGACTAATGCTGTATTTTGCGCACTTGGTGCATTACAGCTTGAACCATTTTCCGAAATCGTTGTTCCTCCTATTACTGACCCGGGTGGTGTAATGCCTGTCGTTATGCTTGGCTGTGTGCCGGTTATGGCTGATAGTGATCCACGCAGCTACAACGTTTGTGCTGAAACGATAGAAGCTGTTATTACAGAGAGAACTAAAGCTATTGTTGTTGCGCATATAGCTGGTGAGCCGGCAGATATTGAACCTATAATAAAACTTGCAAAGAAGTATAACCTTTACGTTGTTGAAGATTGTGCACAGTCTCATGGTGCAGAATATAAAGGCAGGAAAGTTGGATCGTTTGGAGATATTGCCGCCTTTTCCACTATGTTTGGCAAGCATCATTGTACTGGTGGTCAGGGCGGTGTTGTTTATACTCAAAATGAGAAATTGCATTGGCAGGGCAGACGTTTTGCAGATAGAGGCAAACCGTTTGGACTTGATGGAATTGAAAGTAATGTAACTGCGGGCCTTAATTGCAATCTTAATGAGCTTTCAGCGACTATAGGCACGGTGCAATTAAAAAAGCTTCCGAAAATAATAGAAAAAAGAAGAGCAATCGGTGAGCAGATAAAAGAAGGACTTCAAAATAGCAAAGCTATATCGATGGGCTGGCAGGTTCCTGATACCAGATGTGTTTATTGGTTCTTGCGTTTCAAAATTTTGCAAAGTAATTTATCTGTTACTAAAGATGAATTCTGCAAAGCTCTGATAGCCGAAGGCATCGGAGAAGTTTTGCCGTCTTATCGACATATTCCCTGCGAAGGTAAATGGTTCAAGGATCGCTCTGTATTTGGCAAAAGTGGTTTTCCGTGGAGTTGTTCCGAGTACAAAGGTAATAAAGAGCCTGTATTTAAAGTTGACAATGCTTTAAAGGTTTTAGAAGAGCATTTTAATTTGCTTATTAACGAAAGCTACGGACAGCAGGAAATTGAAGGTATTATCGCGGCGATTAATAAAGTAGAACGAGCATTTTTGAGATAGAGTTATGGCAAAAAAAATAAAAATCGGTTTTGTGGGTGCCGGCTGGATGGGTTCCGTCCAGATGAAAAGGCTCACTGAGCGTAATGATACTGAAATACTGGCACTGCTTGAGCCGAATAAGCAGCGAGGAGCCGAAGTACTTAAGAGCCTTGGTCTTTCTGAATCGCTGCTGGTATCTGAATATGACCAGATCGTAAATAATCCGAAAATTGACGCAGTCTGGCTGGTAAGCCCAAACAGTTTCCATGGCCCGCAATCAATCGCTGCGATGAAAGCAGGAAAACATGTTTTCAGCGAAAAACCCTGTGCGACGACATTTGAAGATTTTCTTCGACAGATCGAACTTGAAAAGGCCAACCCAAAGCTCATTACTTTCGTCGACTACATACTATACTTTGATTCGATGGAGCAGCAACTTCGTGACATGGTTGCTGCCGGCGTTTTTGGGCAGGTAACGCAGATACAAATAAATTATCGCCATCCCGTCAATATTGCCGGCGACAAGGTCTGGAAGCTCAATAAGAGCATTATGGGCGATGCGATCGGCATGGGAATCAATCATGCGATCTCCGTAATGATTTTCGCGATGGCAAGCCAGGCAAAGCCCATAGGCGTTTATGCGACCAATATGCCTGCCAAAGTACGAGGCTTTGAAGCTGAGCCGATTTGGAATATTATGATCAATTTTGACGACGGCTCAACAGGCTTCTGCTTTGGCAATATCGACAACGGCAACGGCTATGATGCATATCATAATTTATTTGGCACAGAAGGCGGATTTATTTTTGAATCACAAATCGACAGACCTTACAAAGTAAGATACTGGTCAAACAAAATTACTGGTGGCAAATGGATAAGGCCGTTGGATAAGCAAAACTCCGGTGATTTAGCATGGCCTGAAGATACTACTACTCCCGACAGCGGCAACGTTGTAGAACATCAGACGGGCACTGCGGTAGGCCACTTTATCGAATGTATAAAGAGCAAAACAAAATCGCCGCTAAGCTTTGTTAATTCTCAGGTGATCGCTGAGATTGGCTGGGCAGCCCAGATGTCGGCAGTACTCAAACAGCCGGTGTCACTGCCGTTGGATTGGACCAAGGCCAGCAAATTCTTCGAGAACCTGCTGTAAGCTGGGACAAGGCATTGCAACGAGGTTTAAATATATAAAGGGAAAATGCACATCTGGGCCTGTTGCCCAAAGCCTGAATTTATCTTATCAGCCTTTAAAAACAATTTGACATAAAAAATTGATAACATTTTTGGTAAATTAATGAGTCGTTGGCCGGAACATATTATTGCGCAAATAAATCTATCTGCGATTAGATATAATTGTCGAGAGATACGCAAACGTATTCCTTCTGGATGTAAAATATGTGTTGCGGTTAAATGCAATGCATACGGTCACGGAATGGACGTGGTAATGCCTGCATTTAAAGATTTTGGAATTGATATGGTTGCTGTAGCTACAATTAGTGAAGCGATGCATTTAAAACAAATTGGTTGGAAAAAAGCAATTTTACTGCTTGGTTCTGAATTCAGCATGTATCATGGGAAGTTAAAAACTGAAATAGCACAATGGCTGATTGAAAATGATATACGTATTATGTTAATGACGGCTAATGATATGAAATCGTTGGTTGGTGTCGCAAAATCACTTCAAAAACAGGCTAAAGTTCATTTAAAGTTTGATAGTGGTATGTCGCGCATGGGGTTAGATAAATCAAAATTACTAACGATAGCGATTAAAGCCAATAAGCAGCCAAATATTTGTATTGAAGGTTTGTGTACTCATTTGGCAACAGCTGATGAATCGGATAATATTTATTGCAAACATCAGATTAAACAGTTTAAGAACTTATATGAAGAACTGAATTGTCACAATATTAAAATATCTTTAATTCATATCGCTAATTCTGCGGCAATAATGAATGGTGTCAATTGCCATTATAATTTGGTAAGACCCGGCTTGGCGATTTATGGTTACAATCCGAATAAGGAACAAACTCTTTCGATTTTAAAACCATGTATGAGAATCATAAGTTTTTTAACGGTTGTAAAGAAAATTAAAAAAGGTGATTACATTGGATATGGCTGCACTCGACAGGCTAATAAAGAAATGATAATCGGAATAGTTCCTATTGGCTATGGCGATGGCTATGATAGACGACTTTCAAATCAGGGTATTATGACTATAGATGGCATAAATGCTCCTGTACTTGGCCTTATCAGCATGGATCAAACGATAATTGACTTATCAAACGTTGAAAATCACAAAGGTGCTGTTTGTCCTGGAAGAAAAGTAGTCATTATTGATAATGATCCTTCTGCTCCGAACAGTGTGGAATCAATTGCTCGACAAATGAACACGATTGCTTATGAAGTGGTAACACGCCTTGGCAACCGTATAATTAGAACCGCGGTCTAATGATATAGAAAAGTTTTAAAAAATATATTTTTAAAACTTTTTATTAATAGACATCAATAATTAGTTATAATATGTAAAATAAAAATTATTATATATGAAAAATATTAAATGAGTTTAATA
The DNA here is from genome assembly GCA_001825665.1 of Planctomycetes bacterium GWF2_41_51. Classification (GTDB taxonomy): domain Bacteria; phylum Planctomycetota; class Phycisphaerae; order Sedimentisphaerales; family UBA12454; genus UBA12454. The sequence goes on along the minus strand of MHXZ01000110.1, from coordinate 14,987 downwards.
CTTCGCGTTTGGTACAAAATATTTGTAGCTCATTGAAATTATATTGATCGATACGAAAGAAAAGATGCTCTGCTGCTATAAAAGTCAGAGAGACTGGCTAATGGCCCATCATGGTATGGATGAATATATTGAGTCTATGAAACGTTTTGCCCAAAAAAGAGGTTTTAAAATCAATTGTAAATATGCCGGAAAACAGAACTTAAAGATTTAGTAACGGAGAAAAAATAAGATGACTCGTAAAATTAGTATGCTTGCACCGGATTGGTGGGATTACACAACACTTGATGATAAAATTCTGAACGATGCTGCAAAACTGACAGCAGAAGACATGCTTCAGATGAGCAGAAAAGGTTTTACTGTAAAGTTTTATGATACTCTTGAGGATTTTTATCTTGCGGAGGCACTTGAATATATAAATGCCTGGAAACAAGCAACCGCGGATAACCCTGTCGGTATATGCGGCCCAATTGGCCCAACTGAACAGTTACCGCTGGTTGCAAGATTAGTTAATGAGCTTGAACTTAATTTGAAAAATTGCCATTTCTGGGGGATGGATGAATGGTTTATTGATGGCAGAGAAGCACCTGCAAAGCATCCATTGTCATTTGAAAAAGCAGACAGGGAGATGTGCTTTAATAAGATAATTTCTAAATTGAGAATGCCTGATAAGAATCTTCATTTCCCAAAGGCTGATACAGCAAAGTATGTCAAAAGCTGGGAAGCTGTAAGATGCGCTGTAATGCAGGGCGGGCAGGGCGATATAAAGCACTGGGCGTTCAATGATCCTGTAAAACGAGAAGGCAGATATACGGACAATCCTCCCACTCCAAAGGAATACAGGCAGCTTTCAACTCGAGTTGTAGATTTGCATCCTGTAACGATAATGCAAAACGCTCGAACCAGCGGCGGCGGGGTAGTTACAGGTATTCCAACAAAAGCGATAACTGTTGGTCCGCTTCAAACATGGAAGGCTGAAAAAGTTTCTATCTGGCACGCAGGTACACATGATAATCCGTTCGGAATGAGACTTACAACGCTTATGATTGGCAAAAAAATTCCAGATAGTTCAGTTCCAATGTCTTTGCTTGCCGATCATCCAAATGTACAGTTTAATTTTTACAGACCAGCAATTGGTTCATGTTCCGTTGAAATGCACTAGCATGCGAAGGGAATTACAGATGAAATATTTTCATGCGATAGTTTTAAGTACGTATTTATTTGTTTAAAGCTGTACCTTTAATCGTATTGAAAAGGCAAATACAATGATAAAGCTGTAAAGGCCTTTTTATAGCGAGCAGGAATAAATGTAGATGGCGTAATGTGTAAATGTCCGAAAAATACCCCGAATCGGTGTAAAAGCACTAATGCTTGTACACTTTAGATTTGCAAGTATTTTTAAGGAAGTAGTACTGAAATATGTTCGATTGGAGTAATAAATGTTTCTTCATTGTATCGACTGGTCTGTAATAATATTCTTTTTTGTGATTTCATTGATTGTAGGTATTGCTGTTTCCAGGCGAGCCGGCAAGAGTTCCTCGGAGTTCTTTCTTTCCGGCAGAACAATGCCGTGGTGGCTCCTTGGATTTTCTATGGTCGCTACGACCTTTTCGGCAGATACCCCTAACTTGGTTACAGATATTGTGAGACAACACGGCATAGCAGGCAACTGGGTCTGGTATCCATTTCTCCTGACGGGAATGCTTACCGTTTTTATATATGCCAAACTTTGGCGACGTTCCGGTGTTATGACCGATGTGGAATTTTACGAGATCCGTTACAGCGGCAAAGAGGCGGCATTTCTTCGTGGTTTCAGAGCTTTGTATCTTGGTGTGTTTTTTAATATTATGATAATGGCAAGCGTTACGCTGGCGGCAATCAAAATAGGCGGAGTTATGTTCAATTTCGGTCCGATCAAAAGCGTCCTTGTCGCAGCGACCGTAACGGTCGTATTCAGTACTATGGGAGGTCTTCGCGGCGTATTATTTACGGACTTTTTATTATTTTTAGTCGCAATGGCAGGTTCTGTTCTGGCTGCTTTTTTTGCAATTAAACAGCCGTCAATCGGAAGTATCCACAATCTTATTACTAATGCCGCGGTCAGAGGAAAACTGAACTTTCTGCCTGATTTTAATAATACAGACATGGTCATATCCCTGATGATAGTTCCGCTTGCGGTTCAATGGTGGAGTGTTTGGTATCCGGGTGCAGAACCCGGGGGCGGCGGTTATATTGCTCAGCGTATGCTTGCTGCCAAAAACGAAAAACACGCTACCGGCTCGACTCTTTTCTTTAATATAGCTCATTATGCGCTTAGGCCATGGCCATGGTTTATCGTTGCTCTTTCTTCGCTTGTGATTTTTCCGGATCTTCAGTCTTTGACGACCGCATTCCCGCATCTTGATCCTTCTATAATAAAGAATGACCTTGCCTATCCTGCGATGCTGACATTCCTTCCGCACGGCATACTCGGTTTGGTTGTGGCATCTCTTATCGCGGCATATATGTCAACTATGTCGACGCATTTGAACTGGGGTTCTTCTTATGTGGTTAATGATTTTTACAGGCGTTTTGTCAGGCCTGAGGCAAGCGAAAAACATCTGGTTCGTGTAGGGCGTATATCAACGGTTATGATGATGGTAGTCGCAAGTGCAATCGCATTATGGCTTGGCAATGCGCTAAGGGCATTTAATATCCTGCTGCAGATAGGTGCCGGCACGGGATTATTATTCTTGCTTCGCTGGTTCTGGTGGAGAATCAATGCTTTCAGCGAAATCACGGCTATGGTGGTATCTTTTTTTGTGGCGATTTATTTTGAGTTTATCCATCCTGCCCTCGGTTTTGAACGGGTTGAGCAATGGAAGCAGTTAGTGATTGGAGTAGCGATAACAACTGTTTCCTGGGTGGTTGTTACAATATTCACGCGTCCGACGGATGATAAGACTTTAAGAGCTTTTGTAAAACTGATAAATCCCGGCGGTCCCGGCTGGAAAAGAGTTGTCAAGGCGGCGGAAAAGGAAGGTTTGGCTATTGAAAGTCAGGCATCTCAGCCTAATTTGCCGATGGGAATATTGTGTATGTTTATAGGATGTGTTTTGGTTTACAGTGCTATTTTTGCGACGGGTTTCTGGATTTATGAAAAATTATTTATGGCAACGGTACTGACCTGTTTAGCGGCAGTAACTGCCGTGATACTGATTAAACTCTGGGGATCAAAGAAGCTGTTATAATTCATTACGACAGGATAGTAATCTATAATCAAGCGTTTATGATAATTTTGTGAATGAGAAATACAACGAATCAAACAGATGTTAATAAATGGTTAAATATCGTACTGGGCAAAAATTCCTGACGTTAAGTTTATGCTTAAAGAATTATGACTTCAATTTGCGGATAAATTCAATCTGAAGAATATAAGAAAAAGTGGGCGATGATGGTTGTGGGATGCTATTTTAAAATTTAATAGTGGGCTATGGTTAGAATGGTATCGTGAGGCTTCTAAAAACTGAATACATATGTCAGGCGGCTTTACGGTGGTAAGACTCCAATAGTCCGCCCAATCTTTCAACACAGAATATATCACCGGTATTGTCCTCGTGCATTGGCTCAATTATTCTACCAAGTCCTTGATGAATTCGGTCGGTATGATAATAATCAAGGAATTTTGAAAGCACATATCTGAGTTGCTGTTCCGAACACAGGATCGAATGATTGAGGTATTCTTCTTTAACAGTTCTTACAAATCGTTCAGGAAAGGAATTTAGATTTGGACTATGTGGTGGAAGTTTCACGCACTCGATACCTTCTGATCTTATGATGGCACTGAAAGCCGCTGTATATAGTGGATCTCTGTCATGTATAAGATATTTTTTTCCTTTAAGAGATCCTTCTTCATAATCAACCATATTTCTTGCTATTTGCTCCATCCAAATGCCATCTGGATTCGATTTTATGCCGAGTATTTCAACTTTACGAGTTGCAAGATTGATCGCGAATAACACCATGTACCGCACAAGGCCTCTTGGAGTAAAAAGCTCGATTGAAAAGAAATCACACCCATGTCTCTAAGTATCAGCGCATTGTTTGTTCGTAATTTGTATTCTGTAATTATAACGAACAGATCTGAAAAACATTACATTTGGGTTGGAAGATTAACAGTAGCAGCTGTTTTGATATTAGGTATATTTGTTGCTTTATATGCCACCGGCGTGATTGCTCTTTTGAAATTTATTATTGCGGTATCTGTAACATTTGGAGCACCTATTCTTTTAATTTTTATATGGCGCCGCCTGACGAGAATGGCAGTGCTTGTTGAAGTTGTTGCATGTATTATGGTAATTACACTGGCGCCATGGCTTATTCCAGCAATACCAGGAATGCGAACATCTGAATCATTAACTGTTTGCACGGACAAACAATATAATAATATCAACCTTATTGCGACCCAAAAAGATGTCGTAGCTGGATTAGCAGAAAAGGAAGGACAAAAAATTCAAAAAACCTTAGCAATTGAACCTGTATCAATTTTTTTTGAATCTGTCGCCCATATAGACCCATATAATAAAGATTCCAAATTAGTTGGAATAGGAGTTTTCAGTGTAGAAGTTTATATCATGAGTAAACTGGGGATGAATGTTCATTCATTGAGTCCGGCAGGATTGATGACAACTCGCTTTTTGTTCGATGGGATTTTCCCGTTTATTATATTATTTATAGTAAGCTTTTTTACAAAACCTAATGAAAAAATTATGTTAGACAGATTTTATGTTAAAATGAAAACGCCTGTTCAATCCAACCAACAGCTCGATGCAATTGAAATTGAAAAAAGTTATTCTCAACCACATAGATTCGATTATCTTAAATTGTTTCCGAATTCAAGTTGGGAATTTCATAAATGGGATAAGCAGGATACCATAGGGTTTATATGCTGCTGGATAGTGGTTTTTATAATACTTGCAATATTTTTGGCTGCATTGCATATTGGCGGATAGCTTTTAAGTTGAAGGCCTTAGTGTTTTCGTAAAGCAATATAGGTTTGCATAAACCATTGCCATTATGGCAATTTAAATAAACGGCATAAATAAAAACAATTTAAGAAATTTTGCATAAAAGTAAATTATCTGCATTTACTTAGAAAAATCGAATTTATTTGTTGAGTGATTTGTTGTCTCATTGTTTTGGATTCTAAATCCAAATTCAAAAGATGTGAAATAGTTAACTGATTTGAATAATAAAAATATGTTACTGAAAATATGGTAAGAATATAAGTTGAAAAATCCAGATTTTTATTAAAGTGTCCTTTTTGCTGTCCTATCTGGTATAATTTTTGAATATGGGCGATGTACGAAGAACGTATTTTTTGCCAGTCGTCGGTGTTTAAACTTTTGCCGCCATTGAGATTTTCCCACGCTAAAAGGCGCCAAAATTGAGGATTCTTTTGATGAAAATCGAAAAAGCTTTCTATTATCAAAAGAGTCATATCAGGGACATCTTTTTCAGTTAAAGATAAGATTTTTTCATTGGTTGACGCTAACGAATATACTTTAAGCAAAACCTGTCGATAAAGTTTCTTCTTTGAGCCGAAATATGCGTAAATCCTTTGTTTATTTACATTTGCAAGTTGTGATATTTCGTCTATTCTGGCGCCATGAAGGCCTTTTTGTGCGAAAACAGTTTCTGCGGCAGCGAGAATACTCTCTTTGCTTTTAACTGAACGCTGCTGAACAGGTAAAATAATAGCTTCATTCTTTCTTTTCATAATTTCATCATATTACGAAAAATCCTGCACAAAAGCAAATAAATAGTTGCATTTTAAAAGCCAATATGTTAATCTTGTAAAAGCAAACATATAGTTGGATTTTGTTTTTTGGAGTTTAGAAATGCTTAATTTGCCTCAAAGAATTGAGAATGTAGAACAGTTAGAAGAATTGCTTTCGAGACCGTCGGCCGGTTTGGTGGAATATGTAAAAAACCTCGATGGGGATATAATGATTCTCGGAGCCGGTGGTAAAATAGGGCCTACAATGACGATGATGGCAAAGAGGGCTGTGGATCAGGCAAAAGCCAAAAAAGATGTTATTGCTGTTGATGTTCTGCCATTGGACGACTTAAAGAAGCAGGGCATTTCCACAATCCAATGCAATATGCTTGATTGGAAAGAAGTAAATAATCTTCCGAAGGTTAAAAATATTGTTTACATGGCAGGGCGAAAGTTTGGCTCGAGTGGGACGGAATGGATTACATGGGCAATTAACGTAATGATTCCGCATAATGTGGCGGATGTTTTTACTCAATCTAAGATTGCAGTTTTTTCAACAGGGTGTGTTTATCCGGTTGTCGATGTATATACCGGCGGTTCAACGGAAACCGATACACCTAATCCTATTGGTGAGTATGCGATGAGCTGTTTGGGCAGAGAGAGAATGTTTGATTACTACGCGGCGGAAAAAGGTGAAAAGGTTGTTCAAATCAGACTTAATTACGCACTTGAATTGAGATATGGCGTTTTGGTTGATATCGCAACGAAGGTATTGAACGGTGAGCCGGTCGATGTAACAACAGGTTTTATGAATGGTATCTGGCAGGGAGATTGTTGCGACCAGGTTTTAAGAAGTTTCGATTGTGCATCGAGTCCGGCTTCGGTATTAAATATTACAGGGCCTGAGATTTTATCTGTTCGCTGGATTGCGAACCGTTTTGGTCAATTGCTCGGCAGGGAAGCTAAAATAACAGGAACAGAAAATGGCAAAGGTTATTTGAATAATGCCGCTAAGGCAAACAGCATATTTGGAAATCCATCGGTTCCTATTGGAAGGATTATTGAATGGATTGCGGATTGGGTTCAAAAGGGCGGGCAGACAAGCGGTAAGCCGACACATTTTGAAACGCAAGATGGCAAATATTAAGAGAATATGTCGTGAAGAAAATAAAAGTCGGCATAATTGGAGCAGGTTTCGCGGGCAAATTTCATTATGAGTGCCTCAAACGCATTTACGGCATTGAAGTGGAGATTTCAGGAGTTACGAGTCTTCGCAAAGAAAGCAGAGAATCATTTGGCAAACAATATGGCGTTGCTGTTTTTGAAGATGCCGAGTCGCTGATAAAAAATGTCGACGTTATTGATATATGCTCTCCGCCTTATGTTCATAGCGAAACCATAATAATGGCAGCCAAGATGGGTAAAGGTATAATTTGTGAAAAACCTCTTACAGGTTATTTTGGCGCAGAAAATGCGAGTAAAATTGATCACGGCGATGAAGATGACAAGCAGAGAATGCTTGATAGTGTTTGTATTACTCTCAACCAAATCGCAACGGCTGTGAAAAAAAATAAAGTGTTTTTTGGTTATGCCGAAAATTTTGTTTACACGCCGAGTGTTCAGAAAGAACGTGAGATCATTGAAAAGACCAATGCCCAGATTTTGCGAATGGTTGGTGATGAATCGCATAATGGTTCGGCATCGGCTGTTTATGGCATTTGGCGGTATGCAGGCGGCGGTTCGTTGATTGGCAAAGGCGTTCATCCTTTGGGAGCGATGCTTTATTTAAAGCGAATTGAAGGGATAAACAGAAACGGCAAACCAATTCGTCCGAAAACTGTTACAGCCAGAACGCATCAGATAACAAGATTGCCAAATTATGAAGATAAAGGTTTTATCAGAACCGATTACCATGATGTGGAAGATTATGGTTTTATTCACGTTACTTTTGAAGATGGAACTGTTGCGGATGTTTTGACCAGCGAGATAGTATTGGGCGGGTTGTATGATTATGTAGAAGTGTTTGCCAATAATCACAGGACACGCTGCAATATCAGTCCGATTGATATAGTTGATACATATAATCCACGTAATCAGCAATTTGAAGATATTTACGTTGTGGAAAAATGCAGCACAAAAGAAGGCTGGTCGAATGCTGCTCCTGATGAAAATATTACCGTTGGTTATCAATATGAAATGCAGGATTTTATGAATTGTATTTCAACAGGCGCCATTCCGCAGTCTGGAATTGAACTTGCGATCGATACCACCGCAACAACTTACGCGGCATATCTTTCGGATCAGCTTAAAGGCAAGGAAACCAACGTACCATTAATAGGATAAATATGAAAAAAAATAAAATATTAAACGTGGCAATTATCGGTTTAAGGCATCTTCATCCGAGGGCTTATATGCCTTTATTTGAAGATTGTAAGCAGACAATAGTTATTTGCGCTTATGAGCAAAACTCCCAAGTGCTTGAAACATTCTGCAAAGATTTTAATTTAAAAGGATATTCTAATCTCGATGAAATGCTCACAAGTGAAAAAAACGATATTGCTGCGATATTTCTGCCGCATTGCGATTGTGCTGATGCGGCTGTTAAATGTGCCGAAAAAGGTATTCATTTGATGGTTGAAAAGCCAATAGCGGAAAGTTCAGAATCTGTAAAGAAAGTTATAAAAGCTGCCCAAAAAAATAATGTAAAACTGACGACCTGTTATTGCTGGCGGTATCATCCGGTAATAGAAGCGATGAAAAAAATAATCGATGATGGCTTTGTCGGTAAAATCGTATCAGTTGAAGCAAGATTGGCGGCAGGCAGAGTCGAAAGATATATAGTCGGCAATTCTGAATGGATGCTTCAAAAAGAAAAATCAGGCGGCGGGCCGATGTATAACCTTGGTGTACATTGGATTGACTTGCTGCATTATTTACTTGGCGACAGCATCGATGAAGTATGTGCGCGAAATATAAAAACATCCGACAAATATGATATTGAAGATAGCTCTGTTGCGATGCTTAAATTTAATGCAGGAACCGTTGGGGTTTTATCGGTAAGTTATATTGTGCCGGATTGTTTTCCCAATGGCAGAGACCTTTATATCGGCATTAAAGGCACAAAAGGCGTAATCAGCTATTGTCCAAAATATGAAGGAGAAGCAGGCTCGGGCGCAGCGGCACAAACGGATATATTGGAAGTTTACAGTGATTCCGAAAAATTATCAGGAGCTGCGGCCAGAAAATTGTCTTTCCAATTAGATAAAGTTAGAGGCTACTCCGGCTATATGGGTAAGGCGTATCTTGAAGGTTTCATTGATGCGATATTAAAAAATAAACAACCATTCATAACAGGAGACGAGGCGGTTTCAGTTTTAAACGTAGTTGAAGCAATTTATAAATCAGATCAGCAGAATAAATGGACAAAGGTTGAAAAATGAAAGTAGTAGTTACAGATTATATTGAAGAAAATCTAGATTGGGAAGCAGAGCAGCTTAAAAAAACAAGTGTGGGTGGTGTGAATTTTGAAGTTTATCAATTGAAGTTCAGGCCGGAAGAAGAAGTTTTAGCCAAAATCAGCGATGCGGATATTATCGTTGTGAATATGGTAAAATTTACAGAATCACTGATTTCGAAACTTAAAAATTGCAAACTAATCATTCGACATGGAATTGGTTATGATAATGTTGATGTTAAGGCTTGTACCAAATATGGAATTCAGTTTGCCTATCAGCCTGATTATTGCAAAGAAGATGTGGCCGAGCACGCTATAGCATTGATTTTCGCATGTGCCAGAAAAGTTGTATGGAGCAGAAAGACACTTGATGAATCAAGCAGGACCGGGCAATGGGATTTTAGCAATCTATTTCCTATTTACAGGATGCATGGCAAAACTCTTGGCATTCTTGGCGTCGGGCGAATCGGTTCTCGCGTTCATCGCAAGCTGGAGCATTTTGGATTCAGAATTATCGGCTGCGATCCGTATTTGAGTGAGAAGAGAAAAGCTGCTATTAAAAATATCGAATGGGTTGATAAGGAAACTTTGTTCAAGGAATCGGATTTTATTACAATCCATACTCTTTTGAAAGATGATACAAAACATATCGTAAACGCAGATACATTGAGCCTGATGAAGCTGACGGCTTATATAGTAAATACTTCACGCGGGCCGATGGTGGATACGCCGGCGCTGGCTAAAGCATTACAGGATAAAAAAATTGCAGGTGCCGCGATTGATGTATTTGATGTTGAGCCGCCAAAGCCGGACTTTGAGCTTTTTGGAATGGATAATGTAATTTTGACTCCGCATATCGGCTGGGCATCCGAGGAAGCCGGCTTGGAAATACGGAAAAGTATAGTTGATGATATTCTTGCCGGGATTGAAGGCAAGGATGCAAGATGTGTTGTTAATGAAATTCGCAGGGGTAAATAATTATGAAATATGCAATGGTAAATGGTTCGCTTCCTGGATTAAAAGGAAAAGAACTAATCGAGAAATGGCATAAATATGAAGCGGATGTTGTCGGCTATCAGGCGCCTGTGGTTTGGAAAAAGGCACAAGGCTGCATCGTCGAGGATGTTGATGGAAATAGATTTATAGATTGGACAAGCGGTGTGCTTGTAACAAATGTCGGGCATTGTCATCCTCATCTTGTAAGGGCAACACAAACGGCTTCGGAAGATTTGCTCAATAATTACGAATGTGCAAATACTTATCGAATTGAAGCGGCGGAAAAATTGGTCAATGCGCTGCCGAAACATCTGGATAAATGTTTCTTCCTTTCAACAGGTTCCGAAGCAATTGAAGCATCACTTCGATTAATGAAACGCAAGAGCGGCAATTTTGAAATAATAAGCTTTGAAGGCGGATTTCATGGAAGAACGCCGGGTGCGGCATCGGTTGGCGGACTTGCAGGACCTAAGAAAAAATATGGCCCGACGATTCCAGGCTCAATAAAAGCGCCATTTCCAAATCCTTATCGAGACCCACTCGGTTTGTGCGATCCAAGCGATGATTTCAAAAAATATTTTGACTATCTTGATTTTATCATTGCTACAAATTCGACTGGTTCTCTGGCAGGTGTTATAATTGAGCCATACCAGGGTGCGGGCGGTTTTATTTTCCCGCCAAAAGGGTGGCTGACAAGACTTCGCAAATGGACGCGCGACAAGGGATTACTTTTTACGCTCGATGAAGTGCAGGCTTCTTTTGGAAGAACGGGCAAAATGTGGGCTATGGAACATGAAAACCTTGAGCCTGATATAGTAGTCCTTGGCAAAGGTATTGGCAGCGGCGTTTCGGTTTCAGCTGTTTGTTCTACAACTGAAATTTTTTCCTGTTTAGCCAAAGGCGAAATGAGCAGCACTTATGGCGGCAATCCTGTCGCAAGCGCAGCGGTAACTGCCGTTCTCGAAATATTTGAAAAAGAGCAGCTTGTTGAAAACTCATATAAAATGGGTGAGTACATAAAAGCAGGCTTGAATAAAATTGCGGAAAAATGTGCTTATCTCGGCGATGTTCGAGGTATGGGACTTGTGATGGGAATTGAATTTGTAAAAGATAAGAAAACTAAAGACCCTGCATCTGAACTTATTAAACCAATAATCAATAAATTTGCTGAAAATGGCCTTTTAGTTGGTTCTGTTGGCATGTACGGAAATGTTTTGAGGGTTGCGCCACCTCTTGTAATAAATAAAGAACAGGCTGATGAAAGTCTTGAGATAATGGAAAAGGTTTTAACTACGATAAAATTATGATTGATAATAAAACTATAGATAAATTGCTGCCTGAAATATGCGATTTCCTGTCAAAGCTATTGCAGTTTCCATCGACTTGCGGCCAAGAACATCAGGCAATGGAATTCTTATATGAACAATTCGGTAAAATAAAGAATGCGCAGGTTGAAAAAATTTTTCTCTCTGACAAAATTAAAGAAGATGATGATTACAGCAGTCCCATACCTGATATAACTTATAATGGCAGGTTTAATCTTAGAGTTGTATGTAAGGGAAAACCTTCTGGAAAGAAAATTCTTTTAAATGCTCACACCGATGTTGTGCCTGTTTCTGAGGGAATGCAGGATGCGTTCAGCGGAAAATTTGAGAATGGGATATTCTACGGCAGAGGCAGTTGCGATGACAAAGGTTCTGTTGCAACAATTTATTTCTTATTCAAGTTGCTTGAAGAATTTAAGATAAATCTTCCTTGTGACTTGATTGCTCATCTTGTGGTTGAGGAAGAAAATGGAGGCAATGGAAGTCTTGCTATGGCAAGAACCAATGAAAAGGCAGATTGCTGCATTGTACTGGAGCCTACTGAATTTAATGTTCTCACATCAATTAGAGGTGCTGTCTGGTTTAAGATCGAATTTTTTGGCAAAGCAGGCCATAGCGGCCAGGCAGGCAAAACACGCAGCGCACTTTTAATGGCGCATACAGCTATAACCGCACTTACGCAGTATCATAAAGAGCTTTTGACAAATTCCAAAGGAATCGCATTATTTGATAAATATGAAAATCCGATGCCTATCACATTTGGTAAATTACAGGCTGGTAATTGGCCTGCATCAGCTCCGAGTGTTGCTGTGCTCGAAGGCGTGCTTGGATTTTTGCCGAACAAAACTAAAGAAGAGATTGTTTCTGAAATGAATCAGATATTGTTAAATAATTTCAGCAGCGATGATTTCAAATTAACTTTCACTTATCGTCATAATTGCAGCGTGACAGATCCACAACAAAAATTTGTCCAGGAACTGCTTAAGGCGAATAAATCAACAAATATAAACAGTGAAATTGATGCTATGCCGGCAAGCTGCGATGCATGGTTTTATAATAATCAGAACAATATTCCAACTGTTGTTTATGGTCCCGGCACATTAAAAGTAGCTCATTCAAAAGATGAGCATATTAAATTGTCAGATATAGTTGATGCAGCAAAGGCATTATTAGTTTTTTCTATGAATTTTTCCGGAAGTTAGATGAAAGCATTAGTAAAAACACAAAAGGGAATTGGCAATATTGAAATCAGAGATATTCCTGAGCCGATTCCATCATCGGGTGAAGTAAAAATTAAAATAGCTGCATGTGGAATTTGCGGAACTGATATTCACGTTAAAAATGATTGCTTTCCATATTGGCCGCCGGTAGTTTTAGGGCATGAGTTTACAGGTGAAATTATTGAAACCGCCAAAGATTGCAAGACATTTAAAGTTGGCGATAAGGTTGTAGCCGAGCCGCATACCAAGGCTTGCGGAAATTGCTATCTTTGCAGAACTGGTAATATTCAAATTTGCTCAGCCAAACGATCCCCAGGATGGGGGATCGATGGGGGGATGGCTGAATACATCTGTTATCCCGAAAAATTGCTTCACAAAATCCCTGATAGTATGACTTGGGAGCAGGCGGCAGTTGTCGAGCCGACCGCAAATATTGTTACAGATTTATTGGAGCGAACAGGAATTCAGGCTGGCGATTTTGTTGTTGTTCAGGGGCCGGGGCCGATTGGCCTGATTGCAGCTATGGCGGCAAAAGCTGTAGGGGCAAGAGATGTTGCGATAATCGGTACGCCCGGCGATGTTGAGTTAAGATTTGCTAAAGCAAAAGAATTAGGCCTTAATAATTTAATTAACATTGCAGAGACCGATCCTGTTAAAGCTATTATGGATTTGACGAACGGTTTGGGCGCTGATGTGGTTGTTGAATGCAGCGGAGCGCCGAAAGCCATAGAAATGGTTCCCGATTTTCTAAAAAAGATGGGCAAAGTCTGTGTTGTAGGGCTTACTGGTGGAAAGACCGTAAATATCAATTGGGACAAATTTGCGTTTAAAGTCGCAACGGTCGTTTTCAATCTTTCGACTTTTTATACTTCCTGGGATAAAGCAATAAGTCTTATAAGCAGTGGCAGAGTTCCTGCTGAAAAATTAATAACTCACAAAGAACCGCTTGAGAACTGGCAAAAAGTTTTTGAAGATATAGAAAAATTAAAAGCGTTAAAGGCAATATTAATTCCTTAATGAGGTAAATGATGGATAAGCAATTTGGATTTGGGGTAGTTGGGGCAGGTCTTATAGCTCCTTTTCATTTAAAAGCAATCAGAGATGCCAAAGGCGGATATGCTGTTGGTATTTTCGATATAGATAAAGCAAAAGCTCAAAATACTGCTCAAGATTTTAATGCTAAAACTTTTGAGACGCTTGAGCAAATGCTCGAAGATAAAAATGTTGATGTTGTTTGCGTTGCTACGCCAAACCATCTGCATCGTGATACAGTTATTAAAGCAGCTCAGGCAGGCAAGCATATTTTGACTGAAAAACCGCCGGCCATGAGTCTTGGCGAAACAGATGAAATGATTGAAGCTTGTCAAAAGGCAAATGTCAAGTTTGGCTGCTTTGTTCAATGCCGAGTTAGAAAAGCTATACAGGCTATAAAGAATGCAATTGAAAGCGGAAGATTTGGCAAACTGCTTCATGCCGATGCGTATATGAAATGGTACAGAGGACAGGATTATTATACAAGCAGCGGCTGGAGAGGGCAGCAAAAAAGCGGAAGCGGAGTAACAGTTGCACAGGGATTTCATTATATCGATTTACTTCAATATTTGGCAGGACCTGCGGCAAAAGTGGAAGCGAAAATGACCAATATCGGCCATCCCGGCATAAAGCTTGAAGACGATGTGATTGCTCATATCGAATATGCCAATAGTGCAAAAGGTGTGATTCAGCTTTCTACGGCTCTTTGGCCGGGTACGGATATAAGAATAGAAATCAATGGAACAAAAGGCACGGCCATTATGGTTGGCGAAAAAGTTCATACCTGGAAATTTCAGGATGAAAAACCAGAAGATGCAGAAATAAGAAATATTGGCAACGCTTCACAGGCAACTGGTGCCGGCGGAGCAGCGGATTTCGGGCATGTTGACCATACAGCTGTTGTTCAGGATATGATTGATTCAATAAAAAATAATAAAGAAGTTGTAATACCTGTCAAATCGGTTCGTCCAACACTTGAAATTGTTTTAGCTATGTATCAGTCAGCAAAATATGGTAAAGCTGTTTCTTCACCATTTAACGATGATAATAGCATTTGGGATTGAGGTTAGATAATGGCGAAACATTCAAGGCTTGAAGTTTTAACCGCGATGAAGAAAATCGGTCTGATTCCCGTTTTCTATCATAGCGATTTCGAAACAGTTAAAAATATCGTAATTGCCTGTGCAGATGGCGGCGCAAAGTGC
>MHXZ01000109.1 GCA_001825665.1 Planctomycetes bacterium GWF2_41_51 | reverse complement strand
TAATATATTTGAATGCCAAAGAGCTAAAATAATCGTAAGTGCATTGAAATGCACATAAAAATACCAATTTTTAGAGATACCCTTAATTTGTGAAATCAGTGTAATCAGTGATTAATTTAAAATTGTTTATCGACTGCTCCGGCGACTTTCATCTGCAAACCGAAAAGACGAATGAATCCCGTCGCGTCTGTCGGATTGTATTCATCGCCCATAGTAAAGCTTGCCATTTTCGTATTGTACAGGCTCTTTGGACTCTTGATGCCGGCAGGTGTGCAGCGTCCTTTGTAAAGCTTCATTCTTACCGAACCCGTAACGTTCTGCTGCGTTACATCAACGAATGCATCCAGAGCATTTCGGAGTTTGCAGAACCATTGGCCGTTATAAACGAGGTCGGCATATTTCAATGCAACCTGCTGTTTATAATGCAGCGTTTCACGGTCAAGCGTTAATGTTTCAAGAGCCTTATGTGCTTCGACAAGAATCGTTCCGCCCGGAGTTTCATATACGCCGCGGGATTTGATTCCGACAAGACGATTTTCAACGACATCAGCCTGCCCGACAGCGTGTTTGCCGCCGATTTTATTGAGCTGTTCAATAATTTTCACGCCGTCAATCTTCTTACCATCAAGACTTACGGGAATGCCTTTTTCAAAACCGATTACAACATACTCCGGTTTATTCGGTGCTTTTGTTACAGGATTCGAAAGCACGAACAAACGGTCTAATGGTTCGTTTGCCGGGTCTTCGAGTTCTGCACCTTCATGACTGATGTGCCAGAGATTGCGGTCGCGAGAATAAATTTTCGTTGTGCTCTGGTCAATTGGAATATTGTGTTCCTTTGCGTATTCGATCGCAGCTTCACGGCTGGTCAATTCAAATCGAGTATCTTTCCACGGTGCGATAATTTTCAGAGATGGGTCAAGTGCCATATAAGTCAGCTCGAAACGCACCTGGTCGTTGCCTTTGCCTGTTGCGCCGTGAGCGACGCCGATAGCGCCTTCCTGCTGCGCGACAAGAACCTGATGCTTGGCGATAAGAGGGCGGGCAATGCTTGTGCCGAGCAGATAGCCATTTTCGTAAATCGCGCCGCTTTTGAGCATCGGCCAAAGATATTCTGTAACGAATTCCTTGCGCAGGTCTTTAACTATGCACTTTACCGCGCCGGACTGAATCGCTTTTTTCTTTATGCCTGTCAATTCCTCCTGCTGTCCGAGGTCGGCAGCAAAAGCTATCACATCATAGCCGTAGGTTTCTTTCAGCCACGGCAGAATTACACTTGTATCGAGTCCGCCGCTGTAGGCGAGAACGACTTTATTATTTGAAGATTTAGCCATTAAATATACCTTTCAAAATGAGAAAACAAAGATTATACAATATCCTCTTTGTTTGGCAAGAAGCGATGATTAGAAGTTTATTTTTTCTGTGGAACTATGGCATTCAGGAGATTTGATTTCCATTCATTTCTTTGCGGGTCATAAACGCCGAAACCTGAGCAGAATTCCCAATAATGGAAGCTGAAACCTCGCCTGATAGCAGAATTGGCAACGTATCCCGTCCAGCGGATCCTGTCATAAGCTCCAGCTTTATAATAAGCGCCGAATTCGCCGACATTGATTGGTCTGTTATATTTTTTGCTCCAGTCTTCGGCCTTGTTGAAATGATTGTCAACAGCTTGTTTCTCTTCCTCAGTCGCTTTCCATGTTATGCCGGAAAGGTCTTTTGTCTCGGGAGTCCATTCAGCGCCCTGATGTGTAAACTCCATCGGCATATAATAGTGAAAAGAAACAATAGTATTGCGGTCGCTTTCGGGCAGCACAAGACGGTCAATATCACTTGCGTAATGAGCAGGATTGACGACAATTGTTCTCGCGGGATTTGATTCCGACAAGACGATTTTCAACGACATCAGCCTGCCCGACAGCGTGTTTGCCGCCGATTTTATTGAGCTGTTCAATAATTTTCACGCCGTCAATCTTCTTACCATCAAGACTTACGGGAATGCCTTTTTCAAAACCGATTACAACATACTCCGGTTTATTCGGTGCTTTTGTTACAGGATTCGAAAGCACGAACAAACGGTCTAATGGTTCGTTTGCCGGGTCTTCGAGTTCTGCACCTTCATGACTGATGTGCCAGAGATTGCGGTCGCGAGAATAAATTTTCGTTGTGCTCTGGTCAATTGGAATATTGTGTTCCTTTGCGTATTCGATCGCAGCTTCACGGCTGGTCAATTCAAATCGAGTATCTTTCCACGGTGCGATAATTTTCAGAGATGGGTCAAGTGCCATATAAGTCAGCTCGAAACGCACCTGGTCGTTGCCTTTGCCTGTTGCGCCGTGAGCGACGCCGATAGCGCCTTCCTGCTGCGCGACAAGAACCTGATGCTTGGCGATAAGAGGGCGGGCAATGCTTGTGCCGAGCAGATAGCCATTTTCGTAAATCGCGCCGCTTTTGAGCATCGGCCAAAGATATTCTGTAACGAATTCCTTGCGCAGGTCTTTAACTATGCACTTTACCGCGCCGGACTGAATCGCTTTTTTCTTTATGCCTGTCAATTCCTCCTGCTGTCCGAGGTCGGCAGCAAAAGCTATCACATCATAGCCGTAGGTTTCTTTCAGCCACGGCAGAATTACACTTGTATCGAGTCCGCCGCTGTAGGCGAGAACGACTTTATTATTTGAAGATTTAGCCATTAAATATACCTTTCAAAATGAGAAAACAAAGATTATACAATATCCTCTTTGTTTGGCAAGAAGCGATGATTAGAAGTTTATTTTTTCTGTGGAACTATGGCATTCAGGAGATTTGATTTCCATTCATTTCTTTGCGGGTCATAAACGCCGAAACCTGAGCAGAATTCCCAATAATGGAAGCTGAAACCTCGCCTGATAGCAGAATTGGCAACGTATCCCGTCCAGCGGATCCTGTCATAAGCTCCAGCTTTATAATAAGCGCCGAATTCGCCGACATTGATTGGTCTGTTATATTTTTTGCTCCAGTCTTCGGCCTTGTTGAAATGATTGTCAACAGCTTGTTTCTCTTCCTCAGTCGCTTTCCATGTTATGCCGGAAAGGTCTTTTGTCTCGGGAGTCCATTCAGCGCCCTGATGTGTAAACTCCATCGGCATATAATAGTGAAAAGAAACAATAGTATTGCGGTCGCTTTCGGGCAGCACAAGACGGTCAATATCACTTGCGTAATGAGCAGGATTGACGACAATTGTTCTCTGTGGATTTGATTCACGAATGACTGCGATTGCTTTTTCAAGCAGCGGATTCCATAACTCGGAGGTCAACGCGTTATGCGGCTCGTTTAATGGCTCGAACAAAACAGAATTCGGATAATCCTTATAATGCTCGGCAACCTGTTTCCATAAAGCAAGAAACCGCTCACTGTGCGCGTTCGGCTCTTCCATCAATTCCATATAATGGTGCATATTAATCATAACGTACAGATTATTATGCAATGCGTTTTTGACCGCCCAGTCAACTCGCTTAAAGAAATTTGGATCGATCGTATAAGGCGATTGTTCCATCGCGTGACTTGACCAGCGAATCGGAATCCGAACTGAATCAAAGCCCGCTTTTTTTATAATTTCAAAATATTCCTGCTTTAAAGTAACTCCCCATTCGCCTTCCTTTGGCGCCTCAAGTGCATTGCCGAAATTTATTCCTCGCCCAAGCCGCTTATTTTGCGCAAAAGGATCGACCGATTTGCCAAAACAGTTTAAAGACGAGATTAAAAACAAACCCGCAAGGACGAATAAATTCACTTTCATTTTATTTTCCAAATTTATTGATATGCAGAATTTTTTTCAGCGGTCTTTTGGGAACATGAAGAACATCTTTGTCATCAAGATAATATTTTGTGCCTTCTCCCGCATCTTCCATAACCGGTGTTTCGGCTGGTTTTCCGAGAGCAACTACAGAATCAATCTGATATTTCTCCCCGATGTTCAAAATTCCAAGCAGTTTAATTCTATCAACTGAACCGAGCCAGCATGAGCCGACGCCTTTGCCCCACGCCGCAAGTAAAATATTCTCTATCGCCGACGCCGCATCAACATGAGCATCTTTTTTTATTTCAGTATCCGAAAGCACAACGATATATGCAGTAGGTCTCTGGTTTGGAAGGGGATTTCTTTTTGGTTTGACATGACCTGCCCACGCAAGGCAATCGAAAACCTTATCGCATACTTGCGGCTCATCGACAACAACATATTCCAGCGATTGAATATTGGCGCCTGCTGGAGCGCATCGGGCAGCATCGACAAGCTCAATTAAAAAGTTGCGGTCAAGTTTTTCCTGGCTGAAACGTCTGATACTTCTGCGGGATTTGATTAAATTGATGATTTCCATATTTTGCCTTGCGGTTGAGGTTGCGAGGCTCGTTTCGTTTATCGTATTACGTTATACGTAACCATAACGAGCTGCGCAACCCATTGACGATAAACGAATAAATGGGCGGTACAGGACTTGAACCTGTGACATCCTGCTTGTAAGGCAGGCGCTCTAGCCAACTGAGCTAACCACCCGAAAACAGCTAATTT
Source organism: Planctomycetes bacterium GWF2_41_51 (assembly GCA_001825665.1). Lineage (GTDB taxonomy): Bacteria > Planctomycetota > Phycisphaerae > Sedimentisphaerales > UBA12454 > UBA12454. The sequence goes on along the minus strand of MHXZ01000109.1, from coordinate 24,412 downwards.
AGGGCAAATTAAATTATTTGTCAACAATAAATGTCAGCCGATTACCTTAGTAAAAATCAATTTGGGGTCGGCGGGGGCATAAAAATCGTCCACGCAGGCTGCTTGATGGTAGCCATTTTTAATATAAAACTGCTGCGTAGACTTATATTTTTCCGAGCCGGATGTTTCAATCACCGATAATCTGCCTTTTTGCGAGGCAATTTCCTTTTCCGCAAAAGTCAATAATTGCGAGCCGATGTGCTGCTTCTGATAATCAGGGTCAACTGCAATCCAATAAATGTCGTAAGTGCCAATTGTGCAGGGTGTTTCACCAAAGCAGACCCAGCCGACGACTTTGCTTTCAATTTCCGCGACATAAGATTGATAATTGCAGCCGGGATTTAGCAATATCGCATCTTCAAACACTTCGCGGGCGATGTCGAACTCTACCGCTCGAAAGAAATTGGTTCGGACTATAATATCCATTACAACAGACTGGTCAGCGGCGGCTGCTTTTCGAATATTTATTTGCATTTGAAAATCCTTTGAGACGTTCGTTGGCATTATCAAGTATCGCAAAAATGAACATTTCGTATGGAATACCGGCGGCCTCAAGTGCGGCTGCAAAACCGGCCTCAATTGAAATATCCGGATTTGGATTAACTTCGATGATATAAGGTTTTTCATCCTCATCAAGCCGAAATTCAACACGAGCATAGTCGCGGCAGCCAATCGTATGCCAGGCGGCAATAGATAATTTTTCGATACGGCTGTACAAATTCTCACTTAAATCGGCGGGAATTTTGCGAGGCGTATTGTTATAAACAAATGATTCTTTTTCCCATTTAGCGCTGTAATCGACAATATTAGGCTGATTGTCCGAAAAAGCGGAGAAGTCTATTTCCGCTATCGGCAGAACATCGACTTTTCCATTTCGCTCCATTAACGAAATATTCAATTCTCTGGAACCAATAAATCGTTCCACGATAACAGGATGGCCGAACTGACGATAAAGCTGCGCGACAAGAGCTTTGGCTTTTGCCGTCTCAGCCGGCAACTGAACAACAGAATCTGCGGTGATGCCTTCGCTGCCGTCGCAAAACGCGGGCTTGATAATATAGTTTCCTTTTTTCAATAAATTTGCTTTATACTTTCCATTATGAAAAACCGCTCCGGCGGGGCACTCAAGCCCTTCGGCGGTGAGAACTGCTTTGGCTTGAACCTTGTTCTGGGCAAGTACGCTCGTTGGTGTGCTGTTGCCTGTGCAGCTTTTACCGTATGCCTGGCAAATCACCGGTACGAAAGCTGCCTGAGCAAGTGAATCAAGAAATTCCTCAATAAGATTGAAAATGATTTTTTCTCTTCGCACTTCGAGCAGACTAATCAGGTGCATTAAACTTTCCACGGGCAGGGTCGTAAATTCAATTCCCAGTTTTTCGCAGGATTGTTCGACCATATCGACCTGGTCCATTACAGCCGCTCTGCTTTGATACAGCGGGTCGTCAGCGGGGCCGAAGGTGTTATGCAGAATCAGTATGTCATCCATTATTAGCTCTTTTAAAAGCATTATCAAGAATCGTGCCAATCAGCTTTTTATAGCTCATTCCTTCCTGCGTGGCAATCATCGGCAGGTCTGAATGGCTCGGATGCAGGCCAGGAAGCGGGTTGACTTCGAGAAAGCAGGGCTTACCCTGTTGGTCGCAGCGGATATCCACTCGGCCGGCGTCGCGGCACTGCAAAATCTTATAACACTCAAGAGCTAATTTTTCAACTTTCTTCTTTAAAGCAGGTGAATTTGAAACCGGATGGTAGAAAATACGCGATTCGCATTCTTCTTTGTTGACATAAGAATAAATCGCAGGCCCGTCTTTACTCCGCATTTCAATTTCCATTGTTCCAAGCACCTTTGCATCGGCGCCTGTTCCGAGGATTGCCGTCGTAAATTCCCTCCCCGGCAGATATTCTTCGACAAGTACCGGTTGTCGATAATCACTCAGAAGCTGCACACAAATCTTTTTTAATTGTTTTGCGTTTTCGATATGCGAATTTCCATCAATTCCTTTGCCGGTTCCCTCGGCCAGAGGTTTGGCGAAAAGCGGGTAACTTAATTTGACTTTTTTCAAATCTTTTTCATTCTCTACCACTGCAAATTTCGCAGTCGCAAGACCTGCCCAGGCGACAAGCTGTTTGGATATGGCTTTATCCAGAGTTGTTGCGCAAACCAGCGGGTCTGAAAAAGTATAAGGTATCTGGTACATTTCAAGAATGGCAGGTACGTAAGATTCTCTGCATCTGCCGCCGAGGCCTTCTGCGATATTAAAAACCATATCCCATCGTTTGCCCGCAGTCAGCATTTTACACAAAGATTTCCCGTTACCGATTCGCTCGACTTTATAACCGAGAGATTCGATGGTTTTGCAGATGGAGTTTATAGTATCTTCCGAGTCGAATTCTGCGACATCCTGCTCAGAGTACCCTTCAGCCAGATAATCTTTGCGTAAATCGTAAACGAATCCTATCAGCCGTTTATCTGTCATTGATTATAGCTCGAACAGATAAGCCGTGTTTTTGTCGGCTGTAACTTTTTCGCGTCGTTTAATACGATGGTTTTTTGCGGGGGATACGAAAGCAGCTTTGCCGCTTGCCAATTCCCAGACGCCTGATTGGCTGGTTGACTCCGTTACAGGTGTTTGCTGAACGCAGGGTTCTGGATAATTGACCATAAGCCCTTGGTAATTACGCAATACAGTATGCGAAGGACTCATTGAGACTATGTAGTTTGGTAAAACAGGTATCTTTCCGCCGCCGTGCGGGGCATCGACGACAAACGTCGGTATGGCAATGCCGCTGACTCTTCCGCGGAGATATTCCATAATTTCCATACCCTTGCGAACTGAGGTACGGAAATGCTCCACTCCTCGTACAAGGTCGCATTGATAAAGATAATAAGGTCTGACTCGCATCTGAATCAGTCCTCGGCAAAGTTGCTCGATAACTCTTGCGTCATCGTTTACCCCTGCCAGCAGAACAGTCTGATTGCCCAGCGGAATACCTGCATCGGCAAGTTTCGCCAATGCCTCTTTTGCTTGAGGCGTAATTTCGTTGGGGTGATTAAAATGGGTATTAATCCATAAAGGATGATACTTTTTAAGCATATTTACCAGGTTGTCCGTGATTCTCATCGGCAGCACTACCGGCACGCGAGTGCCGATTCTTATTACCTGAACGCTCGGAACGGAACGCAACGATGAGAGCACCATTTCGATTGAACCATCGCTCATTGTCAGGGGGTCGCCGCCGGAGACAATTACATCACTTACCTCAGGATGAACGCGAAGATACTCGATTACCTGTCTCATCCTTTGTGCAGTTATCGAGCTTTCACGAGTACCGGCAATTCGTTTACGGGTGCAGTGTCGGCAGTACATCGAACACATCGTTGTCGCAATCAGAAGAACCCTGTCGCGATAGCGGTGTACCATACCCGGCACAGGCATATCCTCGTCTTCAGATAGCGGGTCGTCGCATAGGAAAAGGGGGTCGATAAGCTCGCGAGGTTGAGGAACCGCCATTGCAAATACCGGATCGCTTATATCGGGCCGGCGAATCAAAGAGGCATAGTAGGGAGTAATAGCCATAGGAAATTTTGCTATTACCTTATCTATTTCCGGCAGGGTCTGTTTGCGCAGAAATTGAGATATTTGCTCTACCGACCTGAGGCGATTAGCTATCTGCCATTTCCAGTTGCCGGGGTCACAAGCAGACTGGTTTTCCAAAGTGTTGAAATTATGTGAGGAGGGGGCAGGCGAAAGCCTACTCGGAGGTTCGGCATCCTGACTTTCCGCCGAATCCATCGGCGAATCAGCATCATTAAACATATATTCTTTCTCTAATGCAAGTTGTCTGCCAGAGGCATCGGAGTACAATCCATTGTCTCGGCTATAATTATTTCAATACCTTTATTATTAAATATGTCAATACTAAAGTTACATTTTTTTTTAAAAAACAGTTTTTTTGTGTATCTAAAATCGTCTGAATTTCACGTTAAGCCTTTTTACTGATAAAAAAAATATCCTTATAACCGATTTTATTTGTTTCTTTAAAGAAGTCTAATGGAAGGAATATTATTTAAAGAAAGGATAGATTATGAGCTTTAATCCCTTAAAAGAAAAAGGTATTCCGCTCGAAAAGCAAATTGAAAGCTGGCAGCAGGTAAATCCGGAACCGTATGACAAGGACCAGGTGCATCCATATACGAGAACAAGAATTATTCTTATGAATGGTATAGAAGTAGAAGCAGCGATATTCAAGCACCAGTTTGCCCGCCATTGCAGCGACCCCGACATTAACAAGCAGCTCGCTCTGACACGAGCGATTGAACAGCAGCAGCAAAAGGTAGTTAACTGGCTTTCACCCGCCAATGAATCCACTCTCGAAGTAACGATAGGATATGAGCAGGTCGCGGTAGATTTAACTGCCGGGCTTGCGAGAACGGAAAAAGACCCCAATGTAAAAGCGGCACTTGATTTTGCGCTGCTTGAAGATTTCGACCATCTTTACAGGTATGCAAATCTGATGGAAACAGTCGAAAACAAGCAGGCTCAAAAAAATGTCCGAGATTTAACCGAGATTATGCCCGGCCGTCCGACCGCAAGCGAACACAGGCACCCATTCGATAATTTGCGAACGCCTGTTGATTATCAAACTGCCGATATCTTAACTAAATTGCATATTTTAACTATCGTTTCGGGCGAACAGCAGACAATGAACTTCTATATGAACGTAGGAAATCGAGCCGCAACTATGATAGGCAGGGCGCTTTATCAGGAAATTGGGCAGGTAGAGGAAGAACACGTTTCACATTATGAATCGCTCGCCGACCCAACCTCGACATGGTTTGAAAGGCTTGTTCTTCATGAATATAATGAATGCTATCTTTACTATTCAAATCTCGAATCGGAAGTCGATAACAGAATCAAAAAGATTTGGCAGCATCATCTCGAACAGGAAATCGCTCATCTTCATTTGGCAGTCGAATTACTCAAGCAATATGATGGCATGGACCCTGCGGAAATACTGCCTGACAAACTGCCTGAATTGACAATTTTCCAGTCAAACGTTGATTACGTCAGAGATATTTTGAAAAATCAAATTGATTTGACCTGTGATGGTTTCGACTATGTCGATTCCAATGAATTAAGCGCCAATCACAGGTTCCATAAACATCAGGAAATAATCAATAGCGGAATTGTGCCAAGCCAGGAAGTAATTCAGGAACAAATTGAAAAGAATGGTATCGATTACCGTCTTGAACTTGCAGGCGAACACCCTGTTGAAAGGTTTAGACAAAGACAGGAAGTTTTAGTTTAACTAATTTGCGTAAAGAATAATTTGCCCGAACAGGAGATTCGCACAGTTGCGGTCTCCTGTTTTCCGGCAAATTTTCATTGCCCCCCATTTATCATTTCGATAAACTAATATCCTAACTCTAAAAATGTCATCCATTGGGATCTCATTTTAACCAGAGTTCGTTTGCTTTCGGAGATGTTAAATGATTACGTTTTGTGTGTCGGTGATTTTACTTTTAGGCGGATATTTTATCTATGGAAGATTCGCCGAAAAAGTTTTCAACATTATGCCCGACCGTCCAACACCCGCAATGGCCAATTCTGATGGTGTTGATTTTGTGCCGATGAGCTGGCCTAAAATATTTTTAATCCAGTTGCTAAACATCGCCGGACTTGGCCCGATTTTCGGCGCTCTTGCAGGCGCTCTTTGGGGGCCGGTAGTTTTTCTTTGGATTGTGTTTGGTTGCATATTTGCCGGAGCGGTTCACGATTTTATTTCAGGTATGATGTCGCTTCGCCATAATGGAGAGAGTATTTCAGAAATTATTGGTATTTATCTGGGCAAGCATATAAAAAGGATTATGCTGGTTTTCATCGTAGCTTTGCTTATCTTGGTTGGTGCAGTTTTTATCAGCGGTCCCGCAAAACTGATGGCAGCCCTTACGCCAAAGTCTCTGGATGCGCAATTCTGGGCCGTTTACATATTGATATATTATTTTATTGCTACAATTTTTCCCATCGACAAAATTATTGGCAGAATCTATCCGATATTTGGAATTGCTTTGGTAATTATGGCTGTGGGAATTGCAGGCGGAATTATTCTTAAGGGTTATCACATACCTGAATTACAGTTCGCTAATCTGCACCCCAAAGGATTACCGATTTGGCCTTTAATGTTTATCACCGTTGCATGCGGTGCAATCAGCGGCTTTCATTCTACTCAATCACCGATGATGGCACGATGTCTGAAAAATGAAATATTCGGAAGAAAAGCATTTTACGGCGCCATGATTGCCGAAGGTTTGATTGCTCTGATTTGGGCAGCCGCGGGTATGGCTTTTTTCGGTTCAACGGCAGAACTCGGAAAAGAACTCGCCGCAAACACAGCAGGCGGGGCGGTACATAAAATTTCCATAAGTCTGCTCGGCGGTTTTGGTGGGATTTTGGCTATACTCGGCGTTATTGCTTGTCCGATTACAACCGGAGATACTGCCTTCCGAAGCGCAAGACTTACCATTTCAGACGCCTTCAAAATCAATCAGTGCCCGATTTTAAAAAGACTGCTCATTGCGGCTCCATTGTTTATCGCCGGATACGGTCTTACATTTATAAGATTCGACATAATTTGGCGGTATTTTGCCTGGGCAAACCAGACTTTAGCTATGGTTATTTTGTGGACGGCTGCCGTTTACCTGAGGAAAAATGGACGATTTTACTGGATTGCCGCAATACCCGCCGCCTTTATGACTACTGTAAGTTGCACGTACATATTAATTGCGCCCGAAGGTTTTGCTTTACCTGCAAATATTAGTTATTTCGGCGGAATTGCCGCTGCCGTGGTTGCTTTTTCTGTTTTTATGCTGAAAAAGATGGATGTTGAAATGCCCAAATGCGACAAAATTCAGGAAAAACAGGAAAGTATAGTTTAAAAATGGGCAGGACTGGAGTTGAACCAGCGACACACGGATTTTCAGTCCGTTGCTCTACCAACTGAGCTACCTACCCGTCAGCCCGCACGGCCTTGCCAAGCGGAAAAACCAATAATTTACAGACCATTAAGGATTATTGCAAGTAAAATTATCTGCTATAATTCCGGGGAATTTAACTAAAAAAAATATTTGCGATTTATTTTCATACGTATAGAATGTAACATTCTTAACTTTTCGGATTACAGAGACTGTGGACAGTCTTTTTGTTCAATACTTTAAAAGTAATTTTAAATAGTTAAATAGGAGTAAATATGAAGTCGAGTAAGGTTATGATTGACGGCAACACCGCGGCCGCTCACGTGGCACACGCTACGAACGAAGTTATCGCGATTTATCCGATTACCCCAAGTTCCGTTATGGGAGAAATTTCGGACGCGAAAACTGCGGCAGGGAAGGTAAACATTTGGGGCACGGTTCCCAGTGTAACAGAAATGCAATCTGAAGCCGGAGCCGCTGGTGCCGTTCACGGCGCTCTGACCGCTGGTGCTCTGACGACCACGTTTACCGCGTCGCAGGGTCTGCTTTTAATGATTCCCAATATGTATAAAATCGCAGGCGAACTTACCCCGACGGTATTTCACGTTACGGCAAGGTCGATTGCGTGCCAGGCATTATCTATCTTTGGCGATCATTCTGACGTTATGGCCTGCCGCCAGACCGGTTTTGCAATGCTCTGCTCCGGCAACGTTCAGGAAGTTATGGACTTCGCGCTTATTTCGCAGCAGGCAACTTTGAAGGCACGCATTCCGTTCCTGCACTTCTTCGATGGTTTTAGGACAAGTCACGAAGTACAGAAAGTCGAAGAAATCAGCTATGACCAGATGAGAGAGATGATTGATAATTCACTGGTTGCCGCTCACAAACAGAGAGCTTTGAGTCCTGACCGTCCGCAGATTAGCGGAACCAGTCAGAACCCTGATGTTTATTTCCAGGGTCGTGAAACAGTAAATAAATTTTATGATGCCATTCCGCAAATCGTTAAAGAGACGATGGACAATTTCGCAAAAATCGTCGGCAGAAAATACAACCTGTTCGATTATGTCGGCGCACCTGATGCGGAGAAAATTATAATTGTTATGGGTTCGGGCAGCGAGACTGTTCATGAAACAGTTGAATATCTCGTTTCCAAAGGTCAGAAAGTCGGCGTTCTCAAAATCAGACTTTTCAGGCCTTTCAGCAACAGAGATTTCATGGCCGCGGTTCCCAAGAGCGTTAAGAAAATTGCCGTTCTCGACAGAACAAAAGAACCCGGCTCACTCGGCGAACCTTTATATATGGATGTTCGCACAGGTATCGGCGAAGCAATGGCAGATAAATACGCACCATTTAAAGAATATCCGGTTGTCGTCGGCGGAAGATACGGACTCGGCTCAAAGGAGTTTACACCTGCGATGGCCAAAGCCGTTTTCGATAATCTCGACGCAAAAGAGCCGAAGAATCATTTCGTTGTCGGCATCAACGACGATGTAACAAACAGCAGCCTCACCGTTGATGACTCGTTCAACATTCCCGTCGAAGGCCTCTACACTGCGATGTTCTACGGCCTCGGCTCAGACGGTACCGTCGGCGCAAACAAAAACTCAATCAAAATCATCGGCGATTTGACAGACAACTACGCACAGGGCTATTTCGTTTACGATTCCAAAAAAGCCGGTGCGAAAACTGTATCGCATCTTCGGTTCGGCAATAAGATGATTCGCCGTCCATATTTGATTCAGCAGGCTGATTTCGTGGCTTGTCACAATCCGAGCTTCGTTGAGAAATACGATATGCTCGCGAATATGAAACCCGGCGGAATTTTCCTGATGACCAGTATGCACGGCAAAGACACGATTTGGGATACATTGCCAATCGAACTTCAAAAACATATTATCGAAAAGAAACTGAAATTCTACTGCATCGACGCACTCGCGATTTCAGAAAAGCTCGGACTCGGTTCGAGAATTAACGTGATTATGCAGACCGCGTTTTTCAAAATCAGCAATATCATTCCAATTGAAAAATCGGTCGAGGCAATTAAAAAAGCAATCGAAAAAACTTATGGCAAAAAAGGCAAAAAAATTGTCGATATGAACAACGCGGCAGTTGACGCGGCTTTGAGCGAAGTTTTCGAAGTGAAAGTTCCCGCTTCAGTAACGAGCAAAAAATATATGCCGCCCGCCGTCCCGGAAAACGCTCCGAAATTCGTTAAAGAAGTGCTCGGCGAAATCATCGCTGATAAAGGCGATAAGATTCCCGTCAGCAAAATGCCAATCGATGGAAAATTCCCATCCGGCACAACACAATATGAAAAACGAAATATCGGCGTTCATATTCCCGAATGGGAGCCGAGCCTTTGCATTCAGTGCGGCCAGTGTTCGCTCGTTTGCCCGCACGCAACGATAAGAATCAAGGCTTACGATAAGAAGCATCTCGAAAACGCACCCGCGACTTTCAAATCCGTCGATGCCAAAGGCAAGGAATTTGCCGGTATGAAATTCACTGTTCAGGTCGCTCCCGAAGACTGCACAGGCTGCGGCAACTGCGTTATGACCTGCCCGGGGATTGAAAGAGATGCCAACAAACAGCCGACAGGAAAGAAAGCCATTAATATGTCCCTTCAGGAACCGCTTAGAGTTCCCGAGAGAGATAATTACGCTCATTTCCTTTCGATACCGAATACAGACCAGTCGCTGTTCAAACTCAATACCGTTAAAGGCAGTCAGCTCGTCCAGCCGCTCTTCGAATATTCAGGCGCTTGTGCAGGCTGCGGCGAAACACCATACATAAAACTCCTCACCCAGCTTTTCGGCGACAGGGCCATGATTGGCAACGCGACCGGATGCTCGTCGATTTATGGCGGTAACCTGCCGACCACACCTTACACCGTCAGACAAGATGGAAAAGGCCCCGCATGGAGCAACAGCTTGTTCGAAGATAACGCTGAGTTCGCGATGGGAATGAGACTTGCGGTTGATAAGTTTAAAGGGTTCGCAATCGAACAGCTTGACCTCGCAGCAAAGAACAACTGCGTCGAAGCCGCTTTAGCAGACGAGATTAAACAGTCTGCGACAGCCAACGACCCATCACAAGCTGAAATTGAAAAGCAGCGCGAAAGAGTTGCCAAATTAAAAGACATCTGCGGCAAAAAGAAATGCCCGCAATGTGAGCAGCTTTTAAGCGTCGCTGATTATTTGGTTCGCAAGAGCGTTTGGGCACTTGGCGGCGACGGCTGGGCTTATGATATCGGTTACGGCGGTCTCGACCACGTATTGGCAAGCGGCAAGAACGTTAATATTCTCGTTCTCGACACCGAAGTTTATTCCAACACCGGCGGACAGATGTCAAAATCTACGCCGCGTGCAGCAGTCGCGCAATTCGCCGCCGCTGGAAAACCAGTAGCAAAGAAAGACCTCACAATGCTCGCGATGACTTACGGAAGCATTTACGTTGCTAAAGTTGCGCTGGGCGCGAATTTCGCTCAGACTGTAAAGGCGTTTGTCGAAGCTGAAAATTATAACGGTCCTTCGCTGATTGTCGCGTACTCGCATTGCATCGCGCACGGCTATAATCTGCTTAATGGTTACGAACATCAGAAACAGGCGGTCGCCAGCGGTTATTGGCCGTTATACAGATACAATCCTGATTTAAAGGCTCAGGGCCAAAACCCGTTGATACTTGATTCCAAGGCCCCGACAGCGGACTTCTCAGAATACGCTTATAGCGAAAACAGGTATCGCACATTGAAGGACAGTAAACCGGAAATCGCCGCCGAGCTTATGAAGCAGGCAAAGCAGGACGTCACAGAAAGATTCAACCTCGTCCAGCAATTGGCCGCATTACAATGTGGAAGCTGCCAAAAGGCAGATAATAAATAATTGTTTAACCCCCTGACCCGTGCAGGGGGACATAAACTTCCCTGACCCGCTTGTCTCGTCGAAGTGAAACGAAGACGGATGCCGGGGGAAAATATAAACTCCATAAGCCCCCAACTTCACGTTGGGGGTTTTTTTATACATTTACATCCGAGCTGTCTATCCGAGCCCTGACCGTAAGGGAGGGGTAATAATTTACCGTAATCGGAGGTTAAATTAAAATTCGTCCCATGTCGTAATCAAACGGATAATCCGAGGGGTAAATTCATAGGTAGGGCAGTTTACCAATCGCTGACGCTCATGGCTCTGATGTGCCGTATGCCATTATTTTACCTTGTCCATTTTTGACATATTCAATTGCGCCTTGGAGTTGTCTTTGTGTCCATAAATATTTTGTGCTGCCGTGTTTTGTCCAATATTTATTAAACTCAGAACCATTTTTTTTAATTGCCCTTGTCGCGTATGATTTGAAATCATTCATCATCTTTTCAGGTTCTTCATTTCCTATTACGACTATATGAATATGATTGCTGCGGACATGTATCGAATGTGCGAACCAATTGCGATATTTACATACTTCGAGAATTGATTTGAGGATGATGTTTCGTAAATTCTCATTTAATATTACAGACTGATTTTTTAAAAAAGATTGTTCCTTGCGATTGAGATTAGGATTGCACGGCAGGAATGGTTCACCGACACGATTATGTTCATTGTTTACGCTATTACGTTCATCGCCATGCAGCCATGTTCCGTATGTCGTGAAAGTTATCAGATATCCTATAGGTTTATCCATAGTCAAAATTCACCTTCCGCAATCATATCCGAAACATCCTCCGAGCCCTAAGCGTTAGCGCCGGGTAAATAGCCATCGTCCCTGACCGTCAGGGAGGGGTACAATTAACCGTAATCGCCATATAATATAATCCGAGCCCTGAGCGTAAGCGCCGGGTATTTCCAGCGCAACCGTAAGCGCCGGGTAAATAGCCATCGTCCCACGTCATAAATAAAAAAACGTCAGCATCCGAGCCCTGACCGTAAGGGAGGGGTAATAATTAACCCTAATCGCCGCATAATATTCCAACGCTGCATATTAATTTACTGTCATTCTTCTTCAGCCTAAAACATTCATCAAAAAACTATTTTAAATAATTTTATCATCAAATTCGTTGTGTAACATTCTCTGGTGTTCATCGATAAGTTCGTTTCCTAATTTTTGCAGGATATGTAGTATAAGAGCTTTCATTGTTGGAATGTTATTTATACAATCTTGAAGACTACTATCACTAATTTTATAAGATATATTTTTCTCATCTTTTACTTTAACCGGATTTCTTGCTTCAAAATCTATATGTGCATAAATTTGATCACGATATTTTATCATTTGTCTATGTAGACTTTGATATTCTTTAGGAATAATTGAATCATCAAGTTTATGCTTTTGTTTCCGATTGATATTGGCAAATTTGAACGTACTACCATATTGAACTACTGCATCGCGAATCAGTGCAGGTGTTACTGTTTTGTGAGCAATGCATTTACCACATAGTTCAACTGCTGTAAGAGAGAGCCATGCATCTTTTAGTTTTAACGTAGCAAAACCTTTATGTAAAAAGACTTGCTCGTTACTCATTTCTTTTGGTTCTATATTTTCTGCCATTTCCTATTTTCCCCCTTTTCTACTTAACATTCTTTCCGAAAAGAATATTAGTAATTGTGAGGTGCATATAACTCTGATTCTTTAACTAATATTTCTCCATAACCAAAAGTATTGAGAATAATTTGTATGGTGTTTTTCAACCATTTTGGGGCCGAAGGGGAAATATAAACAACATCAATTAATGTTTTAAAGTCAATATTTACTAATACGCCTTCTTTCAGATTCTTATCTATTCTTGTGCCAGCTTCGGGAATATCTATCATCAAAATTCTTACTTCTTGTTCATGTTCAAAGCTTTTTCTTTTTATAAAGTATGGTAAGAGGGAATTCAATTCGTGGAGTGTATCTTTTTCATAATCAATATACTCGACCTTGCCAATATAAACATTTTCTTTACAAAGAATTCCTTTTTTAAGTTTTTCTATGGTGGATTTAATAGCAATAGAAGCTCCTGACATTCCATATAGTTCCCACATTGCGGCTGATTGATGAGACCCGCAGTACCAGCAATTTAGATAGATTATATTTTTGAATGCGTCGCTTAGTCTGAGAAGGGCATCTTTGTTTTCTGAGTTTTGTTGCAGTACTTCATCAGATCGCATAGAATCTATAATTTGTTTTGGCCATGTACCTTCCCATGGATCTTTAAATCTATCGGATCGACAGAAATATAATTTGGAGGTTGTAACTAAAAAAAGAAATTTATCCATAGGCATATAACGCCAAACAACGGCAGATTCTTTAGGGGTTATTATAGACGTATGTTCACTGAACATTTTTTATTCGCCTTAGTTATTCTTCTAAAAACCTTAATACGTTTGTTTTATAGTTTTTATCATCCATAATTTTCGAATTGCCTAAAAAAATATCTTCCAATCCTTCTTAAATTTTTCCCGCATCCGTCATAAAAAACCGCAACCAGTTTACGATAGACGAAACGAGCCTCGTTTTAATCCCGTAGGGGCAACCGCAAACCAATCCACTTTAAACTCCTATATTGTCTCTTCTGAGTTCAGAGTTCTGTATACTACCTTCTAAATTCTACCTCCTAAATAAGAATATTCAACCCAAAACCGCAATTTTACCTGCCCCGTTAGGTTTCTTTCAATATACAAACGCCACTGGGATTGTTATGAATTTTGTTGGGATATTATCTTAACCGTTCTTGAAGAAACCTTACTGGGGCCTGCCCTATAAAGTTTCTTTAACGGTTTTCAAATGCCGCTGAGTTTTTTGTATATAGTCTCACAATGTTGACTTCACATTATTTAAGAAACTTTATCGGGGTCCATTTCTCCATTTAAGCGGGAGGGGATAATCAGCGTTTAAATTTCTTCGTAGCTCGGCGCCTGCCCTGAGCGAAGTCGGCGTTGCTTTAAGGCCTGCCCTCGACCTGATCGGGGGACCAAAGCTCGTTTACGAGCAATAATTTCAAAAAACTAAACTCGGAGGGAGCTTGCTCAAGTAGAGTTTATTTTTGAAATTATTTAATCCCGCCTTTTTCGCGGCGGGATGTCTTAAAGCAATGTCTTCGTGAATCTTCGTTTCTTCGTGGTGCAAAAATCGTATCTTAGTAGTGGCTGAGTAGTAATGATAAAAATAGTCTCGGCTTCCGAGTCCACAACTATTCACTATTCGTTATTCACTCTTCACTAAAAACAAGATACACTTCACGAGATGCGATATAATTAATAAAGACCCCCAATCTCTATATAAAATGCTTCATTTTGATATACTTTTCTCACCATTTTTTTAAAAATTCCGTGCAAATCCGCGCAAATCCGTGGTTATTTTTCAATTTTCAGCCAATTCGTTCTTAGTATTGATATTTGCAGCAGTTAAGATTTACCCAGGCATCATAAATCTTTTATTTACGTTGTTTTTAATATCATACATTTTTCCGTATTTTTAAACGTAAATAAAGGACTTATGAAAAAAAGCGTATTTGACAAGTCTCGTTTTTAGCTCAAAAACACTGCCCAAAACTTGCGCAGCCTTGTACCCTTGCGGCACAAGACGGAGTCCCTGTGGGGCGCAAAACTTCTGAGTTCTGATAATCCATTTGACTCTTTTGCCTATTTTACTTATTATAATGGGCTTATGAAAAATCTATCTGTAATTATAATAGCATCGTTAGCGTTCTCGTTTCTGACAGGCTGTCAGCTGCAAAAGCGGGTTAAAGCAGTCATAACAGGCCAGCCCGATTTACGGCTTTCTGCGATTGCCCAATACGTTCAGCAAGACGGCAGCCGATATCTAACTCGTCAGCAATACGATATTTACGCGTCACCTAAAGCAATGATAGTTGCTTCGTATGAGCCTGTCGGCGATATTATTTTAACGCTTCAAAACGCCCAAGCCGACGTTTTTGCCGGCAAACCAAAACGCCGATTTGACAAGCAGATTTACGATTTGATCACCAATCCACAAATCGCGCAAGCCATTTTAGAACTTCAGCTTGTGAGCATGCAGGGGACGAAGCCGACAGGCGCCCCGACGGAAAATGAAACAATCAATTTTGACGGCCGGTTATATGAACTCGTTTATATAACCGATTCCATGAAGTTATATAAAAACAAATCCACCGGCATGATAAACTTGGTAATTTCCACCACAAATAACACTGGAAATTTGGTATTCTACGGATATAATTATCAAACGATTGTACAGCAAAAAAACCTTTACGCATCAAAGATTGACATCTACAGTTATCCGACAAGCCTTGACAAAAAGCTGATTGCTCAGATTGAATTTTTCAATTGAGTAGCCGCAATCATTTAAAAGAGTATAAAAAAGAGAATTTATCGAACATTGAATACTTAGGATAAGTATCTACATACATATTTGGGCAGCGTTTTTAAGCCTTACGGCATCATATCATCAGGGAAGAAGAATTACTGAGTCTTTTATCTTGGATAATTTAAGTCTATAGATATCGTTTTTTTTAATAAATTTGGCATAAGAAGCCGATAATAAGATTATAAATTGATATTTTTAAAGGGAATGCAGCGTTAAGTGGAATCATATTATCGCCGATAAGTTCAGTACTGTGAAAAAGTCTGTCTTATTATGGAATAACAAATGACAAAGACGCATATTAGCCGTTTGGTTGTAATATCTTTAGTTTTGACCGGCCTCTTCGTTGGTTGTAGCAAAGACCATCTCGACCCTTCACAAATTGGCCGTTTCAGGCCTATTCCCGCTGTTAACATAATCCTCGATACTCTTGGCGTTGCCGAGGAAGCGGCATCTTCGTATGAAGGTGCAGAAGAGCCTCGTCCGGCAGATGTCGTTCCGTACGAAAGAGATTACACTTTTGGCGCTGGCGATATCATAAGAATTTCTATATTTGAACTGCTTCAGGAAGGTTATCCTTATGTGGATAATTTTATCGTGAATGAAAGCGGCAATATTTCGCTTCCTGAAATTGGACAATTGCAGGCCGGCGGATTGACCGAATCCCAACTTGAGGATGAAATAAGAAATACCCTTTCACCGGGCATTTTGCGCAATCCTTCAGTTACTGTTTCGCTTGTCCAGTCGCAAAACAGGATTTTTACAATACTTGGCGATGGTGTATCAAGACCAGACAGGTATCCAATTCCGCGTAATGATTTCAGATTGCTTGACGCTATAGCGCTTGCAGGTTCTGCCGCTCAGTTTAACGTCAGCTATGTTTATGTTACAAGACGACTTACGGGACAGGAACAGTTCGGCGGCGTACCCGCATATTCCGAAACACAGGGAACTAATGGAGAATTCATCCAGGACGTTAACGAAGAGCAGATGCTTGAGGTTATTGAGCCTTCTGTCATAACAACGCAATATGTAATATCATCAGCGGAAATGGCTACGGAAGAGGAACTTGAGAAATTAGCCGCTCCCGAAGAATTAGTACAATTAGAGAAGCCCGAAGAGCTGCCGGTATCGAATGAGATTCCGCAGTCGCAACAGGGTACAGGTCAGGTTGAATGGATTTTTAAAGATGGAAGATGGATTCCGGTCGGAACTGGCGCGGAATTGCAAAAACCACAGCAGCAGGAACCGACTTCACCATTGCCGCCAACCGGCCAACAGGCATTGCCAGAACAGTACGCGATGGGTGACTTGAGTACTCCTGTTTTTCAAAACCGTGTAATACAAATACCAAAAGATAAACTTTTCGGCGGAGACCCGAGATACAATATTATAATCAGGCCGGGCGATACTATTACAGTTCAGCTTGATGTTGTCGGCGAATATTATATTCTCGGCAACGTTAACAATCAGGGTATCGTAAATCTTACCGGCAGGCCAATGACCCTTAAGATGGCGATAGCAGGCGCCGGAGGACTTGGACCGCTTGCATGGCCGAAGAAATGCGAAGTAATCAGAAGAATAGGCGAAAAGAAAGAAGAAATAGTAATGGTTGACCTCGAAAAAATCGCTAACGGCACTCAACCTGATTTCTTCATTAAGCCCAATGATGTCATTAATGTCGGAACTCACGGCGTATCACGATATTTAGCCGTTCTTAGAAACGCGTTCAGAGCTACTTATGGCTTTGGTTTCATCTATGACCGTAATTTTGGCAACAGGTCATTGAACTTTAGCGACCCACTCGGAGTATTTCAAGGCAATTAACTATTTTATGGATTTTAATTAATGCAGGATGTTGGAAAAAAATACATAGAGACACAAATCTTATCGGAACAAGAAGTGGGCTGGAAAGCTCTTTCTGTGCATACATACATAAAAGCAGCGATTATCGCCGCAGCGGTTTACATCGTTTTTCATGCTGAAATATATGCCATAGTTCATCGATGGATTAACGATCCGAGTTGGTCGCATGGTTTTATCATTCCATTCTTCAGCTTGTATTTTGTCAATCAAAAGAAGAAGGAAATATTGACAACAGAATTCAGGCCGAATTATCTTGGTTTCGTGTTTCTTGTGATGTGTCTTGTTGCGTATCCGATGTTTGTGTTTGTTTACCGGTTCGGATATTTGATGGATATCATGATAATTCCCACCATAGGCGCAATGGTATTATTTCTCGGCGGCTGGAAGCTTGTAAAATATACATGGCTTCCGATATTATATATATTTTTCGCAATTCCGATACCCGCCAGAATTTACGCAGATATGACGATACCAATGCGGACGCACGATGCTCAAATAGCGGCAATGCTTCTAAATATGGTTAAGGGGCTTGAAGCTAATGCAAGCGGAGTCGTAATCGACATTATTTATAAAGGGGTAAAACTCGAACCGGGTCTGGATGTGGCAGAGGCGTGCAGTGGTATGAGACTGCTTATGGCATTTCTGGCGCTTGGAGTGGCAATGGCATATCTGCATTACAGGCCTATCTGGCAGCGGCTCGTACTCCTTGCGAGTACAGTTCCAATAGCATTGATGTGCAACGTGGTGCGAGTGGTGGTAACAGCTTTTATATATGTTCTATGGGATCCAATGTACGCACAGGGCATCTATCATGATTTACTTGGAATTATGATGCTGCCGCTTGCGTTTGGTTTATATGGCGGTCTTGCGTGGATTATGTCAAACCTTGTTGTCGAGGAGAGCGTACAGCAGGAAGTAATTATTCGTCGAAAGGATTCGCAGCAGTAATGAAGTCTTATATGAAAAATTATCTTCAGCTTCCTTTTATTCTGTGTGTCGGTTTTCTTTTGATTACCGCTGGTTTTATAGCGGGATTCAAGAGCCGTCAGGGCCTTACGCTGATAAAAAAACCTTTACCTTTGAAGAATTCTTTTGATGACCTGGACGAAGGGCTTATTGCACCATATAAGGTATTGAATAAATCGAAAATAGACAATCAGGATGTTCTCGAATCTCTCGGAACCGAAGACTATCTGCAATGGATGTTGGAAGATACATCGGTTGACGAGATGAGTCCTGTAAAACATTGTTCATTTTTTGTA
The DNA here is from genome assembly GCA_001825665.1 of Planctomycetes bacterium GWF2_41_51. Taxonomy (GTDB): domain Bacteria; phylum Planctomycetota; class Phycisphaerae; order Sedimentisphaerales; family UBA12454; genus UBA12454. The sequence continues at coordinate 5,938 of MHXZ01000109.1, read as the reverse complement.
ACGTATTATACCGGAAATCCCGACCAGGTGCCGCATGTGCCGGAGGCGTGTTATACCGGCGGAGGCAATCAGGTTGAAAACAGTTCGATTGTAAATATCGAAATCGGTGATATAAATATACCGCAAATTCCAAAGGAAATTTCTGCTACGGCACTGACGTTTACGCGTAAATCCAGTGAAATATGGCAGGCATCGTCAGAATTTGTGGTTATGTATTTCTTTAAGGTTAACGGTGTATATAAAGGAAATCGAACAGGAGTTAGAGTGGCACTGGGAGATTTGACCAGCGAGCATTCATATTTTTCTAAAGTAGAATTGAAATTTTTCAATGCAAGGGGACTGAATCCTGACAAAAAACAGTCCGCTGAGGCAGCGGAGAAATTATTGAAAGTTCTGTTGCCGGTGTTGGAAAAAAATCACTGGCCTGATTGGAAATGAAAATTAATAAAAAAATTAAATTGTTGAATAAAAGGATTGTAAGAAATGGCTAAAAGAGTAAACAAAAAAATTGCAATTATAGGTTCCGTTGTTCTTGTAATATTTGTTTTGGGTGCAATTGCAGTAGTTTTAAAATTGAACAGAGACCCGCACCAATTTATAAAAGATGCAGAAATTGCGCTCGCTCTTGATGAACCAGATTACAAAGCCGCAGAAAAAGCATACGGCAGTGCGTTTGCCTATGCAAAGAAAAATACCGAGCTGAAAATAGAGATTCTATTCAAGCTTGTGGATATGTACATGGATATGAATGATTGGCGAAAAGCTGCGGGCTGCTGGAATAATATAATCAACTTCGATACGAAAAACCTAAAGGCACGACAGGCTTTGCTTGATTACAGCTACCAAATCGCGGCATCAGGCAACTGGACAGTATGGAAAGATGTCGAGTCCAATGTATCTGATATTATCGAAAAGGAACTTGACACTTCACCTCGTATGCATCGCATAAAAGGACAGGCGATGCTCGAACTGGTCAGACGCGGCCAAATGACCGATAAGGAAAAAAGCGTCAATGAAACAATTGAAATTCTTCAAAAAGTTATTCAGTCCGAACCAAATAATGTAGATACCTATCAATACCTTGCAGATGCGCTGGTGTTAAAAGGCGAAATACTTGCCGCCAAAGGTATTTTAAACGCAAATGAAAATTCCCGTCAGGAAGCGGACAAGATTCTGCTTAAAGGCATTGAGCAAAATCCATCTGAACCAAAGGCTTATATTAACCTTTACAGCAGTCAGCTTGCCGAATCGAAAAATGAGATAGATAAAATCAAAAAGGTCGAATCCGAAATTGTTAAGCTCACCCAAAAGTTTCCGGAAAGTCACCTGGTTTATTATGCGCTGACCCAGTTGTATTTGAAAAATCCCAAGGATTCTGAAAAAGCAATTGCTGCAATTGAAAAAGCTATTGAACTTGATAAACAAAATGTAAATTACTCGTTGACGGCATCAACATTGTACTACAGAAAATCTTTAGTAAGCAGCAATCCGGCAGATTTTAAGAAAGCTGTTGACATTGCGACGCAGGCATTGACTTTTCCTGACAGTCTCGATGTGCCGGGACCTAAAGCGCGAGTCAGTATGATAAACAGGTATTCATTGCATACTTTTCTTGCAAATTGTTATCTTGATGAAACAGCCGAAGAGAACGAAAAGACACAAAAAGCAAAGTGGCTGGAATTTGCTAAACAAGAAGTTCACCAGATAAATCAAATTCTGGGCAGTGCCGATAATCCTTATTCTATAATGTGGCAGGGAAGAATTCTGCTTGCCGACGGACAAAAAGCCGATGCTGTCAAGCTAATGTATGATGCATATCAAAAACTTACAGTATCCAGTCAAAATCAGAGCGACCCACAAATCGCTATTCTCGCCTACGAACTCGCGAAAGCTTTCAGCGACAGCCCGGAGAGCGGAGCGGTTGGAATGTTTTATTTAACCGCGTATAAAAACAGGATGTATGAAAGCAAGCCTCAGATGCTTTTGGATTTTGCATCATCGCTTATGAGAATGCGCGATTGGAAGCATGCGATAGATTTAATTGAAAGTTATGAACAGTATTACGGCGAAACCGATGCCAGCCGGCAGCTTCGAATCAGCGCTTATATCGGCTCGAACATGTACGAACAGACTGAGGAAAAACTTGCCGGTCTTTCGGACGATGACCCCAATATTTTAAGACTCAAGAATCTGCATTTGAATGCGATTATCAGCAAAACTGTCTGGGACATTACCCAAAATCAGCCCGCAGACGGAACGCAGAATGTACAGGTTGAGCAGCTCAAAGCCAAACTCGAAGAGACTAAAATCAAAAGCATCGCAATCAGAGATAAACTTGCGTCTATCGGCATCAAACAGCTCACAGAAGCTGAATTTACAGATATATGCAAAAGGTACTTTTCCGAAGAAGAATATAAAAAAGCCGGCGCATTTATTGATAATTATTATGTTTCTCATCCAAACAGTGTAAACGCAAGAATGTACAAACTTTTCCTGGCAGAACCGTCACCTGTTAATGTTCCGCCCGAGCGGAGTGAGGCAATTATGCTCAGGGCATTGGAAGATATCAAAGAACCGATCCAAAGAGAATTTTTGGTTGGCCAGTTTTACCATACAAAGGGTGAAAAAGATCAGGCCATTATACATTATCAAAAAGTCTTGGATATTTCCCCTGATAATTCTTCGGCACTGGCAAATCTGTTTAATATCCTGCTTGCCGAGGAGGACTATAAATATGCAGAGAAACTTGCCCAAACAGCGAGAAAATACAATACCGATTTGTGCGAAGGCGAATTTTTCAATGCAAAAATCGCTTATGCGAAAAAAGATTATCAGTCAGCGGTAACCAGGGTTAACACTTGTCTTGAGAAAAGACCGATTTTTTCCGAGGCATATCTTCTGCGAAGCCAGTGTTACACAGCCCTTAATAAGGAAGCTGATTCGATAGCAGATGCGAAAAAAGCTTATGAACTTAATCCTTATGACAGTATTATTCCGAGGAATCTGGCGTTTGTTCTTTATAACAGGAACCTGAAATTAGGAAATGCCGCTAGTATTGACCAGACAAATGAAACTCGAAGTGCTTTGGAAACCGCCATTCGTGCAAACCCCAGAGATGTGGATCTGCAAAACTTTTACGCTAAATACATAAGTACAACTGAACCAGACAGGGCAATTGCGGTATCCCAGCAAATTCAGAAGATGCAGCCTACGATTGAAAATTCTTTATGGCTGGCTTCACTTGCAATGGATGTTGCCAATAAGAGTTCGGCAAAGCAGAAAAATACTTATTATGCTATTGCAGAGGATGCTTATAAAGATGCTTATGCAATCAATCCCAATGATCAGAGAGTGCTTAATGGTTACGCTGAATATTTCAGGGTTGTAGGTCGGCCTGAAGATGGTCAGAAACTTTTGAGTACGCAAAACGATTTGTTATGGCGATATTATGCCCGTATAGGGAAAATCGAAGATGCTCAAAAGATTCTTTCGAAATTATATGACGCAAATCCCAAAGATGCTAATAATGTTAAAGGTATGCTTTTCATTGCCAGGAACAGAAACGACCAGGCAAATATATTGAAATACTCATCGGAACTTGTAAAACTCGACAAGTCTCTTGAAAACCAGATTGTTCAAATCGAATCTACACTCGAAATCGGATTGTCTGATGAAGCCAAGGTCAAACTCGACAGCCTTAGTGAACAGAATCCAGATGACCCGAAACTGGCTTTTCTTAAAGCCTGGCTTGCCGCTAAGCAGGGTAAACTTGAAGAATCGTTGACTCTGGCAAATAGAAATCTCGAACTTGATGCCGCAAATGCGCGTGCATGGCGGCTCCGCGGGCAGATTAATACCGCAATGAATAATTTTAACAACGCTATTAATGATTTCCAAAAGAGCAAGGCCTTATCGGACAACGCTGAAGTCAGGATCGATTTGGCGCGTGCTTATGCCAGAACAAACGCAGTTGAACAGGCTATTTCCGAACTCAAAATTGCAGCCGATGAGCAAGGTTCATCTGTGGCCAGAGATATGCTGGAAGAATTGTTCTTTATGACAGGTAATACCGACCGTGTCGCAAAATTTTATAGTGAGACGATTGCGAAATTCCCGGATAACGTTTATTGGTACAATCATGCGGGTAATTTCGCACTGCGTACAAAAGAATATGAAACAGCATACAAACTGTTTGATGCTGCTTTTCAAAATAGCTTAAAAGCTAATAATGAGCAGCCCGATGCAGAAGCGTTTGACGGTAAACTGAGAACTTTGCTTGTAACTAAAAAATACGAACAGCTTCAGGCTGAAGCTACGAAATATTTGGATAGCGCTCTTGCGCCGATAGCTTATGAAAGAATGGCAGAGGCGAAAGCTGATGTAGGCGAAAAGGAAGCCGCTGTTGAATATTTTAAAAGAGCGCTTGAAAAAGCAGGCACTAATGAAACTTATCTCATCGGAATACTTGGTTTGATGAATAATGTCGTTGGTTATGATGAAACTATCAAGTGGTGCAACGAAAAAATCCAGACTCAGCCTGATTCGCTTGCCGTAAATCTTGCGTTGTTTAACCTTCACAATATTAAAGAGCAGTATAATAAAGCGCTTGAGTATATTGATAAGAGCATTACTGTTTCTGCAGACGATGAACAGAAAAATTTCACCTGCCGAATGAATAAAACCAAATTGCTTCTCAAAATGTTTGAGAAAATGGCTGATAAAGAATATCTTAAACTCGCTATAGGAGAGTATGAAAGTATACTTAATAAACAGCCGAATAATATTGAGGTAATGAATAACCTTGCATATTTGCTGGCTGACAATGGATTGGATGTTGCAAAAGCAATGGGATATGGCAAAAAAGCTTATGATGGAGCGCCTAATAATGCCAGTATATTGGATACCTATGCTTATGTGCTCTTTAAAAACGATAAAACGAAGGAAGCGGACGAATTGATAAACAGGTCTGTACAGCAATATGAACAAAACAAAATGAATGCGCCTATAGAGGTATACGAACACATGGCTATGATTAAAGAAAAGCTGGGACAGAACGACAAGGCTCTCGAAGCTTATAAAAGAGCTTTGGAATTCAGCGGTAACAATGCTCCTCCGGAAGTAAAGAATAGAATAACAGCAGCTATTGAAAGGCTTAACTCCAAATAAAACAAATATCTGTTATGGGACTTAAATTTGAATAGATAAAAAATATGAACGATAACAAACAAATATTACCAGGCCAGGGTTCACCAAACCGTATGCTGCAGAGAATGATTCCGGTACAGCAGGGCGTTTTAACTCCGAAGGAGATAATGGATATCTTCCGGAGACATATTTTACTTATATTTGTCTTTACTTTTTTTGGGGGTGCGATAGGAACAGGCTTGTGGTTTGTACTTTGCAAAATTGCGCCAAAGTATACTGCCAGAACCTATATCGAAGTTTTATCTCCGGGGCAGAGTGACCCTACAGTAATTGGCAGCCCTCTTGCTAATAAGGACATATCTTACGAATTCAGGTTTTCTAAAGCGACTCTTATTAAGCAGCAGAGCATGCTTCAGGAACTGATTCGCAGGGAAACAATACGTGAAACTAAATGGTTTAAGAAATATGATAACGATGCTTTAAAGATTATGGATGACCTGAATGATGATTTAGTTGCGGTCGCAGACAGGAACAGCAACTTTATTATGCTCAGTATGACCTGCGGAGATAAAGAGGAATCCGCACTTATCGTCAACCAGATGGTGGATTTATTTGTTAAAAGTCAGCAAACCAATGTTGAAGCGGACGTCAGCGCAAAATTAGGTGAGCTTACAGCACAGGAAAATTCCCTTAGGGGCAAACTGCAAAGTTTAAATAATTCTCTTGCTGATATCAGACGTTCAACAGGAATTACACAGCTTGAAACCGGAACCGATGACAATTTCCGTCATAC
>MHXZ01000108.1 GCA_001825665.1 Planctomycetes bacterium GWF2_41_51 | reverse complement strand
TGAATGTCCGTCGATTATGTATAGGTTCTTTGCCATTGATTATAACTCTATTTATATGCCGTAAAATGTCAAGCCAATTAAACGTTGAATAAAGAATCAATCCGCTCTTTCGTAAATAACAACTTTGTCCTCGTTTGTTTGTGTTTTAAAAAAATGCACTGTAATATCTTCCCTGTTTTCCCATGTGGTATCAGGATAGCTTAATTGAATTCTGCGATAGTTTTTTAAATTTATATTTTGTTCCAAAAACTGCCTAACGGCGTAATCATTTTCATTAATAAAATATTTACGGAATATTACCCAACGCGCATTTTTAGCCGGTTCCAGGCTTTCTCCCGTATGACCGCCAACTACTCGTAAATTTGTATAAAATTTTACAGGCATATCACCGTAAGTAATGGCGACGACATCATCAGGTTTTCCATATTCATTAAGATATTTGCAAATACCCTCTATAGGACCGTCAAAATCATGAGTTATCTCATAAATAAAATCATTCATCCGACTCGTAGAAAGTAAAAAAATAACTGCCGCGATAGCAAAGAGTTTATGCGTCTTCCATGCTCCATCGATGATCACTGCTGCCATAATCATAAAAAGTGGTAAAGATGGAGCCATATAGCGAAAGAAAGGAAACGGCGTAAAAACTGTTATTACAGCGAAGTTTAACACTATAAAAAAAATTGGAAGTGAGATGTTTTCCCAAATAGCAAATCTGTTTGATGAAAATCTGCCGATCTTTATATATTTTATATAAATGACAATAATTGCGGCAAGCATAATCCAAACAGGAAAAACATTACTGATTATGTTTTGAATCAGCATTCTGCTTCCTGCATTTATTATGGCTATTTCGTTAATAAATCTGTTCCCTTCTGCATAAGTAAAATTCATACTTGACAACCATACAAAAAATGGAATTGTAACTAAGCAGGCAGCAGCAGATACAAATATCAATTCCTTTAACCTTCCCCTATGAAATATAATCACATGCAATATAATAGCCGGAATTATAATAACTATATAGATATGCTGACTGTGAAAAAGCATTACGATTGAGACAAACAGAAGCAAACCTGAATATTTTTTTCTGTTCATCAGTAAGTTATATGAGTACAAGGCAAGCACTGAAAAAAACATTACCATACTGTAGTACCGGCATTGCCTGCTCAACAGTAGAAATGGAACACAGCAGACCAGCAAAGCAGCAACTATTAAGGAAATACGCCTGCCCCATACAGTTTTTGCAAAAAAATATGTCAATACAATTGTTCCAAAACCAAAAATTGCAAACGGAAGCCGGCTGATAAAAGTTGTTTCACCAAAAATTTTATAGAAACCAGCCAATACATAAAATGGCAGCCATGTGTGTCGAATCCATATATTATTTTTTCCGTAATCTCTGCCCTGAAGTTGCGAAAACGAATTTGTACCATCGGTTGCTCGCGGGATTCCGTCTGTTAGAATTGTCTTGCTGACAAGTGCCGTTTCAGCCTCATCCTGCCAGAGATATTGATTGCCTAAATTGAAGAAAAGAAGAAATAAAGCGCAGAGTAATATAACTGAAAAAATTATCTTATTATAGAAATCTCTGTTATGCAATTTTGCTCCCTTGTTATTATGAACCTGCCATTTAACTATACTGCGTCTGGATGTCCTTTCTGAATTTTATTATTTTTCATTTTTTTAATCTGTTCAAGCCCTTCTTGAGCCGCCTTGGCATTTGGAGCAATTCGCAATGCCTCTTTGAATCGCCTTTCAGCCTCAATCAGATCGCCCTTTTGCACAAGTATCCTCGCAAGATTTATGTTTGCATTTACATATATTGCACTGATCATTGGATAATCGTACCTTGAAGTATCCACACCTCTTGGCGCATTCAAATCTTTCGGCAAAGGTGGAAGCAATCTTTGATACATTATCTCCGCCTCATTCACATCCCCTTTCTCGAGATATGTTTTCGCAAGTTCATAATACACACTTGCGTTATCTGGATATATTTCCAAAGATTTTTTAAAATGCTCCACCGCTTCTGCATATTCGCCTTGCGATGCCAAGGCTTTGCCAAGGAAATTATATGCCCACCAGTTATTTTTTGTTACGTTAATGGCATGAGAATACAGCAGCAGATTATTATTCCAGTACATAGTCTGCACGTAAGTTTTCACCCCCAAAGAAAAAAGAATTAAACCTGCGGTTATCGAAAGAATTAATTTTTGTTTCGGAAGTTTCGTGCTTATGTCACAAATCCACAACGTAATTAAAATAAATAATCCAATGTAAGGAATATATGTATACCGATCAGCATAAGCCTGCAAACCAACCTGAAAAATTCCGATTACCGGAACAAGCGTTCCCAAAAACCAAAACCATCCAACCGCGATATAGGGTTTTTTGCGAATTTCCAACAATGCTATCACGGTTATAAAAAGGAGAACAAAAACCGCTCCGACGATTTGCCACGTTTCAACAGTCCCTTTAGGGTGAGGATAAAAAATCGCCAAATTCGTAGGCAAAAACATTTTTTTTATATAAATTACATACGAAAAAATCGCATTTTCTATTCGCCACGATAGCGGGTAATGGGAAAGAGATTTTACAAGCCCCATACTCCTCTGAACTGCCAATGTTATAATGCTTGATACTGCTGTCAAAACGAAAAATGGTATTTTCTCTGCGATAATTTTGCTGCTTTTAATTTTACCGAACCGTTCAAAAGGCCAATAATCCAGCAATAAAAGTACAAATGGCAATGTAACAAGCATCGGTTTTGACAACAGCCCCAGTACAAAAAAAGCAAGTGTTATCGCATATTTTCCCTTTGTATGCCGCTGAATGTAGTACGAATACGCAAGAATTGTCAGCAGCCAGAAAAGCGTACTAAGGACGTCTTTTCTTTCCGATGCCCATGCCACAGATTCAACGTGCATCGGATGAAGCGCAAACAATGCCGCAGCAAAAGCTGCCGGCCATACCTTTTTTGTAATTCGGCTTAAAATATAAAACAGGAGTGCTGTATTCGCAATATGCAGCAGCAGATTTGTTAAATGATGCCCGCCAGGCCAAAGCTTAAAAATCTGGCTGTCTATCATGTGAGATATCGTGGTTAAAGGATGGTAATTATTGGAATGAACGTTTGTAAACGCTCCAATTGCATTCTCAAACTTTAGACCAGTATATACAGCAGGGTTGTTATATATATATTCATCATCATCGAAGCTTATGAAACTATTGTGAAGTATCGGCTCGAAAGCGATAAATGTTACAACTGCCAGCGATATATAAATCAGGTGAACCTTATAGTTTTTTGCCGTCTCAGCCATAAACCTGCCAAAATACCAAAACTGTACAAACTGCATGCCTCAGATACATTATCCAAATGTATTTGTCAGACCATTTCTTCATCACTATCAAAAGTTAACTGTATTGTTTTCTGGGCCTGTAGTTGTTTGGTACATCTTTGCCGTTTTCATCGTTTTGACCGTTAATGGGCCTGTCATATTTGCCGAAAATCATCCTTCCTGCGGAAGTTTGAAGTGCGCTTGTTACAACAATTTGGACTTTTTCGCCAATTTTACTTCTGCCTTCTTCGACTACAATCATAGTGCCGTCATCGAGATAGCCAATGCCCTGCTGGGCTTCTTCGCCGGGTTTGATTATGCGAACTTGCATTGATTCGCCGGGCAGAACGACAGTTTTCAAAGAATTGGTCAAATCATTGATATTAATTACATCAACCTGCCTTACCTGGGCGACCTTGCTGAGATTATAATCATTGGTAATAAGCTTGCCATCACAGTTTTTAGTGAAAGCGACAAGTTTCTGGTCAACCTGTGCGTGTTCATCAACGCCCGGAGGTGGTGTATCATCGATTTTTACTTCAATATGCGTGTTTTCCTGCAATTTATGCAGAATATCAAGACCGCGTCGGCCGCGGGTTCTTTTGAGTTTATCTGCGGAATCTGCAATTAATTGAAGCTCATTCAATATAAATCGGGGAACTATAAACGGCGCATCGAACAGCTTTGTCTGGCAAATATCGGCTATTCGGCCATCGATAATGACCGAAGTATCAAGCACCAAAGGCCTTACGCCTTTGGTTTGACGTGAAAATTCAACATAAGGAATGATGAAACGCACTTCATCCTTTGTACGCATAATGAAGCTGATTACAAAGTAGCAAATGCAAATTCCCATCATCCATTTTGTAAGCTTAAGATTGCTTCCTTCAAGGCCGATTTTGAAAACCTCATTAATCATGTCGAGCACTAAAGTTAGAGCCCAACTGAAAAAGATACCTACAATGAGACCAAAAAATACACCCGCAAGCGCGCTTAACGAACGTTTCGGCAGGAGCCAGTCGATAAACAAAACCACGACTGCAAGCACAAGACCCCCTATAAACACAATCCAAATCTGACTTTGTGTGAGTCTCTGTGCTTCTGCAGGATCTTCAACCTGACTGGTGATACTAAGAAAAAGTGCAGCAAATAAAATAACAATAAAAAAGAACCGAATAAAGTGCAATAACATATAAAATACTCCAAAAAATAATAAACTAAAATCAATATTACAAAGAGCTTATGAATTAAATTACTTACTTATAATATCGGCAAACAAGAGATAAAAATCTACTTTTTCAATTTAATATGACAAATTACGGCCAGAGACCACAAAATCTGGTTTTTAGCCGCTACTTTCGTTTCGTATTTTTCGTTTATCGGGATAAGATGAACGGACTTATCTTCCATTCTAATCAGCTTACAAGTAACGCCTATTGCATTACTTATGCGAATAATGGCAGGCAGACCTTCAACAGCGGCCAAAGAAGGACTGACAATGACGATATCGCTATCGTTTATCCGAGGCGACATACTATCGCCATCGACCTGCAAAGCGAAACTATCGGGAAAAAGATTGTGAACTTCCGAACATTCGACAAATTGAACAACATCATCTTCATTATTACCAGTGGTTTGTATTAAATTAGCCTGCGACTTGTTCAAAGCCTGTATAATCCCCCTAGTCTGGGAATCTACGGTGATATCCGCAGTTATAGAATTAACGATGGAAGAATTCAGATGCTTTTGAACCAACTGTTCAATATGCGTTTCAACAACCCTCGAATCGGTTCCAATTGACTGACTCCATGAGCCGTGAACGCCGGCGGCTGTTCGGCCCAAAACCGGAATCCAGCCGTTTTTCGAGGAATTTTGCGATTTTACCGCCGTTTCGAACGAAGCCTTTTCTTCTAAAAGGTTTAAAAAAGCTGAAAGAGCATTTACGGAATTTGGTTGTTTTTCAATGATTTTTTGGGTTTTTGCAATTATTTTAAGGTGTTCACTCGAAATTGCTTTATCTGATTCGCCATTTTTACCAGTCAAAAGCCAGTTCAAATCAATGTTACATAACTGGCAGATTTTAACAAGAACCGGAACGGGCGGGATTCTGTCTTTTTCGTAATAGCTGTATGTAGAGGGGCTTAGGTCAAGCATTTTAGCGAATTTATTGCGGCCTCGCTCGCCTGCCAGCGATGTTCGAACACCAATTATCCTATGTATTATGCTTTTTTCGAGTTCATCCATAAAAAGTTTTCGTAAATGCGAATTTTATACTTGAAATATTCGCAAATGCGTATTAAATACACTTAATTGCGTAGTATTTTTAAAATAATACCATAAAAAGGAATATCAGTCAAGGAGTTCTTATAGATGAAAAGCAGAAAAAACAATCAAAAAGAGCGGCCCAGGAATAAAATAGAACCAAAAAAGCGAGAGAGAATACTGAGCCATGTAAAACAACTTATTACGTTAATATCTTTGCAGTTGACAGTTACACGTAATCTTGAGAGGGAGATTGATAACGATTAAACAGTTATGCTGATGGACTCATGAATTCCGCACAAGCCATGAAATACCCCATTTGCGGATTTTTGGTTTTTGCATAACCTGAAATCATAAGACGAAACAAGCTGCGTAACAACTTAGCCGATTTCCTTTATCGACTTTCTCCTATCTATACCCTATCCCCTATAACCAATTATCTTTTTATATGTTTGACATTGCATTATCTCAAAGTATAATCGAACTTTACTATATTGTTCGCAGTAGTAACGGAACGGAAGGTAAGCAATGATATTTATAGGTATTAAAAGCCGTGAGTAGCCTTGCGGCTACAATTACAGAGCCGCAAACAGTTTATGCGCGGCTTATGAACGCTTTCGCTTGGAAGGCAATATGTACTGATTCTGCATCGGAGGCTGTATTGATGTAGATTTTGTACTTAAAAATGACATTTTGTTATTTGAAGTGGAAACGTTCATTTAGTGGAGTTTCCACTTTTTATTTATATGATGTGAAAGGCAAATAATGAATCAGGAATTAGTTCGAATAGTTGACAATATAGCTCGCGATAAGAACATCGACAGGGAATCCATTTTCGCTGATTTGGAATCCGCGATGGTTTCCGCTGCAAGAAAATATTTCGGCAAATCCGAAGTCGAGGCCGATATTCAAGTTAGGATCGACCGCCAGACGGGCGAAATTGTTGCTTTCAAAGATGGCCAGCAGATTGACATCAAAAAACTCGGCCGAATTCCCGCTCAAACCGCAAAGCAGGTTATGATTCAGAAAATCAAAGCAGATGAACGTCAAAGCGTTTACGATGAGTTTGTAGAGCGAAAAGGCGACATTATTAGCGGAACATCCGTCAGATTTGAAGGCGGCGCGTTAATTGTAACAATAAACAACAGAACCGAAGCTATTCTGCCAAAAAGCGAACAAATCAGCGGCCAAAGCCACCACGTTGGCGAAAGAATCCGCAGCTTAATTCTCGATGTTCGCGAAAGCGGCAGCCAGATAAAGATTATTTTGTCTCGTACACATCCTGATTTTATTCGCAGACTGTTCGAACTCGAAGTTCCCGAAGTTGCGGAAAACATCATAGAAATCAAGGCCTTAGCTCGCGAAGCCGGTTACAGAACGAAAATCGCGGTTCTGTCAAGTGACCCAAAGGTAGATGCGGTGGGTGCTTGCGTTGGCGTTCGGGGCAGCAGAATAAAAAATATTGTTGACGAACTCGGAGGCGAAAAAATCGATATAGTTAGATGGAATGAATCTTCGCATGAACTTATAGCGAATGCACTTATGCCCGCAAAGTGTTCTCAGGTTGCCCTGTGCTTCGAACTTGGCGGAGCAACTGTTGTTGTGCCGGAAGACCAGTTAAGTCTGGCAATCGGCAAACACGGCCAAAACGTGAGACTTGCGGCAAGATTGACAGATTGGGATATCGATATTTTAACGCCGGAAGAATATAACCAGGAAGTCGAAAGACTTACAAACGGGCTTAAAGATATCGAAGGACTCGATTATGCCTTCGTCGATAAACTCATTGCATTGGGTGTTATTTCAGTTCTGGACCTTGCGGAAATAGGTGCTGACCCGCTTATAAAAGAAATCGGGCTTAATCCGGAAATGGCAAAAAGAATAATTCAGGTTGCCGAGGATTTAGCCAGAAAACAAACAGCCGAGACCGACAAGAGAACCATAGCTGAAACTTTAATGAATGAAACAGCTCGATTGAATGAAATAGCTAAAAAAGCAGAAATTCAACCGGAAATAAACGGTTAACTCAAATATAGTTTAATATGGAGCGTATTCGCATTGGCAATTACAAGAGTACATCTTTTAGCCAAGGAACTTGGCGTCAACAGCAAGGCCATTATCGATAAATGCCAGGCTGAAGGTCTGGACATTAAAAACCATATGTCCACAATATCCGCAGGTTTGGCTGCTACAATTCGCGAATGGTTCAGCGAGGGTGCGCATACGACAACAGTGGAAACTGCTGCTCCGGTTGACCTTGCAAAGGTTCGGGTCAGAAGAAAGAAAAAAGTTGAAGTACCGGAAGAACCGGTTGAGCCTGAGGTAACCGAGCAAACAGAAACTCCGCAGGTTAGTGAAGCAGAAATACCTGAAACTACAGTTGCGGAAGAGTCTGAGTCTGAAACAGTTGCGGCTGAAGAACCCGCTGAAACTCCCGTTATTGACGAAACACCGCCCCCCGCTCCTCCTGAAATTATACCTGAGCCTCCAAAACCAGCTCCGGTAGTACCTGCCGGCCCGATGCTCGGAAAACCGAAACCTGCTCAATTGGCTGGCCCAAGGGTTATACGCGTTGAAAAACCTGAAGAAATCGAACGCCCCAGACCCAGACCAAGGCCGCAGCTTACAAAACCATCATATAAGCAGGCTGCCTCAGAGCCGTTGCTGGCAAGTGCGCCGCAAATTGCAGATTCGAAATCCAAAGCAGGCAAAGGCAAGAAAAAAACGCATGGCCGCAGGCACGATGAAGTTCAATTGACTGCCGAAGAGGCTCTCCGAGAACAGAAAACCGCGCGCAAGCTCCGTTCAAGAGACCTTGAAGAGAGACGCGCAAGGCTCGAAGCCGCCGGCGGCGAAGGCATGCGTCTAAGGCCGGTCAGAAAATTAGAAACCAAAAAAACAAAAGCTGACGAAGCTCCGAAGATCAAACCTGAAAAAGCAGTTGTTACCGAACCAGTGCTTGTAAAAGAATTGGCCGGTGCTCTCGGCGTAAAAACAGCCGAGATAATCGAAAGACTGCTGGCACACAATATTATGGCAGTGGCTAATCAGGTGATTCCAAATGAAATTGCAGAGATTGTTTCTCTCGATTTGGGTACGGAATTAGTTATTCAGCCCAAATTGACTCTCGAACAACAAATTGCAGAAGAATTCACAAAAAGAGAGCGAAAAAATGTCCAAAGGCGTTCAGCGATAGTAACGATGCTTGGTCACGTTGACCATGGCAAGACAAGTCTCCTCGATAAAATCAGATCTGCGCAAGTTGCGGCTGGTGAGGCCGGCGGCATAACTCAGCACATGGGCGCATACCAGGTCGTCTGGGGCGACAAAACTAACGCCAAACGCGTTACGTTTCTTGATACTCCAGGCCATGAAGCATTTACAGCAATGCGTGCACGTGGTGCAAATATGACTGATATCGCGGTACTCGTTGTGGCTGCCGATGACGGTGTGATGCCTCAGACAAAAGAGGCAATTAATCACGCTAAAGCGGCAGGTGTTCATATCATCGTTGCTTTAAACAAAATAGATTTGCCGGGTGTCGACATAAACAGACTATATGGCCAGCTGTCAGAGTACGAACTTGCTCCCGCAGAATGGGGCGGAAAAACAGATGTCGTAAAGACAAGCGCAACGAAGAATATCGGCATCGAAGAACTTTTAGAACATCTTGACTATGCTTCAGAACTTCTCGACCTTAAAGCAGACCCGACAATTCCGGCCACAGGCTGGGTTGTAGAAGCAAAATTGAATCCGACAAAAGGCCCGATGGCAACGATTCTTATTCAGGAAGGCACGCTTAAAAAAGGCGATATCATTCTTGCCGGTACAAGTTACGGCAGAATACGAACCTTAAAAGATAGTGCCGGAAAATCAATTAATTCAGCAATAAGCGCAATGCCGGTGGAAGTATCGGGATTAAACAATGTTCCTCAGGCAGGCGACAGATTTTACTGCTTAAGCGATATTAATAGAGCCAAAGCGGCTGCCGAAGAGAAAAAGACATTATCGCGTAAAGCAGCGCTTGCGACGCGTTCGCTCGTTACTATGGAAAATCTCTTCACTCATATCGAAGCAGGCAAGGCAAAAGAAGTCAACGTTATCATCCGTGCGGATGTTCAGGGGTCTGTTGACGTATTAGCTAAATATCTTTCAGATTTAAGTACAGAAGAAGTTCAGGTCAAGATTCTGCACGCTGCGGTAGGAGCAATTACCGAAGGCGACGTTGTTTTGGCCGAGGCTTCCAATGCTATTGTTATTGGCTTTAATGTTCTCCCGGAAGATAAGGCATCGAAAATTGCCGAATCTAAAGGCGTGGACATACGGCTGTATAATATTATTTACAAAATTACCGATGATCTCAAGAAAGCCATGTCAGGATTGCTCGAGCCTGAAGAAAAGATGAACAGTCTTGGCAAAGCAGCGGTTCGCGATACATTCAAAATCCCGAGTGTCGGGACTATCGCCGGCTGTTATGTAGAACAAGGCGAGATTACGCGTAATGCAAGAATTAGGCTCATTCGAGACAATGTTGTTCTCAGAGACAATTGTCAGATTGAATCACTAAAACATTTTAAGGATGATGTCAAGAAAGTCGGAACAGGATTTGAATGCGGCATAAAGATTGCCGGTTTTGATGATATCAAGAAAGGCGATGTCTTCGAGGTATATGAAATAATAAAGATTCAAAGAACAATTTAGGTGCGTTATGCCAAGTCGAAGACAAGAAAGAATGTCACGGGTAATAAAAGAAGCAGTAAGTGATATCATTAATAATCACCTGCAAGACCCGCGCATCGAAGGTTTTATAAGCGTAACAGAGGTCAGAGCCGAACCCGATCTTAAGAGCGCTGAAGTATTTATTAGCATAATGACGGAAAATGACACGAAACAGCGGGTGATTTTTACGGCGATCCAGCATGCGGCAGGCAGAATTCAGTCGTTGCTGGGTGATTATATGGAATCGAGATTTTGCCCTCATCTTTATTTTCATCTGGATGAAAGACTGAAAAAAACAATGGAAACATTGAGACTCATCGATGAAGTCTCAAAAGAATTCAAACCGGAAGACGAAAAGAAATGAAAAAACCGCTGCAGTATTCTCAAAAAGTAAAGAAATTGTTCAGCGCACTTAAAAAAGGCGCCGAAAAACCAAAAAAAACAGCCTATGAAGACATGATTGAAGCAATGATATTCGCATCGCTTTGCGCAGATTGTCCCGAATCCGGGGCCAGGTCGGCAATAAGAAAAATCCAATCTCATTTTGTAGATTTCAATGATTTGCGAGTTGCCCGCGTTGAAGAAATAGTCGGAGTTATCGGGGGCGATATAAATAATGCCGAATCGAAAGCTATTAAAATTACTTCACTGCTTAACGCCATTTTCCAGAAATATGACAGTCTGGTTACGGAAAATCTTGTCGGCGCCGGCAAAAAAGGAGTGAGAGAAATACTCGAAAAGCTGAATGGAATGACGGCATTTGTCCGTAATTTCATATATCTTACAGCACTAAACGGTCATGCAGTTCCGCTTACAGACAAGATGATACAGTATTTCAAAACGTATAATCTCGTTGATGAACAGTGGGACGACAACCAGATTGAATCGTTTATTGAAAAACAAGTTTCAGCGTCTGAAGCTTATACATTTTATTCGCTTGTTCGGCACGACAGCGAACTGGCAAATCCAAAGGCGGCACAGATATTGTCGGATGACAAAAAGAATGCCAAACCAAAATCATAATACGGAGGTTATATGTCTGAACAAATTCTCAAACTTGGTATCCCAAAAGGAAGCCTTGAAAAAGCCACTTTCGAGCTTTTTGATAAAGCGGGCTTTAGAATAACAGGTTATGAAAGAAGTTATTTTCCGCGAATTAACGATGATCAAATCAGTTTGATTATGCTGCGGGCACAGGAGATAAGCAGATATGTCGAAGACGGTGTGCTCGATGCGGGCTTTACCGGGCATGACTGGATAGTTGAAAATAAATCGTCAGTACACGAAGTATGCGAATTGTTATACAGCAAAGCCACTTCGAACCCAACTAAATGGGTTCTCGCAGTGCCTGAAGAATCAAAGATAAAAAAACCTGAAGACCTTGACGGCGGTATCATCGCAACCGAACTTGTCGGAGTAACAAAAGAATATTTCAAGAAAAAAGGCATCAAAGTAAAAGTGGAATTCAGTTGGGGAGCAACCGAAGTAAAAGCGAGATTAGTTAATGCTATCGTAGAACTCACTGAAACCGGTTCGAGCATTAAAGCGAACAATCTCCGAATAATAGATACCCTGCTGATATCGACAACAAGATTTATTGCTAATAGCAATGCATGGAAAAATAAATTCAAACGTGAAAAAATCGAAAATATTTCCATCCTGCTAAATGCCGCCATTGACGCGAAAACAACAGTAGGATTGAAAATGAACGTTCCAAAAAATAAACTTGAAGCAATCCTGAAAATCCTGCCTGCAGAAAAAAGCCCGACAGTGTCTTCGCTTGCTGATAGTGAATTCTGCGCTGTCGAAGTCGTAGTTGACACGATTACTGAACGGAATATTGTGCCGAAACTCAAGCGTGGCGGTGCTTCTGGAATTATTACTTATCCGCTTAATAAAGTTATTCATTAATAAAATCTATAAGGTAGATATATTATGTCAGGACATTCACACTGGGCCGGAATAAAACATAAAAAAGCAGCTAATGACGCAAAACGCGGCAAAGTCTGGAGCAAAATCGCCAGAATAATAATCGTTGCAGCGAAAAACGGCGGCCCTGACCCCGGGCAAAATCTTGCTCTGCGATACGCAATCGATAAGGCCAAACAGGCCAATATGCCAAAAGACACAATCGAAAAGGCAGTCAAGAAAGGCGCCGGCGGAGGCGATATGATTGCGTTTGTCGGGGTCGTTTATGAAGGCTACGCTCATGGCGGAGTAGCTATTATGGCCGAAGCATTGACTGATAACAGAAACAGAACGGCGCCTGAGATAAGGAAAATTTTTGAACATCACGGCGGTTCACTCGGTTCAACCGGGTGCGTGAGCTATATGTTCACCAAAAAAGGACTTATTACAGTTTTGACAAAAGATGCCAATGAAGACGATTTGATGGAATTAGCTTTGTCGGCAGGTGCTGAAGATATTCAAAACACAGGAGAGGTTTACGAAATTACCTGTGAACAGTCCGCGTATGAAGGTCTTAAAAAAGCGTTGGATGACAAACAAATCCCAACTCAGATTTCTGAAATATCTATGATTCCTCAAAATTCGATACCTATTACCAATGCGGAATCGGCGAGAAAAATTCTCTCCCTTATAGATGAACTTGAAGAACATGATGATATTCAGAATGTTTATTCCAATTTTGATATTCCGGACGACATTATCGCAAAGGTTCAACAAGCTTAATTTATTTGATATGATTAAAAGTATCAGAAGTGATATTTTCAACGTCTATAATTTCTCGCTTCTGAGCCAGCATTGGATTTTTGCCATCTCCCCCGCCGGTATATAACTGCACGTGTTCTTTGCCATCTCGTTTAAGGCCAACAAACCCAATTGCCGCAGCAGCACTGTGGGCGCAATTGTTTGAACAGCCGGAAATGTTTATATGGATGTTTGAATGATCAATTTTTTCATATGCTTTTCTTATTTTTAAAGCGGCATTTTGAGTATTAATAAGGCCGTAAGGACAGGTTCTGCCGCCCTGACAGGCAATTATGACAAGGCCATTTTCGAACTGCTTCAGATTCACCGGTAATTCCAGATGCTTTGAGCCATAAAGCTCTATACCATGCTCAAAGTTAATTCGCGATTCAACACCTTGATTTTCGCATAAATCAGCCAGCTGAATAATCTGCTCTGTGCTTATATCGCCATCGGGAATGTTTAGACGGTGCAAAAGTTTAAAATCAGGCTTACTTTTCGATAATGAATTTATATTCGGCTGAGGCTCTTTAACAACTTGCTTAAACCGTCTGTCTAATTCAGACAGGAATGCATCATCGCCTAATTTCTGGCGGATATGGCGCAATCTTGCTTTTCGCCTGTTGGTGCGATCACCGAGTTCGGCGAACATTTCTATCGCAGCTCGGCATAAAAAAAACACATCAGAAACTTGCAGGTTTTTGTATGTTTCGATACCTAAAGCAGGTATGGGGCCGAGAGAACCGGCTGTTATTACGTTGAAATGACTCTCTGATACGGCGATAAAGCCAATGTCGTTTAGATACGGTCTTGCGCAATTTTTTTGACAACCGGAAAAACTGATTTTGAATTTGCGAGGCAAATTTGCTGAGGCGGGCAGTGATTGTAAATATTCCTCGACGGCGACAGAAATTTCAAAAACTTCGAAACTTTCAGCGCATAATCCGCAACCGCTGCATACGGTGACATTTCGCAACGCATCGCCGCCAGAGCCGTAAAAAGAAAGTCCTGCTTTAATCAGAATTTTCTGTGCTTCTACGATATCGCCAAGCTGCAAATTGTGAAATTCTATGTCTTGGCGGGTTGTAAAATGTACGGGTGTATCCGGTGAATACGTTTCCTGAACCTGAGCAAAGACACGCCATTGCGGCCAAGTCAGTCTCCCACCGGGGATTTTAACTCGCAGCATAAACAGCCCTTCCTGCTTCTGCGGATAAACACCATGAAGTTTATCCGCAGCCGCTGAAAACCGTAAAATATTGTCAGTTTTGTCGTTCGCCATTTTTTATGCCGTTATCATTAATTTCAATTATTCTGCCTATTACCAATAATTCACCTGCCAACGCAAGATGCTCGGCAATCGCTCTTATAACATCAATCATTTTTTTAGTCAAAAGCATATATATCTTTGCCCATAAAATCACTTAAACCTTTGCAGTTAACGGTCTTGTATGTATTCCGCATTCTCCACCGCATTTGCTTGTGCCAATCCATCGTCCGGCACGTTCATTTATATCAAGCGTAATTTTCGTGCAAGGCGAGCAGCCAAGTGAGCGATAACCCTTTGAATAGAGAGGATTTACATCAACTTTGTTCAGGGCAAGATACTGCCAGACTTCACGTTCATGCCAGATAAGAATAGGATTGAGCTTCAATAGACCGGCATCCCTTTCTTCGATTTCCTTGAAATCTGTACGTGTTCTGCCTTCGGTGCAACGCAGACCGGTTACCCAGCAGGTAACATTCATTTCCTTTATAGCCCTGCGGGTAGGCTCGACCTTGAGAATATCGCAGCATTTGTCCGGTTCGGTTGCGTAAAGCGCTTCCGGAATGGACTCATCATTTTTAAATACCCTTTGCTCGGGATATTTAAGAACCTGCTCGTTCATAAATTGTACGGTTTCAACAGGCTTAAATCGGGTAGTAACAATAAACCCGCGAATTTTGGGACTGACTTTTTTAGCGAGATCCCAAACGGCAACCGAATCTTTGCCGAGACTGTTGGCGACAACGAGGCCATCGCCATATTCTTTCCATGCCCAGCGAATCAGTTCGAGGCTTCGCTCGACCTTCTGGGCATAATTGAGGCCATTTACTAATTCTCTAACATCTTGTTCTGCAACGCTTTGTATCATTTGATACTCCTTATGAAATTAAATTTGATACTCTGGTTTCTTTTCTTTGCCGATATTTATGTGATTCCACAAACGTTCGTGTATATAGAAAACACTGATTTTCAGAACCGTTTCGATTAAACCGATTTTTGCCGCGATATTAATATTTCCGGTAAATAACCATGCGACTAAAATCGTTACGGTGGTGCCGCCAACTCGCCAAGTTACACCCTTTAATATACTTCTTAAATGACTTTCCATTTTCTGCCTTGTAAGTGTTCCTATAGGTTTAGTAGGAATTATAAATAAAAAAAACTAAATTAAATTACGTAATTGGGCACATAGCTTTTAACTGCTGTAGCTTCTTCTTTGACGAGGTCGGCAAAAGTCATCTGATTGTAAATGGCAGCTATCGAATCATTTAATCTCTGCCAAAGATGAGAAAAAGCATAGTCGCCGTTTCTTAAAGAACCGAGGCCGACAGACGCCATAACATTAGATTTGGCAGTACCTTGCACAAAGGCAATCACCTGCCCCACCGTCAGGTTTTCAGGGGGCTGAGCCAGAAAATATCCACCATCATTGCCCCTTTTTGAGGCAACAAAACCTGCCTGCTTTAGCTCGACAAGTATATTCTCCAGGAAACGCGGAGATATTGCCTGGGCAGCGGCTATGTCAGAGATCTTCACCGCTTCTGTTGTATGCCGGCTTGCCAGCTCAAATATGGCCCGCAAGGCATATCTGCATTTCTGCGATATAATTTTTGGCGTTATATAAATGTTTTCCATATCCATCATCACTAATCCAATGGTAATAGTGATAATACGAAACTAATTAATCTTAGTCAATGCTTTTTTTAAAATTTTCAAAAATATTCAAAAAAATTCTGCGCATGTATTTAATTGCGCTAAATTTGCGATTTTGTGCGCAAACTGTGCAAGCTTGTGACCTGAATGCGCACTAAAAAATGCCTTTAAAAAGCAAAAAATAGTGACTAAAAAGCGAAAAAAAGTGAGAAAAAAGCGGAGAAAAGTATATCAAAGTGAACACTTTTTATGGTGGTTCGGGGGAGAGAATCACTAATACTGGAGCCACTAAGGCACCAAGGCACAAGACACTAAAGATTTTTAAGATTGAAAGATTGAGAGATTGAAAATTTGTGGAATCGTTTGACAAGTTTTTTTTCGCCCGCCACAGGTGCGGGGGTTAATAGTTATTTTGGTTCCCAGATACTTTTTTACGGGAGTTGAGGAATTCTGTGAGGATTTCGGCGGCGGCGATTGCGTCAATTTTAAATTTTTTCTTTTTATGCGTCAGGCCGATTCGAGAGAGTTTATTGCCGGCGGAAAAAGTTGAAAGTCTTTCATCCTGAAAGAAAACGGGCAAGCTAATTTTCGTTTTGATTTCCTCTACAATTTTTTTAGTCTGTATCGCCCTGTCGCCTTCGGTGCCATCCATATTCAGAGCCAGACCAAAGACAAGGCCCTGAACCTGATGCTCCTTCGCAATTTTGATAATTTCATACTGAAGATTTTTTTGGCCTTCGATGATACCCAGCGGACTTGCCATGATTTCATCGCCATCACAAATCGCAAGGCCGGTACGTTTATCGCCAAGGTCAATACATAAAAATCGCATAGTTAGAGATATTGCGCTCCGCCGCGATCCCTGATGCTTTGCAGCAATTCCTTTAATTTGCCGGTCTCTTCTATGGGACAGACAAACGTGGCATCGGGGCTGTGCACGACAACCATATTTTTTAGGCCAACGGCGGCTATCAAATGATTTTTATCTTCAGTTACGAGAATGCTGTTTTTACAATCCATAAGTTCGCTTTGAGAAGCGACGACGATATTTCCGTTTTTGTCGGATTGTATAATGTCTGCCAGAGCGGAGAATGAACCCATATCAAGCCATTGGCAATTTAGTTTGATAGCGTGGACTTGCGGGGCTTTTTCCATGACGGCGAAATCAATGCTTATCTTCGGGAGTTTTACAAAACATTCCTGAAGTATCTCTTCCTGATTGGGGCCGCCCCAATGGGCCTGAATTTTCTGGAGAGGCGGTTTGGTCTGCGGAATATTCTGGTAAAGCAGTTCAAGTATTCTTCTGGCTTTCCAGACGAAAAGGCCGGAGTTCCAGCAGTACTGGCCGGATGAAAGATATTCTTTTGCGGTTTGCAGGTCGGGCTTTTCCTTGAAAGACTCGACTTCGTAAATTTCGTTATTGCATTTCGCGCATTGCTGACTTTTGCCCAATTTTATATAACCGAGTTGGGTATCAGGGAATGAAGGCTGAATTCCGAAAGTAATCAGAGCTTCAGGATTATTTTCGACGAAGTTCATACCATCCGCAAGGGCCTGATTAAATATGTTTGCGGGTTTGATAATCTGGTCTGCGGTAACGACGGCCATTGTAGCATCCGGGTCGAACCTCGCGAGGACTGCGGCGGCAAGACCGATAGCACCTGCGGTGTCGCGAACTTCGGGTTCGGAAATGACGTTGTCGTAAGGAATCTCGGGAAGATTATCACGCACGAGGTCGGAATAACCTTTATTGGTCAGTACGATGATGCTGCGATGGTCGAAATGGGTGGTTATTCTCTGGAAGCATCTGCGGAGCAGAGTATCGCCATCGATTAATTTGAGAACCTGCTTGGGTCTGTTTTCTCTGCTTAGGGGCCAGAGCCGCTTTCCTGTTCCCCCCGCCATAATAACTGCAAACCGCGCCATATCGTTTCCTTTTCTTATATTATAAAGTTGCTGTCCATTTCCTTAAAAGGTTTAATTTTTTCAGCGAGCTGAGCGTAATCTTTGCTTCCCATAAGCGCGAGCGTCGCATCTTTTCCAAGTTCGACAGCAGGCTGGTCATACGTATTAATATTAAACAGCATACCTGCAATCGATGTTGTCGCCTCGAAGAGATAAATAAACTGGCCGATAGTATAAGCACAAACGTTATCGAAAGCAACAGTAAGGGAGGGTCTTTTGCTGGCGATGAAGGCGTATTCGGTTCCGGTTTTCTCTGCGTTGATGAGTTTGCTCATTTTATGTCCTGAAAGCACAGCGAGTTCCGGCGCTATATCGGGGGATTTACCGATTATTACGTCATCGCTGAATTGCTCTACGCTAAGGAACGTAAATAGCTTGTCATTCGGGCCTTCACGGTAAAGCTGAACCTGGCTGTGCTGGTCGGTTGCGCCGAGTGCCTTTACGGGAGTCGGGCCAACGAAAATATCATTGCCGGAGATATCTTTGGTTTTGCCGAGACTTTCGGCCCATAGCTGCCTGTACCAGTCGGACAAATCTTTTAAGCTATAACTATACGGCATCATTACTGATATTTTTTTGCCCCTGTTATAGTAATGCCAGTTTATTGCGGCGTTTACCGCGGCTGGGTTTTTGTAAAAATCGGTGATGCTGACTTTTTTGTCCATATCGGCAGCGCCGGCAAGGAGTTCATCGATATCGATGCCGCAAACGGCTGCACTCAAAAGGCCTACTGCGCTGAGAACGCTGAACCTGCCGCCGACACCATCGGGAACTTCGAGATTTCTAAAGCCAAACTGGTCGGTAATTTTGCGAAGCGTACCGGCTTTGAGGTCTGTTGTAGCGACGACGTGGTCTTTTAATTTATCTTTGCCGAGCTTGTTCTCTATCAATTCGCAAACAGTCATAAACTGCGAGGCTGTTTCGGCAGTTCTGCCGGATTTGCTGATGACATTAATAATAGTTTTATCGAGTTTATCGCCGAGCCAATCGAAAAAAGATTTCATCTGCACAGGGTCAACGTTGTCGAGCACGAAAAGGCGAGGACTCCCTTTTCTCTGCTTTTCATCGAGATTATACATATATGGATTTAACGCGGTCTGCAAAGCGATGTTGCCGAGAGCGGAGCCGCCGATGCCGAGCACGACGAAATTTTCACAGCCTTTTATCTGGGCAACGATTTTTTTGACCTGTGCAACCGTATCGGTCTGATAAGGCAAATCTCTGTATTTTACTTTGCCTGCCTTTCGTTCAGTATTTAGCTGGTGGATGAGAGGGGTTGTCTTTTTTTCAAGCTCTTTGAATTGTTCTTTTGTTATGCCATGCTCTTTGCCCAAAACTTCTTCTGTAACATTCTTGTAATAAAACTTCACCTGCGGCTTTTCCATAAATGCTCCTAATTATTATTATTCGACAATAGTTAAATTGGCATATTTCAGCATTAACTGCTTAATCATTCCGTTTCTAAACTGAACTTCGACGACGCTGTCTGCACCAAGATTATGGATTTTACTAATTCTTCCAGTCCCAAACTTGATATGCGAAACAAGCTGCCCTTCCTTTAATCCAATCTCATGGCGCACCTGACTGTCGGTGTTATCATAATCAAGAGCATCTTTTTCTTCAACAACTTCTTTCTGCTCCAATTCCTTAGGTTCGAGGCCGGCTTCAAAAAGGAATTGCGACCTTATAGTTCGCATTGTCTGGCCATGGATGGTTCTATAGCGGCATAATGTTACACAAAGATTTTTTTTGGCCCTTGTAATGCCGACGAAAAACAGCCTTCTTTCCTCTTCAAGCTCCTGAGGATTTTCGACACTGCGCTCGTGCGGGAGAAGCCCCTGTTCGAGGCCGGCGATAATGACATTATCAAACTCGAGGCCCTTGGCACAATGAAGGGTCATAAGCGAAACTTTGCCGCTTCTGCTGTCGTAGGCATCGGTGTCGCTGAAAAGGGCAATGTGCTGGATAAAATCCACAAGGCCGGCGTTGTGCTGTTCGTCAAATCGTTTTGCGGAATTAATAAGTTCATATACATTGTCAATCGGCGGCGCCTTGCTGTAATCCTCTTCGGCGGTTTCGATTTTGAGGGCTTCGTACATACCGCTTTGCTTGAAGACTCTTTCCATAATAATTGCTGCGGGGCCGTCTTTTTCCGTCTGGAAATCTTCTATCATTTTTATAAAGACTTTGAGCTTTAATTTAGTCGACTGAGGCAATGATTCCATTTTATCGCAGTTTTTGGCGGCCTGGAATATACTCATATTATTGAAAGCGGCAAACGACTCGAGTTTGGATACGGTTGTATCGCCGATGCCTCTTGCGGGGGTGTTTACTATGCGTGTAAAAGCCTGGTCATCGAATGGATTTATTATCAATCGAAGATACGCGAGCATATCCTTGATTTCCTTGCGATTGTAAAATTCAACGCCGCGAACGATTTGATATGGAATATTATTTATAACCAGCGATTCTTCAATCGCCCTACTCATCGAGTTTACGCGGTAAAATATTGCGATTTCGTTCGGCATTGCGCCTTTGTTCAACAGAGTGCTGATGCGGCCGGAAATAAAAGATGCTTCTGCCTGTTCGTCTTCGAGGCAATCGACGGAAATTTCGGCGCTGCC
This sequence comes from Planctomycetes bacterium GWF2_41_51, assembly GCA_001825665.1. Taxonomy (GTDB): domain Bacteria; phylum Planctomycetota; class Phycisphaerae; order Sedimentisphaerales; family UBA12454; genus UBA12454. The sequence goes on along the minus strand of MHXZ01000108.1, from coordinate 15,742 downwards.
CTGGTGAACGGGAAGGAGTTCTTTGGCTTTGCGGCTTTTATTGGCAACTATAAGCCTGTCGGCTGTTTTGAGAATTTCGGGAAGCGACCTGAAATTTTCCTCAAGTTTAATAATGACGGCGGTCGGCCAATCTCTTTCGAAGGCAAGAATATTGCCGATATCGGCTCCGCGCCAGCCGTAGATGGATTGGTCGGGGTCGCCGGTTACGCAGATGTTGCCATGCTCGGCTGAAAGGCCGCGGGCAATTTGGTACTGAGCGTGATTGGTATCCTGATATTCATCGACCATCAGGTACCTATACTGGTCATTCAACTGCTTTCTGATTTCAGGATTATTCTTGAGAAGAAAAGCAGTTTTGAAAAGTAAATCGTCGAAATCGAGCGCGTTATTTTTATCGAGGATTTTCTGATAATTCTTATATATTTTTAAAACACATTTCAGGAAAAAATCACCACCTGCTCTTTGCTCAAATGTATTTACATCTTCAAGATTATTTTTCAAACGCGAAATGGTTTCGAGCATCGCGGCGGGAGGAAAAGATTTTAATTCGAGTTCAGCTTTTTTAACCGCTTCCTTAATACATTTTTTCTGCTCGGAAGTATCGAATATGCTGAACGAAGGTGAGATACGTGCGGCCATATTGTACTTGCGGAGAATCCTGACGCAGAGGGAATGAAAGGTGCTGACGTGTACGCCTCGCGGAACGTTCATCGCAAATACTCTTTGACGCATTTCGTCCGCCGCTTTGTTGGTGAAAGTAACTGCACAAATATTATGAGGTGAGACGCCCTGCTGCACGAGCGCTGCGATACGATGTGTTATTACGCGAGTCTTTCCGCTTCCGGGACCTGCTATAATAAGCAAAGGACCGTCTTTGTGTAAAACGGCCCTTTTTTGAGATTCGGTTAGATTATCCATAATCCGGGGCTGTATGTTCGTCATTGCTGCTGGCCTTGCTCCTGCTGTTGCTGCTGCTGTAATTGCTCTAATTCCTGCATTACAGCCTGTTCCTGGTCTTTCAATTTTTCATAAAGTTCTGGTCGTTCTACCTGTATACGCTGAATCAAATTCATTCTTAAATCTTCGGGATATCTTTGATCATTGATGAAGCTGCTTAGGCCGACGTATAACAGAGTATTAAAAGGCGGGAGCAGAACCCTGTCAACACCTTCATCACCAAATTCTTTTTGGTAATGGTCATAAACTTCCTTTGCCATTTTTTCTCTGCCGTAAGCTTCGTCATCATCGTGAACGCCGTAGCGGGCAAAACCTTCGTGCAGCATCAACGTGATAATTTCTGTGGCATCGGAAAGCCCTATATCCTTCAATTCCTGCATCAATCTTGCTCTTGCATACTCATTAAGTGAGACTTGAATTTCCTGGTCCTTAGGATAGTCTTTTCTCAGAGCATTATAAACCTTTAGAGCTTTATCGGTGTGACCTGCCTGATAAAACAGGAGTACAGCACGTTTGAGCATATTCCTGTGCGGGACTTCGAGAATTTCATCGTCCTGGCCAAGCTGGCGATATTTTTCCTTTAATGTGCGGAGCAATGAATCATACCTATCAAAGAATCGCAGGTCAGGATATAAAAAGACGCTTTCCTGCTCTGTAACCTCGTTCGGATCATTTTTAGATGGGACGCGGGAAGTATAAACAATCATCTTGCCGCGGGTATATAGAGCCTGGATGGCATGAAAAACAATTCTATCGGTGCTAAGTTCTTCGAATTGGTATTCTCCTTTTTTACCGGCTTTTTCGAGACCGAGCGCCGCCCAGTACATCGCGTGAACATCGGCCTGCGTCCAGTCCAAAGGAAGTACGTTGTTCGGGTCTTTATAATCAATGGGGCCATAAGTTTCGTTGAGCCTGACCATCAACTCGGGTTCGAATTTCCAGGTTTTACGCAGATGATAGGCCTTTGCGAAAATATCGAAATTTTCGAGGGTATCTGATTGCCTGTAACGGTCAATAACCGCGAAAGTTTTTTCTGGAAATTTCTTGGGCTGCTGACGAAGAGAAAGATAGGATTCGACAATCTCATCCTGATTTAAAAATACCGGGTCATTTTCGGCAAGTTCGGAAATGAATTTTGCCGTTTGCGGGTCGGCCAAGACGTCCTGAATATTTCGCGGAGCATTCGCCATATTAATAAAATATTCCTGCGTTTCGGGGCCAAGCAGCGGTTTAATTCCATGATAAAGCTGGAGTTTATAGTACTTGTGGCAGTCGTCCATAACATTGCCGATTTTGTGCTGGAATATCCACGCAAGCGAGCGATAAAGGTCAATATTTTTGGGATTCATTTCGATGCCTTTATCCCTGATAAGCTCATAGCCGTTTCTGACCCATTGCCAGCGTTCCTGCGGGCGGCTTGCGGGAATAGTTACCGAAATGTTATAAGCCATATTCCAGCCGTGGAAGTCCCAAACTTTTGCGAACCTGGGCTGGAGCATCGTAATCCATTCGGCAAGCTGTTTTGCATCGAAGAATTTGCCTTCTTCCTTTAACTGGTCTGCTCTAATCCAAAGCACATCGACAATCAGGCCGCGGAAAGCACCGAGTGCAACAGTGGCGAAAGCCAGTGAAGGCGGCGCGTTCTCGAGCGGCTCATTCATAACGAGCTTCATTTCGCTTCGCTGAGCGTTAATGCTGTCGAGTCTTTGCGAACCTAAAAACAGCAGTCCTGCCGCAGCAAGTACACAGAAAATACAAATTATAATTTCACGAAGCCGCATATTTATTTAGTTCTAATTTTTAATATTAAACAATAACTTTAGCTAATTCACGTTTTGCAAAGATAATAAAACCTGCAAAAAGCAGAATAAGAGATTTTACAGCCAAGGATATTAATGCCATGGCGAGAAAGCCTGTATTAATTAATCTGGCGTCAACAATATACTTATTGATATTATAGTTTTCATCGAATTTCGGTAAAAGCCAGATAATCGGCTTGATAGTAAAACTATAGAACAACGCAAGATTAGCACCGATAAAATCGAAAGATGTCGTAATAAAGCCGTTAATCACGCCGGTAAAAAAGACAACGAAACAGAACAGTATCGCAACAGGAAAACCGAGCCAGGTAGTAAGTGAAACGCCAAGCACGGCAAAAAAGATAAGCCTTGAAAAAATTACAAGTACGGCGCGAACATAGTTCTCGCTGAAATTTCCAGCCTTGTAAAGTACTTCCAAGCCATCTTCCTCAGAGAAAATTATAGTCGAATTATTTTCAGGTTCATTAAAAAACAGAACTGCCAAATAACCGTCTTCTGCGACAGCCTGGGCAGGAACCTGGAATTCGCGGATAGTTTTTGAAACGTCTTTTCGGGGAACGGCATAAATCGGAGTTTTCATCGTTTCCTGACCATTTTTCATCTGCCGATAATCGCCGACATACCAAACGCCATAAAAAAGCTCATCGGGCGGAACTTGCGAAGCATTAAACTTAAAGCGCACATACAATGAATCGTTCGGATCCAAAGGCTTTACATTTTCAAATTCCCAGATAACGGTTCCGCCGGGTTCGGCCGAGAACATACTGTACCTGGCGGCCTCGGTCAATTCCTTCAAAACGGCCTGTTTATTTTTATTTTCATCCAGTTGGCCTGTATCCTGAAGATTTTTAAATGCCTGCTGCGCACGGGCAGTAATCATTTCATAATCGTACTTTCCCTTTAATGCGGTTCTCGCGGTAAAAAATTCATTATCAAGTAATGCAAGTTCCTCATCAGTTGTTTTAACAAACCGGGGCATCTGGAGAGCAAGTACATATATTACGGATGAAAACACAAGCAGGAGCAGTACATCGAGCAATACAACGCCGAGCACTTTGCCCAATACAATTTCGAACCGCCTTATGGGTTTGGTGACGACGGAGTAAATTCGTTTGTTTTTTATGTCTGCACTTAATGTGTGGCAGGATACTACAATTGTAAGAATAGACAATAATAAAGCTGTCAGGCCCAGTCCATAGCTTAAAAAGCTCTGAATGCGGCCTTTAACAGTGCCGTCTCCTGTGGCGGTCAGACTCATGACAGGGAGCAAAACAATGAGAAGCAGCATAAAGACTATAGCCGTCTTCATTCTCATTGCAGAGACAAAGCTGTTTTTGGCAACAGCCCAGACTCTATTCATCTTTATTCTCCTCAGATTTTGTCAGCTCATCGAGGATATTTTTCTTAATTTCCTGCTGAGTAATTATTTCTTCACTTTTAACAGGCTCGACCGGTTCAGGCATTTTCAGCGGCTGCTGAGTGAGCTGGCTTATAACGCTGAAATCCGTTCCCGTTTTTTCGGTTTCGACAACGGAGAGTTTTTCTGTATTTTCGACTTTAGGCGATTCGACTTTCGCGGAGACAAGTTTATCAATCACATCGGACATGGCTGCGGCACGCTGCGCATCAGTTACGTCCAGCCGATTAACCGCACCGCTTGTGGGCTTTTTCGCCTGCTGTGCCTTTCTTACGATATCGATGAAATAAGATTCAAGTTTCTGCATCGGCGGTTTGACATCAATTTGGCCGCCGTCTTTTTCAACTATTCGCTTAATCTGTTCAATCGCTCTTTCGGTAAGAACGCTTGTTGTTATTTGGGTTTTATCTTTTTCTTCGAGAAGTTCTTCTATTTTGCCTTCTCTCTGTACGAGTCCGCCATAAAGTATCGCCACCGTATCGCAAACCTCCTCAGCGTCGGCAAGCAAATGACTGCTGAGCAGAACGGTTTTGCCGCGACGTGCAAGTTCAACAATGAGGTCTTTAATCTGTCTTGTGCCGATAGGGTCAAGACCGCTTGTAGGTTCGTCGAGGATGAGAAGTTTGGGGTCATTGATAAGTGCCTGTGCGAGGCCGATTCTTCTTGCCATACCCTTTGAGAATGTACCTATCGGCCTGTTTGACATTCCCGCCAAACCGACCATATCCAGCAGCACATCGATTCTTGCTTTTCTAACTTTACTGTTTAAGCCAAAAAGCCTGCCATAAAAATCAAGCGTTTCCCTGGCATTAAGATAAGGATAAAGATATGACTCTTCGGGCAAAAAGCCGATTTGAGAACTTATACGCGGGTCTTTGCAGTCTCCGCCAAGAACAAAAGCTCTTCCTTTTGTCGGATGCAGAAGTCCAAGCAGCATTTTCAGGACGGTTGTCTTTCCAGAGCCGTTCGGGCCTAAAAGGCCGAAAACCTGGTTATTTCTTACCTTTAACTCAAGGTTGTCAACCGCAACGACTCTGCTTCTTCCCCACCAATCGGAGAAGATTTTAGTCAGCGAAAACGCTTCAATCACATATTGTTCATTTGTTCGGGCCAAAATACACTCTCAATAAAACAATATTATTCTATACTGCTTATAAATTAACTTGTTCTGGTGCAATATGCGGATCGAGTTCTTCGCCATACCGCACTAACCTTGCACTATTAAATACTACAACCAGCGAACCGCCGAAATGCAGCAGAGCGGCGTAAATCAAAGGCAGCCAGCCGACAGCCGAAGCAGAAACGCCGAGGATTATAAAGAGAATTCCAAACAGAAGATTTTGATTAATAATCGTGCGAGTTTTCCTTGAAAGCTTTACAAGGAAAGGAAGTCTCCTGAGGTCGTTGCTCATAAGAGCTATCGAAGCGGAATTAATAGCAACATCGCTTCCGGCAGCACCCATCGCGATCCCAAGGTCACCGCTTGCAAGCGCCGGTGCATCGTTGATACCATCGCCGACTACCGCGACAATGTGGTTTGCTTTTTTCATTTTTTCTACAATCGCAAGTTTATCCTGCGGCAGACATTTGGCTTTTACTTCCGTACAGCCGAGTTCTGCGGCAACTCTTCGGGCAACTTCTTCCCTGTCGCCGGTGAGCATTATCAGGCGTTTGATGCCGGCGTCACGAAGCTGCTCGACTGAATGTCTTGCTTCCGGTCTGGTCTTGTCCTGCATACCAATCCAGCCGATACATTTTTTATCTCTGGCGATATATAAAGTACTGAAGCCCTGTTCTTCGTGAAGAGCGGGGTCTGGTACGGTTGAAGTATCAATTCCATTTTCATTTAGGAAAGTATCACGGCCTACGATTATTTTTTCGCCTTTGACATCGGCCCTGACGCCTTTGCCCGGCGTTTCCGAAAAATCTTCTGCCGAGGTCAGAGTCAAGTTAGCTTCTCTTGCTACCAACTGAAGTGCCCTAGCGGCCGGGTGTTTACTCATTTGTTCGGCTGAAGCTGCAACTGTCAAAAGTTCGGCAGGTTCAACGCCCTGAGCAGGTGTAAGTTTTGTAACGTAAAGCTGGCCTGTTGTCAGCGTTCCAGTTTTATCGAAGACAATCGATGTGATTCTGCCGGCAAGTTCGAGGTCTGCAACTTTCTTAATCAGAATGCCAAGTCTTGCAGAGGCTGAAAGAGCCGCAACCATCGCTGTCGGTGTCGCTAATATCAAAGCACACGGACATGATACGACAAGAGCGCCTATCGCCCTTTCAATATCACGCGTAAAGAACCAGATTATCGCGGAAATCATTAGAATGGTAGGAATATACCAACGAACATATCTATCGATGATTCGCATAATCGGGATTTTTGTATGCTCGGCCTGGAGAATCAATTCCTGTACTTTTCCAAGCGTTGTATCTTTTCCCGCTCTTGTAACTTTAATGTCGAGCACGCCGGTAAGATTTGTGGTTCCGGCAAAGACCTGCATTCCGGGGACTTTATCGACGGGCAGAGCCTCGCCTGTAATTGTCGCTTCATTAAGAGAACTTAAGCCTTTAACGATTTCGCCATCGGCAGCGATATTGTCGCCGGGCCTTACTCTTATAACATCATCGCACTTTAAGCGACTTGCGTTAATTTCCTTTTCAATTCCGGCAGCATCAATCACAGAGGCTTTTGTCGGTGTGAGTTTAATCAGGGATTCAATTGCCGCTCTTGCGCCAAGCGCTGTCCTGGTTTCTACAAGCTCGCTTAGAAGCAGGAAGAACGCCACGACACTTGCCGCGACATAATCGCCTGTAGCGAATGCCGCAATTATCGCCAGCGCCACCAGTTCATCCATGTGCATTTCATTTCTGATAACGCTTTTCAATGAATGTATAATCACCGGCGTCGCAAGCAGTATCGCGGCAAGCATCGCCAGTAAATCGCGAATTTGCGTGCCGCTGTAGAAAAGCGGACTGATGAGACTGTTTATGAGCAGCGTTCCGCCAAGTAGTGTTCCGGCCAAAGCCAGACTTACTTTAACCTGCTTATGGTGCGTTTTCGCCGCGTCAACTTCGTATTCCGTCAGATTTAGTGCTGTATGGGCCATAATAATTTCAAAATTTAAAATTTAATATTTAATATTTTAATCCCTGACATTTAAATTTCAGAGATAACATTTATTTAGTTTCTTTCTTTTTCTTTATCGTAGGGTCTCTGTTAATCATAACCCTGAATTCACGATTTTTCGTTGTACTGCCCGGCTGAGAAATAATCTTTTCATCAGCGTTGCTGAGGACTTCTTCTATCGCATCCTGATAGATTCTCTGCATAACAAGCTGAGGTCTTTTCTGATATTCAGGAAGCAGCTTCTGCAGATAATCTGCGTTTGCTTTTGCAGATTCAACAACTTCGGTCCTGTATGCTCTTGCCTGGGCGATTGTCTGCTGAACATTTCCTGAAGCATTCATCCAATACGCTTCTTTCTGCTGGTCTGTGATATCTTTGGAGAGTACTGCTTTAATAAGTTCCTGTCCGCCGGCTTCATTGATTTTGCTTTCAGCGTAACCTTTCGCCTCACGAACCATTTTGTCCGCTTCGTTGCTGGCCTTAATTGATGCCACGAAAGAATCGTTGACTTGTCTGGGCCAAATACATGCGGTGAGCTGCATCGAATCGACTTCGATACCGCTGTTCAAACTATCGAGTTTGCGCTGCAGGAGTTTTTCGGTTTCCCTGCCTATTTGCGTATCACTTTTTATAGCTTCATCGATACTGAAATTTACCATAGTTACAACAATCGCTTCAGAAGCTATTGCTTTTAAAAACGGCTCCACGCTCTTTGGTATCATATCTATAAGAGTTTGACCTGTGGCGGGTGAGCTGAGCATTATATTTTTGAAAAACAATTCACAATCGGAGATTCTATATGTCAACTGCCATTTAGAATGTACGATGTTATAGTCGCTGCCGTCGCTTTTTAAATCCGGGATTTCATCGTTGCGTGTGATTGAATATCCATCGGTAATAGGATTCAGAGTTTCTGAACCGTAGGTATTTTTTTCATCATACCAGAACGAATCGATGGCTGTCCGCAGCACCGTATTTCGTGCGGGAAGCTTAACTACTTCATCAATCGGATATGGAACGGCCCAATGCAAACCGGGGCCGAGAATCCTTTTCTCGGTCGTATCTCCGGTGATTCTTCCGAACCGCAATATCATGGCCCGCTCATCAGGAGCAACCGTGAAAATTCCGGAACAGAGGAACAGCACTACCAGAACAATCATGATGAACTTTAAAACCGTGAAACTAATGTGCAATGCGTTGGCAAGACTCTTGCTGCCTGCATCCATTTCGTTTACCGGCAATTCCTCAATCTCAACACTGTCGTGATGATGGTGGTGATGATGATCGTGATTATGTTCGTGACTCATATTTATTTTGCCCCGCTTTGTTTTGGTTCAATTTTCGGCATTTCCTTAAGCAATTTGAATGGTTCAGCGTCTGCCGGTAAAACAACCGTTGTTCTTTCTTTAAGGGTTTTCTTGAGCGCTTCTATTTCACGAAGGAACATTGCAAACTCAGGGTCAGCATCGAGCATCTTATAATACTGAGCAGCTTCTGCATCGCCTTCGCCGCGGATAGCTTTTGCTCTTGCTTCAGTGGCGGCCATCAATTCGGTAATCTTCGAATCGGCGTCGCTTCTGATTCTTGTGGATTCTGCACTGCCCTGTGCGAGTGTCGCTTCGGTTTTACGTCTTCTGTCAGCTTTCATTCGAGCAAATACGTCTTCAGTTACCTTTTCACTGACTTTCAGCATTTTTATGCCGACAGTTTGAACGTTCATGCCGTAAGCAGTTTTCACAGGCGCGGCAATATTTTCGAGCATTTCATTTTCGATTTCGCCGAATTTAATCTGCTCGCGGTCAGTATTTACGAATTCGCTGAAATAATGTCTTCCGACAACTTTGTTCTGCACATCACGAAGCCTGCTCTTGAGCAGTTTCTCTGCGCCGGGAACATCGCGTACAGCTTCACGGAATTTTATCGGTTCCGCAATTTGCCAGACGATATAAGTCTGGACAATAATCGGTTCGCCGCCTTTTGTTACGGTCTCTTCTTCGATGCCTTCGAAAAGCTTCTGCCTTGAATCATATTTTACAAGGGTCTGTATCGGTGCGGGCCATTTCCATTTCCAGCCCGGTGTGTTTATATCGCGCGTGGGTTTACCAAAGGTAAGAACCAGCGCCGTTTCTGTCTGACGCACTTGAAACGAAACAAGGTACAGCGCCATAACGCCGACAATCAGTACAACAAGAATTACAATTGAAAAATTTTTCATCTCGAATTATCCTTTAATACATTCCTATATTATATTAGTTTTGCTCTTCGGGCTGGGCTTCATACAAGCTTGGAACAAGTTTTTCCTGCAAATCAAGAATCATTACTTCCGTATCGCTGTCGGAAACAATGATGAATTTTCTTATTTTCGCCAGCGTTTCTTCAAGCATACCCATCTTCAATTCGTGAGTATAAATATTCTTCGAAGCCTGATAGGCTTTCAACTGCTGACTAAATCTTTCGCCTGTGGCTTTTGCGAGAATAGATTTTTCGAAGGCATAACTTTGCGCCTCTCTTAGTTTAAAGAAAAGTTCGCCGCTGGCATCTGTAAAGGCCTGGTCAAGCTGAAGCTTGATTTCATCGGTTGCCTTCTTGTCGCCTTTCTGGGTTGCCTTCAAATATTTTGCAGCAAGACTATGTAAACCTTCAGCCTGTTTTACTGAGCCTGTATTTCCGGTAAAAATCCTGTCTCGCACTGAGATTGCTTCGAGTATCGCAGCCTGTTTTTTCTGCACGGCACCAGTAACGGCCTGAAAATCCTGTGCAACGGTTGGCGGCGGATGAAAACCTTCGAAACCCATAAATACGATTTCAACACCCAAGCCGAGTTTATCAGCCTGCTGCTGAATATTGTTCATAACAACAACAGCGGCCTTTGCCCTGCCGGCGCCGAGCAAACTTTCTTCGCCGCTTTCAGATTCAGGTTCGATTCTTGCGCCTGCCGCGAAACTTACCAGCTCACGGTAGCATATATTTTTCAGAAGCTCTTTGCTGTCAGAATGATTGTAAATATATTTGTAAAGGTCAACAACACGATATTGAACAGGTATTGCCGCCCGGATAATACTTACAGGCACCGCACCTTTTTCCTGAGAACTGATACTTTCAGTAGCGACCAGCAAGTTATATTCTTCTTTATAATGCTCCTTGTCCCAAAGCAGCGGATGTTTGCCTTCATCCATCGGTACATATCCAATATATATTTCCTGCATTTCTTTGGTTGGAAATATTCTGGCGATTCCGAAAGGCCAAGGCAGCTTAAAAGAAATGCCGGAATCAGCAATTCTTACGTTTCCCTTTGAATCATAAGGCGAACCCAATTTTTCGACTATTGCCTGCGAACCGGGGTCAACAATGACAACACTGCTCAAGAGGTAAAGGATAATGGCTGAGGCAACTATGAGCGGAATTATCGCCTGTTCGACAATCTTATAGAACCATGTCTGTGAAACTTTAAAACCGAATTGGTAATCGATAAAGCCTGCGACTGTATGCAGAATATTTTGCGGGGATGAGATTGTGGCAAGCAGCCTGCTGTCGAAAGCGGCATTGCTGTATTGGCCTTTTATTCTCGGCCTGTATAAATCAAATACGAAGTTTAATATCACTTCGCATCCGACCAGTAAAAGTACAATAGGAACAACCCAGTTTAGAACTGTAAGCACTATCTGAACTTTAAATTGGGCAAATGCCATACCGGCTGCAATAGCAAAAGAAAGAACCGCGGTGGCAAGGAAGAAACCTGCTCCTGCTCTAATCGGCTTCCATTTTGCCTGTGCGGAAAGACCATTTGCATAAAGTGAATACAGGAAACTCATAAACGCTATTGCCGATGAAAGAACAGCACCAAGAAGCAGACTGTTCATTTCTTCGCCAGTTTGCCCGTTTATGGTTCTTCTTATCAGAAGAGCACCCATAACGATTTGAAATGCGGCGATGAGAATTGAAAAAATCGGGAGGAACCATTTCTCAAAAATTTTGAGCCTGTTTTGAGCGACTGCGAAATATTCTGATTGCCTTTTTTGAGCTTCAAAAATAGTGTCGCTTTGGCTATTTTGGGCAAGCTGGGCAATATCAAACTTTTCCTGCTCAGCCAATGCACGCTGGTAAAACTGAATGGCCAACACTGCCCATATTGCCGCCGCCGCGAGTATCTGCCAGCTTAAAGCAAATAAAGCGAAAACACCCGTTACCCGGCTTAAAATATAACAGGCGGGAAAAAAGATGATACTCAAAATTAGTGCTATCAGACAAACAACGGCTGCCTTTTTTTCTTCTGTCTGCATTATTACCTGTCCATCCTTAAATTAAAATTTACCATCCCTGAGCATCATAAACAATACGAACCGGGGCAAATCTTTTGAACCCGGCTCTTGTGCCCAGAGTATACAATAAAGTTTCTTTACTACAAGAATAAAAGACGCTAATATACCCTTAAGGGTAATAAGTTCCCGCGAATAAACGGTAACTTATATTTTTTAAAGTGCTTACCCGCGGATTAGCGGGAATTCAATCACGATTATTATATAATAGATAACTTCATATTCGTAAACTGTTTAATGGAAAAAAAATATGTTTTACAAATTTTATTCAATCGCCAAAAACACATTCGTAGAAATTATCAGACAGCCGGTCTATGCAGTTATTATAGCTGCTGCTGTGTTTCTCTTTTTCATAAGCCCATCGCTGACGATGTACTCATTAGACGACGATAATAAGCTCTTACGCGAGATAGGGCTATCTACGCTATTTATTGCGGGATTGTTCATATCGATTTTCTCAGCTTCGACATCAATTACCGAAGAAATTGAAACAAAAACGATTATAACTACCCTATCTAAGCCTGTTCCGCGTTTTTTGTTCATTTTAGGCAAATTTTTCGGGGTTTTGGCGGCGGTTATCCTTGCCCATTACATCTTTACAGTGGCCCTGCTAATGTCAATAAGGCATGGCGTAATGACGACGGCATCAGATACAACGGATATGACGGTTATTATGTGCAGCGCGGCATCAATCGGCCTTGCTCTTCTTGTAACTGCTTTCCTGAACTATTCTTATGATTTTAAATTTACCTCAACGGCCATCGTTTTGCTTTCCATTTTTGCCACAATTTCAATAGTTTTCCTGTTTTTCATAGATAAGGAATGGAAATTTTTCCCGGCTCGGAACGGGTTTAATCTGCTTGATGTTTATGCTTCTGTGCTGCTTTTAATGTCGCTGTTTATTATTTCGGCGGCGGCAATTATGTTTTCGACGAGATTCAATGTGCTCATTACCCTAAGCTGCTGCATAGGGCTGTTTCTGCTGGGACTGGTCAGTGACTATACTTTTGGAAGATTGGCCGATTCTTATCTGTGGGCTACAATAGGAAAAGTAATCGTGCCGAGTTTGCAGGTCTTCTGGATCAGCGATGCAATATATGAAGAAGGTGTGAAAATTTCAGCTAACTATATTATGTCCTGCGGAATTTATGGGGTACTCTACTCTGCGGCTTTTATTTTCCTGGCAGTGGCGATGTTCCAGCGAAGACAAATAGGTTAACTTTCGTTATCAGGTTGCGGTTACGCGGCTTGTTTCGTCTACGTTAAATGTGAATCGGTCAACTGGAAATCATTACTAAGCCAGAATCAATTCAACTGCAATTTCATCGCAGTTTTCCTGCTTGGTGCAACGCGCACAATCGCTCCAAACCTTCATTGGGAGCGTTTTTTTATCGACTATGGAAAATCCGTATTTTTCAAAAAACTTCGGGGCAAGCGTAAGAGCAAAAACTTTTTTAACACCTAAATGCTTTGCCTGCTCAACCGCTTTTAAAATCAAAGCGCCGCCGACACCTTTATTTTGAAACTCCTCATCGACAGCAAGAGATTTTATTTCGGCAAGGTCAGACCATATAACCTGCAATGCGCAACAGCCGATAACCCTGTCCTGTATATCAGCTACGTTGAACATCTGCAGATTATCGAAGATATACGCCTTGGAACGAAATAACATCTTGTCCAATTGAGCGTATCTGCTAATCAGCGAGTATATATTATCAACATCTTTTACTGTGGCATTTCGTACGTTCATATTGTTGGAACTATACCAAAAAAAACTAAAAAACAAATATCAAAAAATACAAAAAAAGCAAAATAAAGTGAAAAAAAAGCGTTTAAAAGTGGTTAAAAAGTGAATTTTTCGGTTTTTCGCAAATTTGGCGCAAGTTTTCGCTTGCGCAAAATTTTACTTTCACCACAGAGGACACAGAGTTCACAGAGTTCACAGAGATTTTTGCATTAAAGTATAAAGTAGTCTCGGTGAATCGAACCTTTAAGGTCAGTTCTCAGTTTTAATCGTAGATGCCGGTATCGAGCCAGTAATCTTCATAGTTAATAGTGAATAACTAATAGTGAAAAGTTATGGAAACCGCCAGAGGCGGAATTATTTAATCAATATTAAGCCAGTTATCTGCGAAGATTTTTAAATCGTGGAAATCGACTATGCCATCGCCGGAAGGCGGAGCAATATCGGCTGAAGGAACATCCGGAGCCAGCAGCCATTGATTTGCTAAAACTGTAAAATCTTCAAAACCAATTCCATCGGGACATACAAAATCGCCGGTTAATTTTTGCTGCCAGGCGAGTTTCGGATAATTAGTACCAGTACATATTTTCCAGACAGGCGTTGTAAAGTCCCAATTTGTAAAACTTGTCCACTGTTTCATCTGGATATCTGTTAAAGGATCACCGGAACCATTATCGGGACCACTACCGTCAAGGAAAAAACAATTGATTACTTCATACGGCTGAGCGCTGCGGCCAGTGAATCCGCCTATATCAGAATGATTTGCAGGATCAAAAATAATTTTACCGCAAGCGTAACTATTTGTAATTCGGCCACCTGAAAAAGGTTTACTGCCGGAAAATCCGCCCGCGCCGATATTACAATCTACTATAACATTCGCATGACAATTATGTATATCAGTAACATAACCGCAACCACCTGTCAGCCCTCCTGCAAATCCACCAGCGTCGCTTTGGCGGCAAAACAATTTCCCTTTAGCAAAACATGAATCGAAATGTGAACCCATATCACTTCCAATTACCCCACCAATCTGTGTATTTCCCGCAATATCAATGACAGCAAAAGAATTTATGATTATTGTACCTGTTGAACCACCTGCAATCCCCCCGAGACGGGATGTTCCAATTATAGTTCCGCTAAATGAGCAATTTGAAATTTCGCCTTTCAAATCCGGCGGAGAGCCTGTACCATTTGAAGAACCCGCTATTCCGCCACAAGTCTGCTGGCCATGTATAGTTCCTGTTACATGACAATTGTAAATCCTGCCTTCATTCATTGCAACGATACCTCCAATATAATTAGTGGCTGTGAAATCAATGTTATGCAATTTTATATTTTTAACGACAGCATTGCGATTGATATAACCGAATAAACCGACATTTGAAACTGATACATTCAAACGAAGATTACGAATGACATGAGAATTTCCATCGAAAATACCATTGAAAGAGTTGCTTAAATTACCGATTACATTATATTTTGTGCCACTATAAGCAGCCATATTTATATCAGCAACCAACTTGAAACATTTGTTCCAGTCGCTTGAATCGGCGCCGATTGCGTTCATGTCCTGCGGGGTAGAAATTAAATATGGGTCTGTTTCGATACCTGAACCGCCGGAATATTTTGGGCAAATTCCAGCCATTAATTCCTGGCCGCTAAATTCGGAAGCAGGGATTCTCATTTCCCAAATCGGATGAGGTTCGGGACTGTTAATTGAATCATGATTGCCAGTTGCCTCATCCCAACCAAGTTCATGAACATCGTTCCATATACCTGACGGGTTTTCTGTCCAAAAGACATTCACTGTGCTGCCGCCAATAATATCGATTCGCCAGAATTTGCGAGGGCTTAATCCTTTATCCGTGAATTCAAATCGCTGAAATTCCTGTGAGCCGCCGGGAACATACCAGTCACAGCAAAGATATAAGCCGTCAAAAGGAATAAACCTGTAATATAATTTGCAATAATTGCCGTTTAAAACCTTACCTGGGTTATCATCGGGATCATAATCTTCACCTCCGAGGACGTTATACTCGTTATCGCCATCAAGATCCCCATCAATATAAGGAATATTTGGAGGCGGTTCGGCTAAAGCAGATGAAATAAAAAGGCAGAGGAAAAAAAATGTCAAAATACTTTTTTTGAGAATGTTTTTATTAATCAGCATTTTGGTTTTCCTGTAATATTTAAGAATTATATATTACTGACCCATCGCTAACGCTCAGGGCTCTGAAAATCACCCGCCACGGGTGCGGGTGCTAAACGATACCCGCTCCATTACGGGCGTGTTGCCTAAAACGGGTGTTCGGAAGTTGCTCTTTAAAAATTTAATATTCGCTCAAAAGTTTGGCTCAAAAATTTTCGAGT
>MHXZ01000107.1 GCA_001825665.1 Planctomycetes bacterium GWF2_41_51 | reverse complement strand
GCAGCCGCCGCATCTGTCTGAGCTTCGATTTTTCCTATCCATGGAAATACCTGCATAATTCCTATAAATTGATTCATTTGCATATCCGATTGGCGAATGAATTTGCCATAAGTAAACTGCGGGTCTGGAAGGGCTTTGGCTTGCGGGATTTGTTCAAGTGAAGCTTTCCATTGCTGGAATCTGGATTTCAGCTCGGCATTGTTGAGAGATGCAAAGATTAGATAGTCTTCAAGTGTTTTGGGAGCATTGGGATCAGGTAAATTGGCATCAGCGGCGCAGATTTGACATAAAAGCGTCAACATCAAAAAGGCCAATAATTGTTTATTCATATCCACTCCATAGGAATACTTCAGTATTATTGTAGTCTACAATACGACAGTGTCCAGAGAATGTTCCAATTAAATTAAAATAATTTTATCTATTAGAAATGTCGGCAACATAAGGGAATTTGCTTAAAAATAGGTTCTGAATTACTCAAAAAGCTAACACATAGCTATTTTATGGCAAAATATAACATATTAAGTGTTCTATAATTTTCATTCTTTAGAACAACAATCCTATACCGACGTATTAATACTGGAAGTAATCCTATGGAAATAGTATAATATCTTTAAAGTCATATAACAAAAAATACCGAAGTATTTTAAGAGTAACTTTCTATATAATTAACTTTAGGAAAGGGATGGTATGATTAAAAAGTCGGCTTTTTTTGTATGCTTATTATCACTGTTTTTTGTCATTGGATGTCAGCAGGGGCAAAAACCCCCAAAAACAGTGACAGAACAATTAAAAGATTCTACAATTGCCACTTCGGGATATGATACATATTTATCGGCCTACTTTTCACCCGATGACTATTTTATAGCTCGCGATCCAAGCGGCGGCAGAGATTTGTATCTGACGGTGGTTGATAAAAACGGCAAACCAATGGAATGCTGCAAAAAACCTATGAAAATGAAGCTCGACAAGGATGGAAAGGCATTTTTGAAATGCCCCCACTGCGGTAAACTCAATCCTATAGCTGTAAAAGATGGAACAGTTGTAGTCGAATAAATTTATCAGACAAATTTACATAAGGACAAATTTACTTAAATATTAAATTTATAGCCAATTTCGCGCAAGGTGTGAATAAATGTGGGATTGTCGCCGTCTGTTTCGATTTTGTTACGCAGGGTTGTTACAAATCTATCGACGCTGCGATGACCTGTAAAGCTGTTATACCCCCAGACAGCGTTTAATATTTCATCACGAGTCAGGGCTTTGCCTTGCTTTTTAAGGAAAAATTCCAGCAGCTTGTATTCTTTAGGCGAAAGCTCTATTTCTTTTCCTTTTTTCGAAAGTTTGCGTGCTGTTACATCGAAATGAAAATCGCCAAATTTGAAAACTTCCTTTTCATTGACTTTTTTCTTGCGCAAGAATGCCGCCGCTCTCGCCAGTAGCTCTTTAATACTAAATGGCTTAGTAACATAATCATCTGCCCCAAGATTCAGGCCCAGGATAATATCAGATTCCTCACCTTTGGCGGTAAGCATTATCACCGGCATATCTAATTTTTCTTTCCGTATAATCCGGCAAATTTCATAGCCGTTTACTTTCGGCAGCATAATATCGAGGATAATTAAATCCGGCTTTGCTTCAAGTGCTGCCTCAAGCCCTTTTTCACCATCCATTGCGGTCAGCACATTATATCCCGCATAAGCGAAATTATCTTTCAAACCCCGCATCATCGATGAATCATCTTCTATTATTAAAACTGTTTCCATCTTTTCAAATCTTGATAATTGATTCCTCAAAATCTTTGACCATAAGAAATTTGCTTTTGCCTTTTTGAATTATTATATGGCCTTCGGCTTCTAACCTTTTTCTAAGGTTTTCAATTCCGCCCGGATATTTTTCATTCAATATTCCGCCAGTTTTTAGTGTTCGCCAATATGGGGTAATCTTCTTCTTGCCTTCGCTTTCCATCTCATCAGCAGCGTGAGCGGCAATCCATGAGAATATGCCTGTTGTGATAGGGCAGCCGATTGTGACGTTATGTTTCTTTGCAAGAATTTCCCTGATTTCATTTATTGTTATAAGTTTACCTTTCGACACTTTGCGCATAATCTCATCAACTTCGATTGGAGCGGGTATAACAAAAGTACCCATGCCCCAGCGTTTGGATTTCTTTTCATCGATTTTTTCAATTCGCGGTAAATCCTTGCTGTCTGCCAGTTTTTCCTGCCATGTAGTTTTCTTTTTCATTTTTTAGCCTTTTTAAATCACAGATTACGCTGATTTCTCTGATTTTATTTAAACTATTTCAGTGTAATCCGTGCAATTAGCGATTAAAGAAATAGTTTTTATTCGTGTTCATTCGCGGTTAATCTCACAGTAAATGCACTTCCTTTACCAATTTTGCTTTCGACTTCTATTTTGCCTTTATGGGCATCGACGATAAATTTGACGATTGAAAGGCCAAGACCTGCGCCTTCCGTCTGCCGTGAAAGACTGGTATCGGCCTGATAAAATCTGTCGAATATTCTCTTCATCTGCCATCGCGTCATTCCCAAACCATTATCCTTTACCTCAAAGCAAACATTAGAGTCCTGAATAAAAACATTCAGCTCAATCTGTTTGCTTTCATTCGAATATTTATAAGCGTTATCGAGCAGATTTACAAGTACCGTTGTCAAAGCATCCTTATCAGCATTTATCGTCGGCAGGGGGTTTGCAATGTTCATATTGAAATAAACATTTGCCTTTTCAAATTTCGCCTGTATTGCCTCTGCTGCGTTATTCGCGATTTCTACCGGACTTGCCAGTGCAAATTCAAAGACCTGCTTATTGCGTTCCATTCGCGAGAAGGTCAGGAAATTATCAATCAGCCTGCTGAGTCGGCCATTTTCCTTTGCGATAAGCTGGAGATACTCGGTTTCCTGCTCCCTGTTTTCACATTTGCCTTCGAGAAGCGTATCGACAAGCACTCGCATAGATGAGAGGGGGGTTTTAAGCTCGTGTGTTATCGTCGCGATAAAATCGTTTTTGAGTTTATTGAGTTTCGCCTGTCGACTGATTGCCTGAGCCGCCAAAAGGCCGGAACTTAAAACTAATCCTGCCACGAGCAGACCTGTCCATATATAAATAGTTTCCTGCTTGTTTGCGGCATTATCAAAGACCCCTGAATTGTGGAAAAAGAACAGCAGTTTCCATTTTTGGCCGAGATATTCATTTGGTTTGATGCTCATAAAAGCATCTCCGGGATTTTTATCTATGCCGTAAATTTCATTTTCCTGCTCGTCGAATACCCCGACAATTACCGCTGAATCAGAAATTTTTTCTGCTACATATTTTAAAACTTCTATAACAGTGCTGCTGCGTCCGCATAGAATGATATTTCTGCTTTTATTTTTGAACAGCATTCCGAATATTTTTTCAGGCAGGTTAAACGTTATAAGTTTTTTTTCCTGCCATTTATGCAAATTTTCCTTTGCGGACAAATGCTGAACGATTTGAAAAGATAAGGTATACGCCTGAAGAAATTTCTGAGCTTTAGATATATTTATCTTTTCACCGGGTAATTTTGCTTTATCAATTATTCCGAGCAGCTCATTTAAAACGAAAGCTCTGATATCAATAGCAGTCGGCTCTGAAGAAGATAAAATATCAGATAATAATTGCCGGACTTCATTTTCGAAAAGAGTACTATCATATTTCCTATATAACTCAATCAGTTTCAATCTTGCTAAAAAGTTATTTTTAAATGTACTATGATCTGATGTATAAGCCAATTGTTTGCAGTTGCTGATAGCTTTTTCAATGTTTCCGGTCTTCTCTAAACAGCGAATAACAGCTAAATTGCATTGGAAGATTTCATAAGAAATAGAATTTGCCTCGGCTATCTGCTCGTACTCTGAAATTGCCTGGGTGTAATTGCTGTCATTAAATTCCGCTTTCCATGCTTTTGTAAATTTTTCACTGTCAATGACAAATGTTTCATCTGATGTTACAGGAAAAAGAAGCTGACCATTGCTGTCATATACCAGAATTCCTTCTGCATATTCTTTATCGCAGCAGAATTTTATAAAAAACGAAAAAAGATCATCCTGTGCGGTCTGCTGTATTTCCTGCTCGAATTTTAAACTGCTTTGGTGCAAATTTTCAATAAACGGTTTGGCTTTTTCCATATAAACTTCAATCAATTTTTGCCGAACCGCCAGCCGTTCATTTTTAACCGCCTGCGACATAAACCAAAGCAGACAGACGGTGGGCAGTATCACCGCTATCGCAAGCAGCAATATCACCCACCGCAACTGATTTGAAGGTTTACTATTTAGCATTCGTTCTGAAACTGTTAATTATGGAATCGAATTCAGCTTTGTTTAATTCTAATTTATCCTTTTCCGTTCTGAAAACAAACCAATAGACATTTTCCGCATCAACGATATATGTACGGTATTCTGTCATTTCTTTTGGACTTTCGTTTTTCTGCAAACGATTCCCGCTGTCCTCGTACGAAGCAATATATTGTGCCGCCTGAAGATTATTAACTGTGAATTCTTTCCAGCTATTCTGTTCTGCGGTGTAATTCTGCAAAGTGTTTTTCAGTTTTTCGCTATCTGCCTTAGCTATCGTTATAGCCGATTTAGAATCAGGATCGGTTCCTCTCTTTTGCCAGACAAGAACAGCCCATGCCTTATTATCTGGCGGCAGTAACTGCAAACTTGTCTGCCCGCCGGTGCCGTATTTATAGTATCGCCATTCTGAGGGTACAATGGTTGAAAAAGCAGGCTCGGCATTTTCAAATATGATAGGTTTGCCGATTTCTCTCTGCCATACTTTCGCCAATTCCATTGTCGCTGTTCCTCCGACATCGTATTTGACCAGATATTTCTTACCATCGGTTGAAAACCATAAGGTATGCTGCAGAGCTTTAATGTTTTGTGAGAATATTGGAAGGTCTGTTTTATAGCACTTGAAGGTTCCTGCTTCTACGGTAACATCTTCAATGCCTAAAACCTTAATTCGGCATTCTACAGTTGCGCCGCCCTGAAGGGTAAAAATTGGAAAACTGCCATAGTAATCTTCCGCAAGAGGCATTCGCCTGATTAAATAAACTGCCTGTTCATTATCGTATGCGGTCTTGTCCAGTGAAATTTCTTTTGCAGTTTGTTTCTCAGAAGTATTGATTGTGAGATTAACATTTTCACTGCCGTATTTAGCTTTGAAATCTCCTGTCCAGTTTGTCGTTTGGCCATAAACGGGCACAAAATTTTCAGCGTCCGCTTCTACAAAAGTATATTGAGATAAAGATGCTTCGCTTACATAAAGATGCGAAATAATCTGCCAGTTATTTTGATTTTTTTGTGCAGAATAAATTATTGTCCCATATTCATTCCCTGTGGGATGTTTAAGTCTTAGTTCCATTACTTCGCCGTCTGCCCAGGGTGCGGATTCAATTTTCAGGGGCTTAACAATATCCGGCTCAGCTCCCGTGATTCGATATTGAAATGATGTGGTTAAGCTACCGCCCGCAGGTATAATTTTTTCGACCCGAAGCTGAATTTTCCCGTCTTTTTCGGTTACCTGCATATCAGGCGGGGTAGTGGAAATCAGTTCCGAACCTTCCGGCAGCAGGTAAGTTTCAATCCGCAGCGTAGGCACTCCGCTGTTCGGCGAGTGGTTCATATAATACCGCCATGTATCTTTTGTTCCGGGCAGAATATTAATAAGATTGTGTATTGTGCCTTCAACCATTCCTTCGACAGTTTCGCCGGGCTGTATAGGTTTGTCGAAAGTAATATCGTAATTAAAATGGTTTCCCTTATGGGTTGTTGTATAATTTATTGGCCGTCCGTCTTTATAGTACATTCCTGTTACGTTTACAAAATCCGAATTTATAAAACTTGTGCTTGTTATAGGTATTGTGCCGGTATTTGTATGATTTTGTGGGTTTTTAAAATGTATCAAACCGTTTGGTTCAATTACATTATTCATTTCCTGCACAAGTTTCGTTTCTTCTGCAAGTGTTACATTAACAACGTGAGTTGTATTTGTCGGTACTTCCTTTTTCCACCAGTAAATATCCCACCCGGTGATATTTTCTTTGCCGGTATATTCTTCACTTTGTTCGGTAATCTGTATTCCTTCCGGCACTGCTAAAAAGAAAGTTTCATAGCAGCGATCGCCAAACTGGTTTCTCATTGTTAAATTGTAACCTGACTCTGTTTGATTGATTTTTCGACTTTCATCTAATGTCCAGGCATAATTAAAAAATCCACCCGGTTGCAGTGGTTCTTTTGGTATCCAAAAAACTTCATAGTTTTGTGTTATCTCGAAATCTAATTTATTTCCGGTAATATCATATAACGTCTGGTTACGGTAACTTGTGCCGCCAATTCGGTATTTTTCCGCAATTGGTTTATCTGTTAAATTATATATATAACCAAGACCGCCTGCATGGAGAATAAAATCCTTATCTAATACGTAAATATGGCTGTTAGAATATAATTTTTTCAAACCAGCTTCGAAGCAGACTTCACCATATTTTGTGCCGATGTATGTAACCGCTTCTGTGCCCAGAATATCAAATATGTTTTTGTCAGCATCTTTTTTGATGCCTAATTTATCAAGCTGCTGCTGGGCTTTTTGGGCAACAGATTTCTGGTCGGGAAAATAACTGACCACTTCCTCGAAATATTTAGCTGCCGTCTCTTTATCGCCTTTTTTCAGATGGCACATACCGAGGTGGTAGGTTGCCTTTGCGGAAATGCGTTCGACATCGTTGTAGTCTTTGCGAATTTGGCCGTAAATCTCCATCGCTTTGTCGAGATTGCCTTCGGTCTCCTCGGCATAAATACCCTCCTGCAGCATCACGGCAGGGGACTTGGTCTGTTCGGCTAAAACTTCCGAGCCGAAAGCCATTAGAATGAACAATATTGTGTTCAACGTTTTCATTTTTAGCTCCTTTTTAAATAAATAACATTTTTATATAATTTTGCCATAAAATTCATCGAAAGCTTGCGATATGCTTATTCGTAACCAAAAAGCGATTGACGAAACGAGCCGCGCAACCGATTAACTTATAACGAACGTTTGTTACCGATTTGTTACCGTTTCATCCTTTTTTGAACATTTTTTTATGATTGTTTTGCCATGAATTCTGACGTATAATAACGCTGATTTTACAAGGAAAGCATGGATGGACAATAAACAGGAATATAGAGGCTTATTTAAGTATCATACAATTTTACATATTAGGAGTTGAAAATGATTCAGTTTTTTTTAGGTTTGGTTTTTGTAATAGCAGCTTTTGGTTTAATTTTATCAAGCAAACGAAGAGACGGTCATTCACAAGAAGACGTAATCAGGTCCCTTGGCTTTAAACTGGCTGGCGTTTTATGCTTTGCGATCGGCATTTTTCTCTTTGCGTCAACCTCTTTCGTGATTGTCGGTGCTGATGAAGTCGGCCATCTGAAAAAGATTTATCTTGGTAAATCGATGAAGCCCGGCCAAGTTATCGCTTTTGAAGGCGAAAACGGCCCGCAGGCAAGAATCCTTTCGCCCGGCTTTCATTTTTCTCCTTTTTTGCGAGTTATTTATAAAATCGAATTTGAACCGGTGCTCGAAATCCCCGGCGGATTCTGCGGCAAAATTGTCGCAAGCGATGGTATGCCTTTAAAGAGCGGACAGATTTTCGCAGACGAATGGCCTGAAGATAAATTAAATGATATGCTCGACGCAGAGTATTTTCTCAAAAACCGCGGCCAGAAAGGCCCTCAGCTTACAGTTCTCAAACCCGGCAAATATAGAATCAATCGTTATCTGTTCAAGGTCGATGCAAGAACCCCCGTTAAGGACATTCCCGCAGGTTATGTTGGCGTTGTGAAATCGAATGTTCAGCAGGTCAAGGAAGATCCGAATGCGATTGAAAAAGTCAAAACCGGTCTCAATCTTGAAGCACAGGTCGTGCCCGTAGGTTATAAAGGGGTTTGGAAAAAAGTTTTGCTGCCCGGCCAATATTATATAAATGACGATGCGTTTAAAATTATCGAATTTGATTCTCGTGTACAGACCTGGGAATACAGCGGCGGATACCACAGGAGATGGATTGATCTTCAAATAGACCAGGAAGGCAAAATAGAGCAAAAGACAAGGGATGCTGATATTCCTGTCGGCAAAGATGCCGCTGATATGGCCATCTCTGTAAAAGTTGAAGGCTGGGAGTTTCCCATCGATTTAAGAGTTCTTGTGCAGGTCTCACCGGAGATGGCGCCTTATGTCGTCGCGTCGGTTGGAAACGTGCAGGAAATCGAGGACGATATTTTAACCCCGACTATCAGAAGTGTTATAAGGAATGTCGTCGGTAAAGTTAAAGTTTTTGATTTAATTGACAAAAGAAATGAAATAGAAGATGAGATTGAAGCGAAAATAATTCCCGAAGGCACAAAGGCATGGATATCTATTAAGGAAATAAGAATCGGCGATGTTATACTGCCGCCTGAGCTTTTGGTTTCCAAACAAAGAGAACAACTCGCAGGACAGCTCAAAAAGACTTTTGAAGAAGAAAAACTCGCACAGGAAACAAGAATCGAAACCGAAAAGAAACGCGCAATGGCAGACCAGCAGCCGATTCTAATGGCCGCTCAAATTGAAAAAGATGCTGCTGAATTTAGAAAAGACGCTTCGAAATTCCTCGGCGAAGGTGAAAAATTCAGATTGATGGAAATTGCCGAGGGACAAAAAGCACAGGTAGCGATACTTGGTGAAGATAGAGTTTTGCAGCTTTCGATGCTGAGGGATATTCTTGACGCGGCAAAAATTAATCCCGATATAATTAAAGTACCGACCGTCCTGGTTCAGGGAACAGGCCAGGGATATGAAGGCGCCGCCGCGGTTCTTGGTGCAAGCAATATTATGCAGGTTCTTTCACAGCAGCAGAAGGAATTAAAATCAACGGATAAAAAATAATAGAATGGTGAATTATGAACGAAAAAAGCATATCACTTTCGAAAAATCAAATTGACCAGCTTGAAAAACAAAACTGTCAATGCGAAGATTGGAACAGCGTTTCAGTTTCGCCCGCGTTTAAAGCTGACACCATTAAAAATGTTACTTTTTCAGGTAAAATCCGGCTCGGATGTTTCGATAAACAAATCATCTTTTTCGGCGGAGTGAAAAAACCGTCAGGCATTTACAATGCTTTTCTTCATAATTGCACCATCGGCGATAATGTTTATATTGCCAATGTTTCCAATCATATCGCAAACTATATTATCGAAGACGACTGCGTAGTTGACCATATCGACCTTTTGGCTGTCGAAGGCCAGACGACGTTTGGCAACGGCATAAAAGCTGTCGTTATAAATGAAGGCGGCGGCAGGGAGATACCCATTTATGACAATCTCACTGCGCAAGTTGCATATATAATGGCTTTGTACCGCCATCGGACAAAGGTTCTGGAAATCCTTGGAAAGCAAATCGCTCAATATGCCGAAAGCGTAAAATCGGATGTCGGCCTCGTATGCAAAGGCGCGCACCTTTCAAATTGCGGAACAATTAAAAATGTAAAAATTGGTGAGTATGCTATCATCGGCAATGTCAAACGTCTTGAAAACGGAACGATAAAAAGCTGCAAAGAAGCCCCGACCGAAATAGGAGCAAGCGTCGTCGCCAAGGATTTCATTATTGCCGAAGGCGCGAAAATTTCCGAAAGTTCGATTGTTTCAGATTGCTTTATCGGCCAGGCTGTCAAAATGACGAAGCAGTTCTCTGCTGAAAATTCAGTTTGCTTTGCGAACTGCGGCCTTCATCATGGCGAAATATGCTCAATTTTCGCCGGCCCATACACCGTCAGTCATCACAAATCCACATTGCTTATCGCCGGCTTATTCAGCTTCTTTAACGCCGGCAGCGGAACCAATGAGAGCAATCACATGTACAAAGTCGGCTCCGTTCATCAGGGTATTTTTGACCGCGGTGCAAAAATGACTTCCGATGGATATGTAATGTATCCTGCCAGGATAGGGCCTTTCTGTGTAATCCTCGGCAGACATTATGGTCATCCCGATACATCCGATTTGCCGTTCTCATATCTTTATGAAGAGGAAGACAAAACTTATATCGTACCCGGAGTTAACCTGCGAACAGTCGGCATTGTACGTGACGGCGAGAAATGGCCGAAACGTGATGAGCGAAAATGCCCGGAGAAATCAGATTTGATTATTTTCGATGTGCTCAGCCCCTATACCGTCGAGAAAATCATAAAAGGACTTGATTTATTGCTCAATCTCAAACCCGAAAACATGGACACCCTCGAAGTCGTCTGCAACAATCTGCATTTCAAAACTTCCGCACTTGCCAAGGGTATTGAATATTATACGTTGGCCATTAATAAATATTTGGGCGATTGTCTTATCGAAAAGCTCAATGATGTAAAACCTGAATCTGTTTCAGATTTGCGAAATATCTTTCAGCCGCCTGTTTCGAACGGGAATAAATGGATTGATGTTGCAGGTCTGCTCACACCTCAAAAATGTATGACCGCTCTGCTTGATAATATAGAAGCTGAAAAATTCAATTCAATCGAAAGCATAATCAATGGCCTGAAATCCTGCCATTCGAAATACGCCGAATATAAATGGGCATGGGCTTGCGAAAAAATCAGCAATTTAATGAAAGGTCAGCACCAGTTATCAGACACCCAAAAAGTTCTTTGGATTATCAATAACTGGCTGGCTGCCTGTGAAAAATTGAATATCCTGATTGTTGCCGATGCGAAAAAGGAATTCGGCGATACTCCGCGAATCGGCTATGGCATTGATGGTGATGAGAAGATTCGTGATGCCGACTTCGATGCGGTAAGGGGAAAATTTGAGAACAATAGTTTCGTCCTTGAAGTCAAACATACTCAGCAGCAGATTGCCGAAACCGCAAAGCAGTGGATTGAAAAAATTAAAACTTTAAACTAATTCGGTCGAAGACCGTTCCGCAGTTTTTGCTTTTTAGTTTTAACTTTTAAGTTGGTTCTATATTTGTATATCGTATTCTTTTAATTTTCGATAAAGCGTTCTTTCGCCTATGCCGAGCAGTTTTGCAGCCTTTTCCCGATTATTATTTACTTTTGCTAGCGTATCGATAATTGCTTTTCGTTCGATGTCATTAAGCGAAACGCCCCCAAGCGGTGCGACCTGCCCGGAAAGCTGCCGAACCTGGTGAATCTCTGCCGGAATATCTTTCACATCGAGTTTTTCAGCGTCTGTCATAACTGCCATTGTACGGATACAGTTTCGAAGCTGCCGGATATTGCCCGGCCAACTGTATGCTTTGAGAATGTTCATCGCGTTATCGGAAATACTCTTTTTCGGTTTGCCCAATTCTTCAGATGCTTCTGCCAGAAAATATTCTACAAGATTCGGTATATCCTGCGTCCTGTCGCGAAGCGGCGGCACTGTTACACTCACACCTTTAATTCTGAAATAAAGATCCTGCCGGAATTTCTCCTTTTCAACAAGGCTCGCCAAATCGTGGTTTGTCGCACTTATAACGCGTACATCGACAACCGTTGATTTATTTGACCCGACCGGCACTATTATTCCGTCTTCGAGTACACGCAATAATTTCGCCTGCATCGTCATCGGCATATCGCCTATTTCATCAAGGAAAAGTGTTCCTTTGTCCGCGACCTCGAACAATCCTTTTCGTGCCTCGGTAGCGCCTGTAAACGAGCCTTTGGCGTGCCCGAAAAGTTCGCTTTCAAGCAGCGATTCCGTCAGTCCCGCGCAATTAATTGGTTTAAATGCGTCATTTCTTCGCAGCGAATTATTATGTATCGCTTGCGCAAGCAGTTCTTTTCCAGTTCCCGATTCGCCTTCGATTAAAACTGTAATGTTTGTCGGCGCAACTCTTTTGAGTATCCCGAATACCGACTGCATCGATGGGCTTTGTCCGACTACGCCTGCGAAGCTGAATCCTTCTTTATTTTTTGCTGCATGTCCCGCCGAAAGAAATTTCTTAAGAGACTTTTCAGTCATTGCGCGAAGTTGGTCGATATCGATTGGTTTGACTAAATAATCCGACGCTCCGCTTCGCAGCGCTTCTTTGCAGGTATCTATCGTCGCATAAGCGGTGATTAAAATTACATCGCTGCCGGGATTTTGCTCTTTGGCAGTTTTTAAAATATCGACCCCGTTGATTTTATCGTTGTGCAGATTTAAATCCGTAATGACAATATCGATATGCCGCGTACTCAGCAGTTCCATCGCGTTCTTTGCATCATAGATAGCGATTGTCTCGCCTCCGCTTTGCGAAAGCGCCTCCGCCAGAACATCTGCGTGCCCCGGTTCGTCATCCACAATTAATATTGTCGGTTTCTCAGCCATAATTATTTTTCTTCTAACGGCAAAAGAATAGTAAACGAAGTTCCTTTGCCTGGAATACTGTCAACTTTCATCGAACCTTTATGTGCCTCGATTATTTTTTTCGAAGCAGATAATCCCAGTCCGCTGCCGCCGGCTTTGGTAGAATAATACGCATGAAATATTTTTTCAAGATTTTCCGGCTCAATTCCTTTTCCTGTATCACTTACGATAATCACCGCTTCGGAATTCGTTTTTTGTGTTCTAAGCATCAATTCTCCGCCGCCAGGCATCGCCTGCTGTGCATTTATGAATAAATTGAGCAGTACCTGCTTAAGTGAATTGCTGTCGGCCATACAAATCAGCGGCTGGCTGCACAACGCCAATCGCAGCGTTATAGACCTGCTCACCGCCTGCGGCGAATAAAAATCAACCATATCGATTACAAGTTTGTTTACATCGACCGCAGAAAGATGCAGTTCAGTCTTGCGGATATAACGCAGAAAATCTTCGAGAATCTGTTCCAGCCGGTCCGTTTCTTTCTGAACGACCCCAATCTTTCTCGCTGCCCGTCTCGTGTTTTCATCTTTTGACATGGCAAGGTCTTCGCTTATCAGTTTGAGATTAACTTTTATAATCGATAGGGGGTTTTTCATCTCGTGAGCAAGACCGCCTGTTAATCGGCTCAGCTCTTCAAGTTCCGATTGCTTAGGTTCTTCTGCTTTTAGTTTATTAGTAGGAAGCATAGAATTTAGAACAGAAATAAAAAATCCGAAAAACGAAATCCCGCCCTGAGGCGTCCTATGGAGAAATTCGAGTTTATAATTTCGAATTCCGAACTTCGAATTTCGGATTTATTTTTAATTTAAGCTTTTGGCTGCGATTCGCTCTCGGCCTTCATTTCCGCAAGTGCGGCTTTTCGGGACAGTTTAAATCTGCCCTGGTCGTCGATAGACAGAAGTTTGACAGGTATTTCATCGCCCATCTTGCAGACTGCATCGACATTCTTTACAAAGCCGTCGGCAAGTTCGCTTATATGGCATAATCCTTCAACGCCTGGCAGAATCTCGACAAATGCGCCGAAATCTTTTATCGAAACAACTTTCGATTTCGGATAAATTCTTCCGACTGTTGGCGGTTCCGTCATCGCCTGTATAAGTTTCTTGGCTTCCAGATGTCCGTCGCCTCCGACGCAGCTTATGTAAACCGTACCGTCTTCTTCGATTTCTATCTTTGTGCCCGTCTTTTCCTGAAGAGCTTTTATTGTTTTGCCGCCCGGCCCGATTATCTTGCCGATAAGTTCCGGGTCGATTTCTATGCTCGTCAGCTTCGGTGCGTACTGGCTCAACTGGCCTCTTGGTGTGCTGATTGTTTGCGTCATAATTTCCAGCAGTTTAAGCCGTGCCTGACGCGCTTTTTCCAGCGTTTCAACCATAATATTATGAGGCAGTGACTTTGATTTAATATCGAGCTGAATCGCGGTAATACCATTTTTTGTTCCCGCGACTTTGAAATCCATATCGCCGAAATGATCTTCATCGCCGATGATGTCTGTCAGCAGAACATATTTATCCTGTTCCTGCACAAGACCGATTGATATGCCGGCCACAGGTTCAAGAATCGGAACACCCGCATCCATAAGAGCCAGCGTGCCGCCGCAAACCGATGCCATCGAACTTGAGCCGTTTGATTCGGTAATATCTGAAACGATTTTTATGGTATATGGGAATGTATCCAAGTCCGGCCGAACATTATCAAGTGCTTTTTCTGCCAAAGCTCCGTGACCTATTTCACGTCTGCCCGGTCCTCGCATTGGTTTTACTTCGCCGACTGAGAAGGGCGGGAAGTTGTAATGCAGCATAAATTTCTGTCCGTATTCTTCCATTAGACCGTCAACGATTTGCTCATCGCTGCTTGTTCCAAGCGTTACAGCGACAAGTGCCTGTGTCTCGCCGCGTGTGAATAATGCCGAACCGTGCGATCTTGGCAAAATACCAACTTCGCAGCTAATCGGCCTGATATCCGTCAGCGACCTTCCGTCAGGTCTCTGGCCTTGCAGAATCATATTGCGAACAATCTGGCTCTGTATGCCGTCGATGATTCTTCCCATCAGAACTTTTGAGCAGCGGGCTTCTTTGCCGTCTTGCTCTTTGCAGTACAGTTCTTTTATGCCGGTTGTAATTGCTTTAAGAGTTTCGTTTCTATCTGCTTTCTTCATAATTGTGAAAGCATCTTTATACTGTTGTGTATATTTTTCTTTTATCTCATCAGCAAGCTGCTGGTCCCATTTAATCTCAGGAACTTGTTTCTGCTTACCGCATTTTGCTGTTAATTCACCGATCAAATCGCAGATATCCACAATTGCCTGGTGAGCAGCTTCGATTCCGTCCGCGACTACGTTTTCCGCAACCTGTTTAGCGTCAACTTCGATCATATTTAATGCATCGCGTGTTCCTGCCAATATCAGGTTGAAATCACTTTTTTCACGCTGTGAGTAGGTAGCGTTGATAACAAATTGTCCCTCAACTCTGCTTAATCTTACGCCGCCGATAGGACCCTGGAATGGTATGCCGCTTATCGAAAGGGCAGCGCTTGCGCCAATCATCGCCAATACGTCAGGATCGTTTTCCTGGTCTGCGCTGATTACGTTTACTGTGATTTGTACTTCGTCATAATATCCATCCGGAAACAAAGGCCGAATTGGTCTGTCAATCAATCTCGATGTGAGAATTTCTTTTGTGCTCGGTCTGCCTTCTCTTTTCATAAACCCGCCCGGAAACTTGCCGGCCGCGCTTAATCTTTCGCGATACTCTACGCTTAATGGAAAATAATCTATTTCTTCTGACCTTGGCGGTGCTGATACCACTGCCGCAAGTACCATTGTTTCGCCGTATGTAACTATTACTGTTGCGTCTGCTTGTCTGGCGATTTTGCCTGTTTCTAATATTAAACTATTTTCGCCGATTTTCTTTTCTACTCTGAAAACTTCTGCCATGACTTACCTCATAATAAATTTTACGTATCTCGTATTAACACAATTAATGAAACGCAATACGAGATTGCATACGTTCCACAAAGATACGTAGTTATTTACGGAGACCAAGTCGGCCGATGACCTCTTTGTATCTCTTTATGTCTTTCCTGCCTATGTACTTAAGCAGTGAAGACCTGTTGCCGACCATTTTCAGCAAGCCTCTTCTCGATGCATGGTCTTTCGGATGACTTTTGAAATGATCCGTAAGCTCATTGATTCTTGTGGTAAGAATAGCTATCTGGACTTCCGGCGAACCGGTGTCTTTTTCTGAAGTTCTGAATTCTGTTACTACTTTCTGCTTTTTTTCCTTCGTCAACATCTAACTTTTACCTTTCTTTGCTTTTTCGTTTACTTCTAACATCCATATCTATCTGATTATTTTGAATTGCACAATTATAGTAACTAAATTGGTTTTTGCAATCATTTTAAATTAAGATAATGACAGTTCTTTTTTACGCTTTATGTTGTGATTTGTTCGGAAGATATGTTTTGATGTAAGCTATTGGTTATTAAAGACTTAAAATGACTTTTAGTCTAATAGCGCCCCGATTGCCGCTGTGCCGTAATCAATGCTGTTTTCGCCGTACTGGTCCCTGTTTTGACCGGTTTGCAGTATTTCCCATAATTTGTCAATATCGCTTCTAACAAAGATTTGCCCGATGATGGGGTCGAATTGTTTACCAAGGTTTACTTCAATTTCCTTTATCGCATCTTCAACGCCCAATGCTTTTCGATAGGTTCGCTCGGATGTCATTGCGTCGAATGAATCGGCTATCATTACAATTCTGCCCATAAGCGGAATATTGTTTTCTGCAAGTCCCTTCGGATAACCTTTTCCGTCGAAGCGTTCATGATGATGCAGAATCCCCGGCAGGATATCCGTCATCTGCTGAATTTCAGATAAAATCCCCGCCCCGATTGCAGGATGATTTTTCATTTCTTCGTATTCTTCTTCGGTCAGTTTGCCCGGTTTTTTCAAAACCAATTCTGAAACTCCGATTTTGCCGATATCGTGCAGCAATCCGGATAGATAAATTTTTTGTATGTCTTCCTGCGAGATTTTTTTTGTTTTAGCGTATAACTCCGCTATCCATTTAGAAATTATCGCGACTCTGTCTGAATGGCCCCGAGTGTATTGGTCTTTTGCATCTATGCTGTTTACAAGGGCTTTCAATGAGCCGATCAGAAGTTCTTTAAGGTCTCTGAAATGATTCTGGTTGCCGATGAATATCGCGCACTCTGTCGCAACTGCGTTGAAAAGTCTTATATCGTTTGTGTCGAAATCGCTTCTGTCCAGCAGGTTTGTTGCAATCATCATACCGATTACTTTATTGCTGCTGCTAAGCGGCACTGCGATTATATTTCTTATTCTGCCGTGCCATTCATATTTAAACACGCCGTTTATTTCACTGTCTATTAGGGCGTCGCTGCCAGATGCAAGAACATCGAGCATCCTTTCGAACAGCACTTCTCCCATATTATCGTTTTTATGGTCTATCGAAATCAGCCCTGTTCCTGCCGATAATACGAGTTTGCGAGCATCCTCATTTTTTTTCTCGAGAAATATCGCTATGCCTTCTACCCTTACAATGTCCATCAGGCTGTCGCATGCCAGTTGCAGAAAATTCAAATCTGATTGGCTTACCTTCATATTGGTGCTCATCTTGTAAAGAAGCATAAGCTCTTCATAAGTCTGCGCAAGTTCGCTGCTGATTAATTCTATCTGTTGCGAGTTTTTTACATCGTTCTGAAAACTTCTGACAAATATATGCAGTGTTTGTTTGACAAATGAAACCGTTTGACTTCCCGGCCCGCAATCAATAACAATTATTGCGGCAGTAGTTCCGTCAACTATAAGGCAGCACGCGAGAAATTGTGACCCCGCCTCGAGTTCCTGGATTGCGCCTGTCTGTGAATCGAGCACCTGTTTTGCGCAGCCGGCAGAGCTTTCATAATCGCTTATGAATTTTTCACCGCTGAAATTCAAAATTAAATTCAAATCCGTGTCATATACGAAAAAATTGATTCCCGTGTCCGCCATTTCTTTGGCGAATTCTTTGATTTGCCTGAGCTGTCCTGTGCTCAATCTGTTTTGTGAAGTATTCAGCATCAGCAGAAATTCTTATTTAGAAGCAGAAACCGTCAATACGTTTTCAACATAGGTTAATAATTCTTTCGGACTGAATGGTTTATTCAAACGTTCGGTAAAATTTTTCTTCAGTTTCACGTCTTTAGTTGTAAGTATAATCATCGGAACATCGATTGTTTCCGCTTTTTTTCCAAGCTGTTCAATTAATTCATAATCTATAACAATCGCGTCAGGTTTTTGATTACAATATAAATTATATGCCTCTGGGCTGTCCTCTGCCGTCAAAACTTCAAAGCCGTTATTACGCAGCTTTGCCGCCATTACCTGTACGATGTTGTTTTCATCGTCTGCTAATAGTATTTTTTTATTTTCCATAAATAACCCCGCATTTTACAAGGCTGAATGAGTAATATCATCATTCGCACTGAATACTCCTGTCTTGGTATTAAAGAACCATCCGCTGCTTCCGTCCGCTTCCGGCGTCTCTTCTCCGCAGTTTACTTTATTTGCGATTGACGATTCTGATATAAACGGATTGTTCGGTATTTCTTTGAGATAGGGTCCATATACTCCTTCGCCTGCTTCTTGTTTTTCCGAGAGGGACCCGTCAGCATTGGTATATTTTGTCATAGCATCTATAAATGAAAGTCCGTCCGCTGTCGGCAGTTTGCCGTTATGCTGGTTCTTAAAGAGCTGAATTTGACAGCGTACATCCTGCATTTCATCGATGAGAATCGATATTTTCGACTCTTGTGTAGCTGCGCTGTATTGAGGCACAACGATCGCTGCAAGGATTCCGAATATAATCACAACAAGCAGTATCTCTATGAGTGAGAACCCGTTAACTTTCATTTTTTTTCCCTCCACGGCAAAAAATTATAAATGTTTATTATGTAGTTGTTATCGGTTAAATAGAGAAGTGGCTTAATTTGAAGAAAATCGCTTTTTTTGAAAAATTTATGTCCGATAAGCTGGATTTAAAACAGCCCTGAAAATCTAAATTCCTTGCAATCCCGTAATTTTGATTATCCTGCTGTTTTGGTCTTTATGCTGCATATTGATGTAGATACGGTCGTATCCTTCGAGTGCTTTTTCGACTTTATCCGCCCATTCGATAAGGACTACAGACTCAGGCCCGATAAAATCCTCAAATCCTATTGCTGCAAATTCCTCAATTGAGTTTATTCGATAAGCGTCTATATGAAATATATTGAGTCTTCCCTGGTATTCGTTAACGATAACGAAAGTAGGGCTGTTGACCAGATGCGGATTTTTCGCGCCCATTCCCGCCGCGATTCCCTTTATCAAGGTGGTCTTCCCGCTCCCTAATTGCCCGACAAAACTGACAACTTTCCCGCCTTCGAGCAGCGAACCGATTTTCCTGCCGACTTCAAAAGTCGTTTCAACCGATTCCGATATTATTTCTGTGGTTCTATTCATGATAAATGATCGTACCCGCCGGGCTTTAAGTTAATAATTTTTCTGTCATTCATTTTTATTTTTACAATTTTTTCTTTTGTAATTTTTCCGACTGCCGTAATTTTTGTTTTAAACCGCCATTGTTTTTTCAATATCTCAAATTTTTTCACCGGCATCGTAAACAGCAGTTCAAAATCTTCGCCATCGTTCAAAGCGCCATTTAAACCATCAGCATTTTTCGAAATCGGGATTTTATCAGCTTCGATAATCGCGCCTTTCCCGCTCAATCTGCAAATATGATTCAGGTCGGTGCTCAATCCATCGCTCAAATC
The DNA here is from genome assembly GCA_001825665.1 of Planctomycetes bacterium GWF2_41_51. Taxonomy (GTDB): domain Bacteria; phylum Planctomycetota; class Phycisphaerae; order Sedimentisphaerales; family UBA12454; genus UBA12454. The sequence goes on along the minus strand of MHXZ01000107.1, from coordinate 14,250 downwards.
CATCATAGAATTCGCGCCAGCTTTTGCGATTACAAGCGATTCTTTAAGCCTCGGCTCAAACGTCAGATGCTTGCCTTTTAATGACCCGCCCAGCGTTCCTGTTATGCAGACCAAATCCCCGATTTTAGCTGTGCTGCGTTTCACAGGTTTTGTTTTCCCAACCGTGCTCATCATAGCCACACTTATCGCCAATGGCTTATTCCAGCTTGTCATATCCCCGCCGATAAGAGGGCAGTTATATTTTTTCGTCGCAGCGAGTATTCCTTTATGCAGCTTTTTCAAATTTGCAGCCCCGAAATTCCTCGGCAGCGCAACTGACACAACCGCCGCAAGTGGTATAGTTGCCATTGCCGCGCAATCGCTCAAATTTGCAGCCATTGATTTATACCCGATTTGTTCCAGCGAATGCTTTTTCGTATCAAAATGAGTCCCATCCAGCAGCATATCCGTTGTGATAAGCACCGAATTGCCTTTTGGTATTCGCGCCTCAGCCATATCATCTCCGATACCAATCGGAAATCTCGACCTGCTTAATTTCCCCTTAGCCATAAAGTACTGAACTAATTTTACTTCGCCGCCGCTCATTTTAAAATACAGTGTTAATCCGTGTCTAAGATAATCAGTGTAAATCTGTGTCTATTTCTCCATCTGTTTTTTCCAATACTTTATTTGTTCTGCCATTTGCCCAGGCGATGCCGCCGATGCCGTTGCATAAGAATTCGCTACATTTTTAGCTCCGAGGCAATTGTAAATATCTCCACTGATAACTTCCGAATATTTTTTGAATTCATCGATGCTTATTTCTGCAAGGCTTTTATTTTCCTTTTCGCATTTTGCAACCAGCGTCCCCACAATCCCGTGCGCTGTGCGAAATGGGATTCCTTTTTTCACAAGATATTCTGCCAGTGCCGTCGCATCCAGAAATCCCTTGTCGATTCCCGCCGATATTTTTTCCGTCTTGAACGAAGTATTGCCAACAATCGCCGCCGCCATATCGACGCACGTCTCAATAGTATCGCTCGCCGAGAATACGTGCCGTTTATCATCCTGCAAATCTCGATTATACCCGCTCGGCTGAGCCTTCAAAATCGTCAGAGTCGCCATTAGCGACCCGTAAACGCTTCCCGTTTTGCCTCTGATTAATTCCAGCATATCAGGATTACGCTTCTGCGGCATCATACTCGACGATGTGCAGAACGCGTCATCGATACGAATAAAATCGAATTCCGTCGTCGAAAAAACAATCCAGTCTTCCGCAAGTTTCGACAAATGCGTCGCTATCATCGAGCAGTCAAAAATAAATTCCGCGCAAAAATCCCTGTCAGAAACAGAATCAATCGTGTTATAAGTAATATCCGAAAATCCCAAAAGACTCGCCGTTTTCTTTCTGTCTAATGGCAGTGATGACCCCGCAATCGCTCCGCTTCCCAATGGCGATACATTCAAAATCGTTCGGCAATTTTTCAGCCGCAGATTATCCCTATGAAGCTGTTCGACAAAACTCAAAACATAAGCCGCAATCGAAATCGGCTGCGCCCGCTGAAAATGCGTATACGCCGGCATAACATCACCGACATACTTTTCAGCTAATTTAACAAGTGCCTTTTGCAGCAGGGTAATTTTCGTTTGAATGATTTCAATTTCATCCCGCATCCAAAGCCGTATGTCCGTTGCGACTTGATCATTTCGGCTTCTGCCGGTATGCAGTTTTTTTCCCGCCTCGGTTTTCGCCGTCAGCGCCGCCTCGATTGCCATGTGAATATCTTCAAGCGTTTTATCGAATTTGAATTTCCCTTCCTCAATCTCCTTTGAAATTTCAACAAGCGCATCTTTAATCTGTTTCAGCTCATCTTTCGTTAGCAGTTTCTGTTCACAGAGCATCTCCGCATGCGCAATCGACCCGACAATATCATATTTATACAGCCGAATATCGAACGAAAGCGACTCAACAAAATCGACCGCCAGCGAATCTGTCGCCTTTGCCAGCCGATGTTCCCATGTCTTTTGCGGCTCTGCCATAATCATTCTCCAAAAATAATCTGTCTGAAAAATTATATCCCCAAATTTTAAATTTTAAATCTTAAATTTTAAATAATTACCTCTGTGTCCTCTGTGAACGGCGCCTGCCCCCGCGAAGGCGTGGGGTGGCAAAAACAAAGAACGTCTCTGTGGCTATCGTTCGTTTCTCGGCCTCGTTTTCCATCTCCGATGAATCCACCAGTACTGTGTCGGGTCTTGCCGAATGCAATCCTCGAACGCCTCTGTATATTCCTGTGTAACCCAAAGCAGCGGGTCATCTTTGTCTTTCCATTCCTCCGGCATAATCATTCTTTTAACTTCAATTTCGAAAAAGAACCGATCGCCGACTCGCCTGCCGACTCCCGCCGCAATCGGCAGATTATATTGAATCGCCAGTAGTCCGATGCTCTTATACGAGCTTGCCTTCCTGCCGAAGAAATCGACAAAAATGCCTTTTTTGCCCGCATCCTGGTCAGCCACAAAGCAAAGCGTTGCGCCTTTTTTGACAATTTCTTCCATATGTTCCGAAGCGCCTTTTTTATCGATAATTTTTTGTCCCTTGCGCTGCCGAAGGTCATAGAGATATTTATTGATAAATTTATTATCCAAAGGCCGAGCGATACTGTAAATATTGAACCCGAACTCGCCGAGCAAATACCCGATAATCTCAAAATTTCCATAATGGGGTGTCACAAGCAGCATTGGCTCTTTTCCCTGCATCATCCATTTTGCCCGTTCGCAGTTTATATATCTCGAATATTCTTCCCAATTATCCGTGCGAATAAGTCTCGTCGAAAAAAGCACATCCACAAACATCATCAAAAGGCATTCAAAACTTCGCCTTCCGGTCTCTTCGATCCATTTTTCATCTTTGTCCGGAAAACTCGCATGCAGATTATCAAGCGCCCGCTGCCTGCCCCGATGATAATATTTCCAAAGCATTCTCCCCAGAGACCGTGCCGTTTTCAATACGCTTTCAACCGGAAACAGAAAAACCAAAAACAAAGCAAAGCGCAGCAGCACATAAAGAAGCCAGTGCTCTAAAACTGTTTTCTTTCGTTTCTTTCTTTTCCGTTCCTTATTTTCATTCATAATAATATTTTCATTCAAAGGCGATTTCTCATCAGAGCCGCGACAGTAATGGAGCGGTAACGTTAGCCTGCCGATTTATTCGGCGGGTTATTTAATCGTCGTCGCCACGTAATAATTTGTAAAGCAAGACCCATTCGGCTTGCCTTAGTGCCGGCCTGTGTGTCTGCCCTGTGTCATTCCCGCGAAATTTATCCGCCTCTGGCGGAAGAGGGAATCCAGATCAAAACAATGATTTTATCCGCCGATAACTTCTTGTCAAGCAAAGCCTTATAAAAGTATCCAATCGTTTTAAAAAAACAGTGAGTAATTTCCCTCCTTTGCGCATAATATTAACAGAAGCGGTTACAATAAGGACTTTGAAATAGTGCCCGAGACGATTGAACAGATAAATTGGTCGAAAATTGGTCAAGCTGACGCCCAGACCTGGCGGCTGCTCTTGAAAGTCGAGATTCCGCTCATTTATCGAATGTTTATGTCTTGCTGGCCGAATCCGTCTCTGGCAGAAGAGTTAACTCAAAAGACTATTTTCGATGCTGTCAAATCCGCAAAAACTTTCGACCCGCAAAAAGGTTCGCCGCACACCTGGCTCCTTGCGATTGCCAGAAATAATCTCGCGTATGAAGCAAGAAGCAGGGCGGCAAGAAAAATCATCGACAGTGATTTGACAGACTGGCTGGAAATTATTGATAAGCAGCCTTTGCCCGATGATGTCCTTGAAAAATCGCAAACCGCAGATGTCGTACGACAGGCCTTGAATAGTCTCGATGAAAAATCGCAGGGTGTACTCAAAGCCAAATATCTTGAGGACCTCTCCGCGCGTAAAATCGCGGAAAAATTGAATACTACTGAAAAATCTGTGCACAGTCTCTTATACCGCGCAAGAATCGCTTTGCGTGATAAATTAAAATCGTTAAATCCTCAGATTGAGGAACAAAACAAATGAAAAACAAAAACGAAAAATTTGAAAAAAATATCTCTCGGCTGATAAAGCTGACTAACGATAAAAATGAGCCTTCCGAAAACTTCATCGAAAATCTCACCAATGACGCTCTCAGTCAACTTTCTTCTCCGCAGAGCCACGGAGTTAATAAAATGAAACCTATATATAAACGAATTATCGAAATCGCCGCCGTGCTTTTGGTAGTTGTGATTCTATCAGCAATTTACATTCCGAGTACGAAAAAAGCTGCTAACCTTGCTCGTTTTGAAAAAGAACCTGTTAACATTAATAATCCTCAAATTGCATTAAAGGAAGAAAGACTCAATATCACACAGCCTAAAGTAGTAAAAGATATGAAAATAAAAACTGGTAGAGCTGTGATGAATAGAGAAATACAATCATTATCGCAATCTTACTCACAAGATAGAATCGGTCCATCTCTCTATTATGACAATTCAAAAACTATCTATCCACCGGCTCACGGCGGAACAATGCCTCCCAATGGTGAAAAAGTCGACGCGATGTTCTTCAAAAATTATGGTGTCAATCCATTCATCGATACAGAGGACGACCATTTTTCAACATTCGCGATGGATGTCGATACCGCCAGCTATACTTTATGCAGGTCATATCTTCAAAATGGCAATTTACCGCCCGCCGATGCCGTGCGCGTTGAGGAATTCATAAATTATTTCACCTACGATTATAAGCCGCCGCGAAAGGACACCTTTGCTCTCTATACCGAAATCGCACCTTGGACTTTCGGTAAATCCAGAACCAACAGTTATCTTATGAGCGTCGGCCTGGTCGCCAAAAAAATCGACCCCGAAGACAGAAAGCCCGCGATTCTAACTTTCGTCATCGATGTCTCCGGCTCGATGGCAAGAGAAGACCGCCTCGAACTCGTAAAAAAATCGCTGCGAATGTTGATAGATAATCTCACAGATGAGGACAAAATCGGCATCGCAGTTTACGGCTCCCGCGGCGAAAAAATATTGAGCCATAAAAGCCTTGACGAAAAAGACGAGATTGTATCTGCCATCGATTCTCTGTATACAAACGGCTCAACAAACGCCGAAGAAGGAATCCGCATCGGCTACCAAATGGCCGAAAAAGCCTACAAAGATGGCTATATCAATCGTGTGATTTTATGTTCCGATGGCGTCGCAAACGTCGGCAATACCGGGCCCGATGAAATTCTCAAAATGATAAAAGAAAAATCCCGAAAAGGCATCACGCTTTCAGCAATCGGCTTCGGTATGGGCAACTATAACGATGTCCTTATGGAACAGCTCGGCGACAAAGGCGATGGCCATTACGCGTATGTTGATACCTTCGAAGAAGCCGAAAGAATTTTTGATGAAGACTTAACCAGCACACTCCAAACCGTCGCCGTGGATTCCAAAATCCAGGTTGACTTCAATCCCAATGTTGTGCGCAGTTATCGTTTAATCGGTTATGAAAACCGTGATGTCCCTGACGAAAAATTCCGTGATAACAAACAGGATGGCGGCGAAATCGGCGCAGGCCACAACGTTACAGCTCTCTATGAACTGAAACTCTGGCCCGAAAAGACCGGCAAAATCGCCACTGTATATATTCGTTATAAAGATACCGAAACAGATGAAGTCGAAGAGTTCAAAAAAGAAATAACGACAAAAAAAATTGCAGATGACTTTGATTCGACCTCAGATAATTTCAAACTTGCCGCTGCATCTGCCCAGTTCGCTGAAATTCTCCGAAAAAGCTATTGGGCCAAAGGCGCTGACCTTGAAGATACTCTTAAACTGGCAAAACAAATCAGCAATGAAAAAGATAACGATGATATCGCAGAACTCGTCAAATTAATCAAACACGCCGATAAATTGATAAAAGCCCAGAACGAAAATCAAACTCCAGAACCAGAAGATGACGAAAGTATAGAAGAATAAAAATTGGCTTGTTTAGCCCCCGCACCCGTGGCGGGGTAGGATTCTGAACAAAGTGAAGAATCTCCTAAGGCACTTTTCCATTCCGAAAAGTGCTTTTTTATATTGAAAAATTCTCTTCAATATTTCGTTCTAATAATTATAATGTATAGTATTCGGGAGAGTTTAAAATGAAAATTCTAAACACAAAAAGTCTTGCCGTTACAGCCGAAAACTTAAATGAAGCTTTCTTCAATGGAATTGGAATTCCAAAATCCGAAAAAATAATTATCGCCAAATGGATTGCCTCACGACAAGGCGGCACGCATTCTTACGCAAATATGTTCGAGCCGATGCCGCTTGATTTCAGCCGCGGCTTTAAACTTTTCACAGGCGAAGAGGTAACAAGCGGAGCAGGTATTGGATATTGCCTCGGCCAGGATTGCTGCCGACTGCTTGCCAAGATAAATATAAATGATAATACAGTCCGAACAGCCCTGAAAAACGCGATAGAAGGAATAACACAGCGCATCAATTCTTATGACTTTTCGAAAGGATTCTACTGCTGTGGTCGATGCTCGACAGTTTATTGGCGTTTTCTCGCCGCCGATGCTGATAAAAATGCGAGCCTGTTAAAAGCCGCCGTGAAAATTTTAAAATCATATCGCATCGGTAATGGCAAATGGCAGAGATTCCCGTATTGGCACACATTACTTGCCCTTACCGAAATCCCGCCTCAAATCTCCGGCGAAGAACTGAAATATGCTCTGCCACTTTGCGAAAAAGTTGCTGCAAGAAAAAATACGAATAAAGACAAATATATTTCCCGCCGTCTCAAAATCGCCCAAAAAGCCTTGCAGTCAGTTTAGATCTTATTAGTATCGTCCCAATACCTATCAGCGAAACTGTCCCCGGCTCCGGTATCGTCGCTATCCAAGCTTCGTCTTGCCCTTGCGGATTGATGCCCCAGCCGACGATTGTCGACCCATCATACGAAAGACCTGTCGCATCTTGTAAAATCCAGCCTCCCAAATTAAGACCATAATCATTTAGGAGTATATCTTTGAGGCTTCGAAATCCATCTTCTATTGTCCAGTAAAATACATCGTGACTGTAAGCAGTATATTCGGCCAAAAAGCCATATCCTGCGACAACGCATCCGTCCCCCGAAACCGTACTTGCTGAAGTTCGTAAATAATTTGGCGCCCATTTGCCAAGCATCTGTATACCTTCATCCTCTGTCCAGCGAAATGCCTCGCCGGAAGTGCTGTCACCTACCATCACCGTTCCATCTGCTGAAACATCATTAGCCATATAGCCAAAAGAATATCCTGTCATTCCTTCGCTTGACGTCCATCGAAATGATGTCCAATGCGAAGACGTTACGCCATATCCGACTATAACAGAACCGTCATAAGAAACCGAATACCCTGCGCTTCCAAATCGTCCCCCCGGCAAATCGCCTATACCCACCATCCCGCCTGATGCTGTCCAATAGAAAGCTTCAATACTTTCCCCGCCGGTGCATAAATCTGAATGACCATATCCCACTATAACTGAACCATCGTAAGAAGCAGCCATTGCTCCGCTAAAAAATCCGCCTCCTGACAAATCACCAAGACTGACCATCCCTTCTGAAACAGTCCATCTGAATGCTTCAGAATAACCCGAAGATGAATGACCGTAACCAACTATCACAGACCCGTCTCCTGAAATACCTTGTGCAACGCTGTAAAAATCTCTGCCAGGCAAATCTCCCAAACCTTGCATTCCCGTTTCCGATGTCCATCGAAATGCCTCATAACCGTTGCCTGACGAACTGCTGCCCACTACCACTGAACCGTCCGCCGAAACATCATGTACACGGCTATAAAATGAACCTCCCGGCAAATCCCCAAGTCCTCTAAAGCTCGCAGCAAAAATATTTGAAGCCAAAATTAGAAATGCAAACAAAAATAGTGATTTTCTTTCCATGTTTCTTCTCCTGACAAATAATGATACTAACTATTTGTAAATTCTAAAAATATAGGTAAAAACCACTATAGGGAAATTCCTCTATTTCAGCCCCCAAAAGTCTTAGTTTTGAACAGTTAAAATTTTAAGTTGCCCGCCCCGGGAGATGACGATTTAAACTATTTCATTATGGATTTTGTGTTTAGAATTACGTATTTAGTATATAATCCTTTTAATCAGTGTAATCAGTGATTAAAAAAACATGAAAGGAAAAATTATGTCAGAACAATTTGAAAACGCTAATATCAGCGGCTCGCAATTCTTAAACGTAAACTTATCAAAATCCAAATTTGACGATGTAAATCTATCGCAATCGACATTTCACAACATTAATTTCAGCGATGTTTCTTTTACTGCTGCGCAGTTAGGTGGTACAAAATTCCAGCACATCGGGCTGCCGCCTGAAACAAAAGGCGACAGAAAACAAAGAGGCCTCGTTTTTGACCAGTGCGACCTCAACGACTCAAAATTTTTCAACTGTAATCTGCAAAACGTGAAACTCGAAAACTGCCAAATCGATGGTATGACAATCAACGGCTATTCTGTTGAACAATTGATAAAAAATTATAAAAAATAATCCTTTTAATAGGTAGAATAGCGATTAAAAAATATAGAATTATTTTCTTAGTGCCTTGGTGCCTTAGTGGCTAACAAATCAAATTCAGAGGCTATCGTCCCGCGAACTGTATTATCATCGACTCTATCGCTGTTTGCGCTGTTGCTTTGCCGGTCTTGATCTGGTAATCGAATTCCGCAAGCTGCCGCAGACAATCGCCGATTTTCTTTAGGCCTGTCTTTTTAATAATCCCGAAAAATTCCTGCTGGTTCCATATCCGAAGTTTTCTTGCAATCATATCAGGCCGTTCGCCTTTGGCAAGCAGGGCGGCTGCGCTGAACATCCTGCGAAAATGCCACGCGAACGCGCCGAGAATAGTATATTCCGAATCTTTATCCGACTCGAACATCGACCGAAGCTGCTCCAAAGCCTTGCCCGCATCCGCCGCCATCATAGAATCGATAACCTCAAACGCCCCGAAAGCCCTGTTTCGACCGACAACTTCCGAAATATGTTTTTCAGTTATATTTTTCGCCGAATTCACAAACGTCGCCAGTTTATCGATTTCATTCCGCAAAATCCCCGGCTCCTCACCCGCGAATTCTATCAGCATTTGCGCTGCGTTATATGAAAGATTTTTTCCCTGCTGGCTTGCATAATCGGTAATGTACGAAACAAGCTCCCGCGATTTTATTTCCCCGACCGCAATAACTTCTCCCATCTTCGGCAATATTTTTGCCAGCCTTGTATTCGAATGCCACGTACCGACAGAGAGAATCAGCACACCGCTGTTTGCCGGACTTTCAAAATATTTCTCCAGAAGCTCGCGATTATTACTTATAAAATCATCCGCTCCCGCCAGCACAACAACTCGTTTTTCCGCCAGAAAGGGCAGTGTCCGAAGTTCATCAAAAACCTCAACCGCCGTAACTTTATCTGCATCCGCCCGCCACAAACACATCTGCATCTGGTCAGGTGTCAGCAGTTGATTCACCAATGCCGCAACCCGTTCCGCGACAAGAAATTCATCCTTCCCCGCGACTACATATATCGGTTTGCAATTTGTCTTTTTCGTCTGTGGCATCGTTCGTCGTTAATTTAATGTCTTTGTGGCTGATTTATTTTTTTATTTCTACTTTCAGAGGATTATTTATTTGTCTCTTAATTTTCCTGATTAGCAAAATCCATTTATCTTCTGTTTCAAAGCCCGGATTTTTATTCCATCCAGCTCCCGCGTAGTAAACCACAGAATTTTTCTTTGCTTTCGCAAGCAGCATATAGTTCTTTTCGTCTTCCGCGGATTTATACGTTATCGAGTCTTTAGTAAGAACAACGCCGCATCCGATGATTCCAAATTTTTTATCCTCTTTTTGCCAATAGCCGAGGTATTGATTTTCTGGTCCGTAAATTTCCTTGCCGTCTCTTTCGCATTTCACAATTCCGACTGCGAACGTTGTATCATTCACATCGCGGTTGAATTTGCTTTCAATACGATTAAAATTCCATCCTTTATCAAGGCTTATTCTTTTCACTTCGCCGACTTTTCTGCCGTCGCCGATATCCCAAGGCTTATACGTCAATTCAAAGATAACTCTGATTGGCCCGTTTGCGATAATTTTCCATTCATTATAATTTTCCGACAGCAGCAATTTGCCGTTGTGCCAAACGCCCAATCCTCCGCACCCCAGCGTCGGCCCGACATTAAAAAAATCAATGCCCATAGGATTATCTGCGTGATAAAAACCATGCCCTTTCTTATACAAATCGAGCATGACAGGCCTTCCAACCTTCTTGACCCATACATCGATTCCGCTGCTGGTTAGCTCCGTCCGCTGCAATTCCTGTCCATACATCCTGAACGCGATTTTATCGTTCTCCCACGCAAAATCATCTTTCCTCTGCTGAATATAATTCGCAATCGCGCCATTCAATACTTCCACTTCGTTTACAACGTTCGCTTCGACAATATCGAACAGCAATACCTGTCTTGCCTTGAACTCCGCCTGAAACACAAGTTCATCATTAGTGCCGTTGCTGTCGTTATCAATTACCTGGCAGGCGATGAATCTCTTGAAATTCTCGCAATAAACCGCCGGCTTGGCATATTTGAATTTCCCGATTTTCGCAAGATCGACCGAAACCGTCTCAAACCTGCTCTCATCCAGCGGATTCGTAACTTCAATATTTATAGTTTTCGCACCAGCAAATTGTGCACTAAACAAAATTCCTATCCATAGAATCACAAATTTTTTCATCATATTCCCTTATAATTCGTGTTTCTTCGTGTTAATTCGTGGTTTCCGTTTTATCGTTCTCATTTGCCGGGTCTTTCGGCGTCTCACCCGCAGAAGCTTCATCTTTATCTTCCACGACAACCCGTTCAACCGCGACAACCTTATCATCATCATCCAGCTTAATCAGCCGAACGCCTTGCGTATTCCTGCCGATTTCCCGCAGCTCGTCCAGTCCCGTCCGAATAATAATCCCTTTCGCCGTGATAATCATAATATCATCATCGCCTTTAACCGTCTTTATCGCGACAACGTTCCCGTTTCTATCTGATGTCTTAATGTTAATCAGCCCGATACCGCCGCGATTCTGTGCGCGATAATCATCAAGCTCCGTCCGTTTGCCGTAACCCTTTTCGCAAACCGTCAGCAGCGATGCTCCCTCTTCCGCAACAACCATATCGACGACAAAATCGCCTTTTCGCAAACTGATTCCCTTTACGCCGTGCGCCGATCGACCCATTGGCCGTGCCTGTTCTTCATCGAACCGGATCGCCATTCCGTCTTTCGTGCCGAGAATAATATGATTCTTTCCATTCGTCAGCGCAACCCCGATAAGATCATCGTTCGGATCAAGTTTCACTGCGATAATTCCGCTCGGCCGGGGATTATCATAAAGCGACAGTGCCGATTTCTTGATAACGCCGTTCTTCGTCGCCATCACAAGATTCCGTTCGTCAAAATTGCTGACGTTAATAATCGACGTGATTTTCTGATCGCCCATATTCAAAAGGTTCGCGATACTCCGCCCCTTGCTCTGCCGCGTAAGCTGCGGAACATTATAAACCTTCAGCCAGTAGCACTTCCCGCGATTCGTAAACACCAGCAGATAATCGTGCGTCGACGCCGTAAACAGCGACTCAATAAAATCGCCCTCGCGCGTATCCGACCCGATAATCCCTTTTCCGCCGCGTCCCTGTTTACGATAAGTATCAACAGGCATTCGCTTCACGTATCCGCCATGGCTCAATGTAACAAGCACCTCTTCGTCCGCGATAAGGTCCTCGATATCCATCTCTTCCATTTCTTCAGCGATTTCAGTCCTGCGTTTATTTGTGTACTTGTCCTTCAATTCATACAGATCTTCCGTAATTATATCCAGCACAAGTTTCTCATCCGCAAGTATCGCCTCGTATCCTTTAATCTCTTCAACAAGAGCACTATACTCCTTGCCGAGCCTTTCAATTTCAAGCCCCGTCAATCGTTGAAGCTGCATAATCAAAATCGCGTCAGCCTGAGGCCCCGTCAAAAACTGGTCCTCTCCGCTTGCCCGCCCCATAAACTCTGCCGGCAGCAATTTCTGCAATGTCGCAGTCTCAACCAGCTTCAGCGCCTTATTCATCAAATTCAATTTCGCCGTCGCAACATCAGGCGATTTCTTTATCAATTCGATAATCTCATCGATATCGCTTATCGCAAGTATCAATCCCTCCAAGATATGCGCACGATTCCTGCACCGAATCAGCAAAAATCTCGTCCGCCTGCGAATCACAACCTTCCTGTGCCCGATGAAATGCTCCAGCATCTGCCGGATATTCAGCGTCTCAGGCCGGTTATTCACCAGTGCAACATTCGATATCGCAAACGTCGATTGCAGCGGAGTGTACCGGTACAATTTATTCAGCACAATCTGCTCTTCTGCGTCTTTCTTCAATTCGACAACGATCCGCATCCCGTTCCTGTCCGACTCATCCCGAACATCCGAAACCTCCGGTAATTGGTCATTCTCAACAAGCTCCGCGATTTTCTCAACGATGCTCGTCTTGACCGTCATATACGGTATTTCATTTATGATGATTTGCTTTCGGCCTTTTTTCGTCTCTTCGATTTCAACCTTGCCGCGAACCCTCAAATGTCCTTTGCCCGTCGCGAACGCCTCGCGAATTCCCTTCCGCCCGCAGATAATCCCGCCAGTCGGAAAATCAGGCCCCGGCAATACCTGCATAATATCCTTAAACCCGCAGTTCGGGTCTTTGATAACCAGCAGCAGCGCATCGCAAATCTCGCCAAGATTATGCGGCGGAAGATTCGTCGCCATACCAACCGCGATACCCGTCGAACCGTTCACCAGCAGATTCGGAAACCTGCTCGGCAGAACCACAGGCTCTTCCCGTGTCTCATCATAGTTCGCTATAAAATCAACCGTATCGCGATTAAGGTCTTCAAGCATCTCCATCGCTTCGCCGGTCATTCTCGCTTCTGTATACCTCATCGCAGCAGGGGGGTCATTATCGATACTTCCGAAATTTCCCTGCGGGTCAACGAGCGTATGCCTCATATTCCAGTCCTGCCCCATGCGAACCAGCGTTCCATAAGTAGCCTGGTCTCCATGCGGATGATAGTTACCTGAAGTATCGCCGACGATTTTCGCGCATTTTCTGTGCTTGCTTCTCGGCCCGAGGTTAAGGTCATTCATCGCGACAAGAATACGTCTCTGCGAAGGCTTGAGTCCGTCTCGTACATCCGGCAGTGCCCTCGATACGATAACGCTCATTGCATAATTCATATACGAATTCTTCATCTCCTCTAAGATTCGTATATCTTCTACCCGTTCCGATTTCTTTTGCTCATCCATGTTTTTTACTCAATATTTCCTGTTTTAATATTTTGAATTTTCGTAATTTGATATTGCCTGCCCTGTAAGATGTTTTGCATCATATCAGGGTTTCGATTTTCGACATTCGTATTTCGAATTTACGCCTTCTACGTTCTAAGTTCTGCGTTCTATGTTCTTTTATATTAACTACTTACATTCGCCTGCAAAAAGCGCATTCTGCCTGCAATTCTAAACCCCAAAGTGTATTCCAATACCCCCATAATGTCAAAGAAAAATACATTGTCTGTTTTTTTAACTTTATGCTTCTTATGCGTGCCTGCCCCGTGATTTCTTTAAAGGTTTCCAGACGCCAATACGATTTTTAGAAGATTGCCATTGTATTATGATTATGATTCTTGAAGAAATCTTACTGGGGTCAAGAATTAAACCGTATTTAGCCCGCTTGCCTGCCAGCGGGTTCAATCTTCAATGCTTGTCCATTAGATAAGTGCTGTAAGCATCTTCTAACTGGGGCCTGCCCTGTAGGATTGAATTTATGCAATCCTTATCAGGGTCATTGCGAGCGAAGCGTGGCAATCTCTGTCTTCATGCCGCCCAACATTCGCAATTCGTTTAGCAGTCAAGCCTGCCCTCGAGTAATCGGGGGGTGCGACGACTCGTTATTTCTCAAATCTCTGCCGTTAGGCATCCCTTTGGGAAAATTTCAAATCTCAAATCTCGTCCGTTTCGTTCTGCTCAACTTTCGACTCTCTACTCTCAATTTTCTCCGCCTTCGGCGGCATGTATGTCGTCAGCAAGAATGGCACAAAAGAAGTTCATTTCTAAGAGAGCTTTTTCGGCTCCACTACGCTCATTCTACTATTAACTTTTTTTCTTTC